>CAIOSO010000159.1 GCA_903860985.1 uncultured Flavobacteriales bacterium
ACAAGTAAAACGAAATATTGAACGCTTTCCTGAATATTTTAGATTTCAACTCACGGAAATTGAAACGAATGAACTGGTCGCAAATTGCGACCGGTTTCGTACGTTAAAGCACTCAAATCAAAACCCATTTGCTTATACTGAGCAGGGTGTAGCAATGTTGTCTGCTGTATTGAGCAGCGAAACTGAAATAGTGGAATTCACATGAAAAACGAAATTATTTTTTATCAACCTAATGGAATGGTTAATCATCTAGAGATTAAACTTAACGATGATACTGTTTGGTTAAATAGACAGCAATTGGCTATTTTGTTTGATAGGAACATCAAAACAATTGGTAAACATATTTCAACTATTTTACGTGAAGAATTGAAGGGACTTTCAGTTGTCGCAAATTTTGCGACAACTGCCGCAGACGGTAAGGTTTATCACGTTGAACATTACAATTTGGATATGGTTATTTCCTTGGGTTATCGCGTAAAGTCTTCGCGTGGAATTCAATTTAGGATCTGGGCAAATGAAGTTATTAAAGATTACCTCCTGAAAGGATATGCCGTCAATAATCGCATGAATCGAATCGAAGACCAAATGGAAAGCATAAAAACCAAAGTGGATCAAATCGACCTTCAACTCCATACGCAACTGATCCCAACTCAAGGCATTTTCTTCGATGGACAAGTATTCGATGCGTATGCGCTTTGCTTCGCGCATTATTCGTTCCGCTGAGAAAAACATTGTGCTGATCGATAACTACATCGATGAAAGTACCTTGGTGCATTTGAGTAAGAAGAGGGAAGGTGTGACCGTTCTGCTGCTGACAAAAACGATGAACAAACAGTTGAATTTAGATCTTCAAAAGGCCAACGAACAATATGGTGGATTTGAGCTGAAATCCTTTCACAAAAGTCACGACCGATTTCTCATCATTGATGACCAGGAAGTCTATCATTTGGGAGCATCCCTCAAAGATTTAGGCAAACGCTGGTTCGCGTTTTCAAAGTTGGATAAGTCCTCGGTTGAAGGATTGTTGAACATGATCTGATGACTTGAATTAAGTTTCTATAATTTGAATTCACATGAAAAACGAAATTATTATTTTCAATTCTAATGAACTTGCCCATCACATAGAGGTGAGAATGGATGAAGAAAATGAAACATTTTGGTTAACTCAAGAACAAATGGCTCAATTATTCGAACGGGATAGAACCGTGATTTCTAAACACCTGAAGAACATTTTCAAAGATCAAGAATTAGACGAAAAAGTGGTGTGTGCATTTTTTGCACATACCACTCAACATGGTGCCATCCAAGGGAAAACACAAGGAAAGGAAATTAAATGCTACAACTTGGATGCAATCCTCTCCGTCGGTTATCGCGTAAATTCAAAAAGAGGGACTCAGTTTCGCATTTGGGCGAATCGTGTTTTGAAGGATTACCTCCTGAAAGGATATGCCGTCAATAATCGCATGAATCGAATCGAAGATCAAATGGAAAGCATAAAAACCAAAGTGGATCAAATCGACCTTCAACTCCATACGCAACTGATCCCAACCCAAGGCATTTTCTTCGATGGACAAGTTTTCGATGCGTATGCGCTATGCTCGCGGATCATTCGTTCAGCTAACAAACGCATTACACTAATCGACAATTACATCGATGAAAGCACCTTGGTGCATTTGAGTAAGAAGAGGGAAGGAGTGACCGTTCTGCTCTTGACAAAAACGATGAACAAACAGTTGAATTTAGATCTTCAAAAGGCCAACGAACAATATGGTGGATTTGAGCTGAAATCCTTTCACAAAAGTCACGACCGATTTCTCATCATTGATGACCAGGAAGTCTATCATTTGGGTGCATCGCTCAAGGATTTAGGGAAGCGCTGGTTTGCGTTTTCAAAGTTGGATAAGTCCTCGTTTTATGGATTGTTGACAATGATGAAGTAACTTCATTTTAATTTAAAAATAGTTCTATTCATTCTAACTATTTTCGTAACTTCAAATAAATGAAGTCCAAATTGAATCCAGAACAACGTTCCCCTGCCGATTTTACCGAGCATTTTATTAACCAGACGAATCAGTCCATTTTCTTGACAGGCAAAGCCGGGACAGGAAAAACGACCTTGCTTCGTAAAATAATGGCGTCTACCCATAAAAATGCGGTGATTGTTGCGCCAACAGGAATCGCTGCCTTGAACGCCGGTGGTGTCACCATTCATTCCTTTTTTCAATTGCCTTTTGCGGGATTCATTCCGGAATTCGGGGTGAAGGCCTCGTTCACGGATACGGTGAAGTTCGAAACCAAGGATACCTTGATGCGTCATTTCTCCATGAACAAAACACGAATCAAAATCATTCGCAACATCGAATTACTCATCATCGATGAAGTCAGTATGCTGCGAGCGGATTTATTGGATGCCATGGATTGGACACTGCGGAATGTTCGGAGGATACATGAACCTTTTGGTGGCGTTCAAGTCCTGTTTATTGGTGATTTATTGCAGCTTCCTCCCGTTGTGAAACAAGAGGAATGGCAGGTTCTTCGCTCGTATTACGATGGCGTATTTTTCTTTCACGCGAAAGTATTGAGGGAAATTCAGCCTTTGTATATCGAATTAACAACCATTTACCGTCAGCAAGACCAGGATTTTATTCAAGTGCTGAATCACCTGCGAAACAATGAAATTACTGCAGAGGATGTCGAAGTGTTGAATAAATACGTCAAACCTGACTTCGATTCATCCAAACAAGATGGATACATTACGCTAACCACGCACAATACGAAAGCCGATGAAATAAATGCGAAAGCTTTAGCCGCATTAGCTGGAAAAAAAGTGAGCTACGACGCAGAAGTTACCGGTGAATACCCGAAGCATTTATTTCCACTTGAAGAAACACTGGAATTAAAAGTTGGAGCACAAGTCATGTTCGTGAAAAACGATTTGTCCTTGGATAAAAATTACTTCAATGGGAAAATGGGAAAAATCAAATCCCTAAGCGATCAGGAAATCACTGTTCACTTTCCGGAGGAAAATAAAACCATTGTCGTGGAGAAATTCGAGTGGAATAACATGCGTTATGCCATCAACGACGCAACAGGTGAGGTAAAGGAAGAGATTTTGGGGACTTTTGTTCATTATCCACTGAAACTTGCTTGGGCAATCACCGTGCACAAAAGCCAAGGATTAACCTTCGAGAAAGCGGTATTGGATGTGTCTGATGTTTTTGCACCTGGACAAGCGTACGTCGCGTTATCTCGTTTGCGCTCACTAGACGGCTTGGTGCTCTTGAAACCAATGCGCATGAATGGACTTTCCAACGATCAGCAAGTTGTGGCGTTCAGTCAAAACAAAGCGGAGGAGGAACTATTGCCGTCGTATTTAGAGCAAAGTACGAAACACTACTTAATTGCATGTTTAAAACAAGCGTTTGACTGGTACGACCTCGGTTCGAAGTGGGGGAGTCATGAAGCAAGTTACCATTTGGTGGGATTGAAAAGCGAAAAGGGAAAAAACAAAAGTTGGATCACCATGCAAAACCAAGTGATTCAATCTACGATGGACCCAGCGCGTAAATTTGGCCGACAGTTAGATCAGGTCTTGCAAGCACCAAAATTCGATGTCCACTTTTTAAACGAGCGCGTTCAAGCAGCATATCTGTACTTCTTTAAATCGCTGGACGATGTGCTGTCTTCGAATTTGAGAAAAATCGGTGAGTTAAGTCGCGTTCGAAAAACCAAGCAATACGCGGAGGAATTGGAAGAGTTGGATGAAGTCCTCACGGAAACGATTCTTCGACTGAAAAGAGCGCGCCTGCTCATCGAGGCAGTGTCAGCCGGTAAGGAAATTACGAAATCCATTGTTTGGAACCATGAAATAGCCAATTACAAAATCGGGAAGGTGGCTGCCATCAAACAAGAGTTGAAGCAAGTCCCATCATTACTTGATGATCCAGAGGACGAATATGACGCAATTTTCACTAAAACAAGTAAAAAATTAAGCACGGCTAAAAAAGAGAAGAAATCAACCTATGAACAAACCTTGGAATTATTGGAGCAAGGAAAAGATGTGGATGAAATTGCGCGCATTCGTCAAGTTTCGACGCAAACCATCGGAAATCATTTTGCCTATTTGATCCGTAGTGAGAAAATCGAATTGACCGACGTCATGTCACCAAAACGCATTTCGGAACTAGCCACCATGTTCGATGGATTTGAAGGTACTTCCTTATCGCCACTGAAGGAAAAGCTCGGAAATAAAGTCACTTGGGAGGAATTGAAACTCTATCAAGCGCATTCCTTGCTTTAATTCTTTATCAGTAGAACGGGGGATTCAATTCCTCCGACTTTCAACAGATACGTTCCCGCTGTAAGTGACTCCATGGAAATTTTTGTATTGAATCCTTCCAGTTGACCGTTCAATACCATGCGTCCTTGTTGGTCATACATGGAAAAACGTCCAGTTTCACTTTGGCTGCGCTGAACCGTGATTTGATCGAAGCTTGGGTTCGGGAAAACAGTGAAAACGAGCGTTGAATTTTCATTCATTCCAACATCTGAAACGTTGACACACGCACTCATTACTTCGCAACTTCCTTGGGTGATAATCACCGCATAATTGCCATTGTCCGTTGCGGTGAAAAACTGGTTAACAGCTCCCGGAATCGGTGTGTTATTCGCGTCACAGTCCACCCATTGATACGTTGTTCCTTGAACGGTCGTATTTGCGGATATGGTCATGCCGGAAACCGAAGTGGAAACATCAACAGTGTCAATGTTTAACTGAAGGAATTCCGTAACGCAGTTGCTTGTCACACCTTGATAAACACCGGAACTTGTGTAATTGACACCATTCCATAGATACGCATCACAAGCGCTAACGAATAGCGTATCAGAAGAACTCGGTGTGATGCTTAATTCTAGATACGATGTAACACAGTTCGTTGTTGGTCCTGGATAAACGCCGGAATTCGTAAACGTATTTCCATTCCAAGTGTATGAATCACACGAAGTAGCAGTCGTCGTGTCGCTAGAGCTTGCAGTGATCGTCAAATCGAGTGTTTCCGTTACGCAAT
>CAIOSO010000160.1 GCA_903860985.1 uncultured Flavobacteriales bacterium
ATTTGAATCCCAATCAACACATATGGCTGTCTCACAGAAAGAATTAGATTTCAATAACAACGAAGACAAAATGCGTCTGAAGATTCGCGCATTAGAACAAGAATTAGAAAAAATCTACCTGGGTGGAGGAAAAGCGAAAATTGAAAAGCAGCATTTGAACGGTAAATTAACCGCTCGTGAGCGCATCGATTTATTGTTAGACCCCAATTCAAACAGAGTCGAAATTGGCGCTTTAGCCGGATACGGAATGTACAAGGAACACGGTGGATGTCCATCTGGAGGAGTTGTCATTGTGATTGGTTACGTCAAAGGACGTCAGTGCATTATCGTTGCAAATGATGCTACAGTCAAAGCTGGCGCATGGTTTCCAATAACTGGAAAGAAGAATTTAAGGGCGCAAGAAATTGCCATGGAGAATAAACTTCCGATCATCTATTTGGTGGACTCGGCTGGTGTTTATCTTCCAATGCAAGATGAGATTTTCCCAGATAAAGAACATTTTGGGCGTATTTTCCGAAACAACGCACAAATGAGTTCCATGGGAATTACACAAATTTCTGCGGTCATGGGAAGTTGTGTTGCCGGTGGTGCCTATTTACCGATTATGTCCGATGAATCCTTAATTGTCAATAAAACAGGAACCATTTTCCTTGCTGGATCATACCTCGTGAAAGCTGCGATCGGTGAAAGCATTGATAATGAAACATTGGGAGGAGCTACAACGCAAACAGAAGTATCTGGGATTTGTGATTACAAAGTGGAAGACGATCAAACGTGCATCGCTACCATTCGCGATTTAATGAGTCGCATCGGACACAATCCAACAGCAGGATTCGACCGCATTGATTCGGTAGAACCCGAAGTTGATATTAAAAATATTTACGGAGTGATTCCAGAGGATCGTTCTAAATCTTATCCGACCAGAGAAATTTTAAAGTCATTAGTTGACGGTTCAGAATTTATGGAATACAAACCAACCTTCGGAAAGTCCATCATCACAGCCTATGCGCGCATTGATGGATGGAGTGTTGGAATCGTTGTCAACAATCGAGAGCTGGTAAAAAACGCGAAAGGAGAAATGCAATTTGGTGGAGTGATTTATTCTGATTCCGCCGATAAAGCAGCACGATTCATCATGTTATGCAATCAAAAGAAGATTCCATTAATCTTCCTTCACGACGTTACCGGCTTCATGGTTGGATCAAAAAGTGAGCAAGGTGGAATTATCAAAGATGGTGCGAAAATGGTAAATGCCATGGCGAATAGTGTCGTTCCGAAATTCAGCATTGTCATGGGTAATTCCTATGGTGCCGGAAATTACGCGATGTGTGGAAAAGCCTATGATCCACGTTTAATTTTCGCTTGGCCAACAGCAGAAATCGCCGTGATGTCTGGAGCCGCAGCAGCAAAAACCTTACTTCAAATTGAAGTAGCTACTTTAAAAGGAAAGGGCGAAGAAATTACACCAGAACGCGAAAAAGAATTATACGACCAGATTAAAAACCGTTACGACGAACAAATCTCTCCGTACTATGCAGCGAGTCGTTTATGGGTGGATGGAATCATTGATCCAAAGGAAACACGCAACGTTATTTCCATGGGAATTGAGATGGCAAACCTCTCACCTATTGAAAAAGCGTACAATGTTGGCGTACTTCAAACCTAGTCTTCAGCGGCCGTTTTCTTACCGTTAAAATAGTATGTGTACGCAAATCCAACACTAAAAAGTGAGGATGGCCTTGAGTATTCTTTTGGATCATAGCCAATATTCGAATCGATTCCGATCATCCATGGAGTAAATCCATACCCATAAATTGGATAACCAATATTTAATCGATAGCTACAATTTACATCAGCTGTCAGTACTAATCCAATTGTAGGTTCGATGTAGGTTCCTTCCACAAAATTGTAAGGAATCCCTTTAGATTTCAACAAATCACTCACCGTAAAACTTTGCAGGTATCCCATTTTTACTCCGAAATCAGTCCCAAATCTTTCCGTCCAAAATTTCTCATGTCCAACTTTCACGTAAGCTGCAGCGGTATGAATGCCCCCGTATACTTTAGATGGAACACGAAATTCATTAATAGCAAAATAAGAATAATGCACTCCTCCCCCGAAAGATAAACCAGATTTTAAGGTGTATTGATAGGTTGCACTAGTTTGAATTAGACCTTGCATGATCATTTTGTAAGGGGTATTCGATATCGAATTGGGTAGAGATATTTCAAAGGTAAAAGAATCATCAGGATCAATTTCTTGTGCACTAAAGCAAGGTGAAATCAATAAAAGGATAACGATTAATTTATTTTTCATGTGTTCGTATAGTACAGATTATCATTTCAAAGTTACACAATTAGTGTTTTTTGAATTCCCATCTAAATTAACCAATTTAACGAAACGAAAGTATATGGTCACACCGTTAATTTCGAGTTATTCATGTGTTAAAAGGAAAAATAAAAATCAGAATTCCATCGTCAAATTGAATAGAAAAGAAAAAATAGCAAAAATTATCGCCTCTAGAATCACTTATACCTATACAATGTGCAGGATGAGATCGTATAGGCGAACTATGAGGGGAACTTATGGGGATAAATTCTCATAAAATGTACATTGAACATCCGAAGGTTACAAATCCAGCGGTGCTTTACTGCCGTATTATTACCAGCGGTGCAGTTGCGGATAGTTTCAAAATCTTGGGCATAAACTTACCCCGACGATTCTGACGAATGTCGGGGTCTTTAAAATCGGCGTCTCCCGAAGCATCGGGATTACGCTCCCATCCATCTTTTATTGTTGCTTCATTCAAGAAAATCTTGGGCATAAAAAAACCCC
>CAIOSO010000161.1 GCA_903860985.1 uncultured Flavobacteriales bacterium
AGTAAAACAGGTGAATCCATAATTCTTCAAGTAAAATGCGCATTTTAATCACGGTTTTCAGTTTTTTGTTTGTGTCCACTTCTTGGTCACAACAGTATTTCTATAAGTTGTATTCAGGAAATAGCTTTGATAAGGGAGAGGATATCATCGAAACGGTAGATTCTTCCTACATCGTTACGGGAAGTTCTGGAAGTTGGGGTGGAAACTCGCAAGCTTTCTTAATGAAAATTGATTCGCTCGGAAATTACCTTTGGAGTCACCCATACGGCGGGGCGGAATCAGAAGAGGCAGTAACTGTTATGGAGCGACCGGGAAGTGGATATTATATGGCTGGAATGTCGAATTCATCAAGTCAAGGCAACTTCGATGCGATGTTGATCAAAACAGATCTGAACGGAAATCAAGAGTGGATGAAAACCTATGCGAATCCTGCGTGGGATCGCATTACGGATGCGTTGATGACGAAAGATACGGGAATCGTAATGGTGGGATATCGTCAAGCATTATTCGGTTCAGAGTCAGACATGTTATTGATGCGCTTAAACAAAGATGGGGATACCTTATGGACAAAAACCATTGGTTCAACAGGAGAGGATCAAGCGACTTCAGTGACAAGATTCCAAGATTCATTGTACCTCGTTGTGGGTGATATGTTTGTTCCGGATTCTAACTTGGTTAAAGGATGCATGATCACCTTCAATGATCAGGGAACCATTCTTTCGCAAATAATGATTGGACCAAAATCTGGAACCTACCATTTATCTGATATTGAGCTTGGTGAAAATAAATACTACATTGTTGGATACAGATTGGTTAATGAACAGAATCACGACAATTACATGCGTATCACGAATGAGAATGGAGTCATGCAAAGTGAATACACAGAAGCGGATAATTCTCCAACATCCATCTCTGATTCTCAATATGAACAAGTCGTATTTATGCCTAATCCGACCTACATGCTTTCCGTTTGTTTTCAATACCGCAATTTGACAAATAGTCAGTTTTCATATGATCTGAACAATGGACTTTACGATGCAGCGAATGCCTATTGGATGGGATTACCAACAACGGTAATCATTAATGAAGGGATTGACCAATGTAATGAAATGACCGCTACGCGCGATGGGGGATTTATCTCTATTGGCATTAATACGATTGTTAATGATGGGCAAAATGCATTAAATGGGGGGAGCAATATTTATGTGATGAAATACCATCCTAGTCACACACAACCATTGCTGACGGATACAGTTTTCACCTTAAATCAACTCGTGGAAACCATTGAGTTGAATCAATCCTTCGTAGAATTGACGATGTATCCTAATCCGACGTCGAATGAGCTAAATGTCAGCCTGAGTGAGCAGGTGAGTGGAGATTACTTCGTAAGTGATTTAATGGGAAAACGTCTCTTGACAGGTCAACTCGAATCGAGTTTCACGATTGAAACAAGTACTTGGAATCAGGGGATTTACTTCCTGAACATCGGACAGTATTCCTTCAAGTTTATCAAGCAATAAGCGTTATTTCTTAGCGCGACGATCCAATTCTTTCATGATGAGCGAAAGTTCGCGTCCAGTTTGACCAGCAACGGAAGTATTTTCATCCGCACGTCTCAACAAATACGGCAACACTTCCTTCACAGGTCCAAATGGAACGTATTTAGCCACATGGTACTTCGCATGAGCTACGTTGAACGAAATGTGGTCACTCATTCCCAACAATTGTGCAAAGTAAAATTGCTCGCTTTGTGGATTAATATTCGCGTCTTGCATGAAGGTCATCAACAATTCAGAACTTTCCTCGTTGTGCGTTCCTGCGCAAAGGGAGAAAACATCACGATTTTCAACAATCACTTTTAACGCTGTATTGAAGTCCTTGTCTGTATCGGACTTTGTTGCTTGAATCGGAGATGGATATCCTTTCTCAATTGCCCGCGCACGTTCTTTTTCCATGTAGGCGCCACGGACTAACTTGATTCCGTACTTCACGTGATGTTCATTCGCCAAAGCCAAACAGTCTGTTAAGAATGCCAAGCGGTCGTGACGGTACATCTGCAAGGTATTGAAAACGATGCATTTTTCTTTGTTGTATTTCAACATCATGTCGAAAGTCCATTGATCAATCGCATCTTGAATCCACGATTCCTCTGCGTCGATGAATACGGATGTTCCCGCTTCGTGTGCTGCTTGACAAATCAGATCGATACGTGAAACGATTACGTCAATTTCTGCTTTTTCCTCCGACGTTGGCGTGTATCCTTGTGTCGAGGCTTTCTCAATTAAATCGTGTCGTCCAATTCCAGTTACTTTAAATACAGCAAACGGAATATGTGGATCATTCGCTGCGCGATGTATCGTTTGAATGATGATATCCACCGTTTGATCGAAGTCTTCGTCGCTCGTTTTTCCTTCCACAGAATAATCTAGGATAGTTCCAATGCCGAATTTCCCTAAATCTGCAATCGTTCGGTCACATTCTGCAATCGTTTCTCCTCCGCAGAACTGACGGAAAATGGTCGCTTTAATCGGTGCGGAAATGGGAAGACGTAAGTTTAGCGCCAAATTGGTCGCTGCTTTTCCAAATTTCACGATGGAAGGGGAAGCGATGATACGAAATAGCCAATAAGCTCTTCTTAGGTCGTTCTTAGATTTGCTTGAGAAGGCAACTTCAGTGTTGTCAAATGATATCATAACCCAAATTTACATCGTTTTTTAGAATAGAAGTCATCTCGAAAGTTTAATTTTATCC
>CAIOSO010000162.1 GCA_903860985.1 uncultured Flavobacteriales bacterium
GGATGCCTTTGAAATTCCATTCATTAAACTCAGAAAACACATCATTGAGCGAAGAAGAGAATATATCCTTCCCAATGGTAAGATTGTCATTTTGCCCTCAGAATGGTTTGATCAATTTGCACAAATTGTTAATCTGGCCGATATTCATGATGAATCGTATCGAGTAAGGAATATACATGTATCGCTGTTACGCGATTTGGATGAATACTTAAATGAGGCACCTCCAACACCGGAATGGAGCGAAGCCTTAGCTCATGGTAAAATTCCGATGATTGAACTTCCTACTTCATTTGTTGGCGAATTGCGGAATTACCAATTGGAAGGATTTAGATGGATAAATTTCATGCATCAAAATCATTTCGGTGCATTGTTGGCCGACGATATGGGATTGGGTAAGACGATTCAAACGCTTGCTCATCTTCAAGTATTGGCTTCGGCGTATGAGATTGAGCGAACCGCGAAATCACAATTGGGTTTGACCAGTAACGGTGAAAATTTAGAAGTTCCGGCTGTTGAAAATACTACCATTGCTTCTGATGGTAGAGCTTTGGCACCCGTAACTACCAAAATGGGTCCAATCCTAATCATCACACCTAAGTCATTGCTTTACAACTGGATGTCGGAATCTGCAAAGTTCTGTCCAGAACTTAGAACGGCATTGTACTCAGGATTAGCTAGGAACAAAGTGCTAAGCAGTTTTGATGATTTAGATGTCGTTGTTATGTCGTACGGAACTATGCGAAACGACGTAGAATTATTGAGAGAATACAAATTCAATTGCGTTGTTTTGGATGAAAGTCAGGCTATCAAAAACCCATCGTCTCAAACGTCTAGGGCTTTATTGAAGATTCAGTCGCGGAATAAAATCGCATTAACGGGTACGCCGATTGAAAATACACTTCTCGACATATGGAGTCAGATGAATTTCTTGAATCCAGGTTTGTTGGGTAGTTATAGTTACTTTGAAAAGCAGTTTATCAGACCGATTGAAAAGGGCGCTAATCCCCAGAAGACTGAGGAGTTGCGTAAGTTGATTGACCCTTTTGTTCTTCGCCGTACCAAGAAGCAAGTCATGCAGGAATTACCACCCAAAATCGAAAAGGTGCATTTCTGTGAGATGAGTCCAGAGCAGGCGGAATTGTATGAATCGGTGAAAAATCAATATCGCAATGAAATCTTGAACCACGTGTCTGAATTGGGCATTTCTAAATCAAGATTGAAGATATTTAACGGTTTGATGCACCTACGTCAGATCGCCTTAAATCCAACCTTGAAAGATGTGAATTATGAGGGTAGCAGTGGCAAGGATGATGAAATCATGCGCATGTTGCTTCGTGCTGTCGCAAACGGACATAAAGTATTGTTCTTTTCGCAGTTTGTGGGCTATTTAAAAGTGTTTGAAGAGATCTTTGAACAGCAAGGTGTGGAATATTGCTATTTGGACGGATCAATGGATGAGAAGGAAAGGCAGGTGCAAATTGATTTATTCCAAAACAATGATGAAAAAAGGGTTTTCCTTTTGAGTTTGAGGGCTGGAAATAGTGGGTTGAACCTTACTGCGGCGGATTACGTTTTCTTAGCAGATCCATGGTGGAACCCATTTACCATGAAGCAGGCCGAAGACAGGGCGCATCGCATCGGACAAGACAAACCCGTGTTTAGTTCTAAATTTATCACAAAGGACACCATCGAGGAGAAGATTTTGGCATTACAAGCCAAGAAAGCCGCGTTGGCAGAAAGTGTTATA
>CAIOSO010000163.1 GCA_903860985.1 uncultured Flavobacteriales bacterium
GATTCACGTGTTTGGGGCTTTGTCCCAGAAGATCACATTGTTGGAAGGGCTTCACTTGTTTGGTTCTCCAAAAGCTCATATATGGGAATCCGTTGGAACCGCATCCTGAAGATGATTGATTAATGACTGTTTTTCCAACAGCATACTTTCCTTCCATTGATTATCTGCGCGCTTTTGTTCAGGCGAAGGATGGCTTTATCGAATGGCATGAACATTTTCAGAAGCAAACGATCCGCACGCGTTGTGAAATCCTTACAGCGAATGGAATTCTTCGATTGAGCATTCCAACCTTGCACGAAAGTGGACGCAAAATCCCAATGAACGAACTAAAAATTGATCATTCCGGAACTTGGAAGAACGATCATTGGCGAGCGATCACTAGTGCGTATGCCCTAGCCCCTTATTTTGAGGATTACGCGAAGGAAATCAAAACGATTATTTTTTCTGATGATACGTATTTGTGGGAAAAGAACGAACGTTGTTTATCGTTAATAGAAGATGTGCTAAATCAACCTTTATCCTTTCAATATACAGAAGCATTCCATGGAATCAGTGGGGATTCTTCTAAAAACGCTTACTTGGAACATGATCTTTGGACGCTAGCTTCCTATCAACAGGTTTTTTCCTACGATAAGCCTTTTACGTCAAATTTATCCATGATTGACCTCCTATTTAATGAAGGTCCATTTTGTAGAAAGTGGGTTTTAGCGACCGAAGATTAATCCGTGTCCCGCTTTAGACTGGAACAATTTGTTCCATTTTACCTGAATCACCGTAGGATTCATCAAGTTTCCATCCGTAATCACTAAATCACCATTCTTTTTGAACGTCATGGCAGATGGATTCGAAAAAGTAGTTTTGTTCAGGGAAGTAAAGTTCACGATTTCACCAAACTGATTGAAGACAACGAGTGTTCTATCCGCTTGAGACAGCACGTAAATCTCATTGGTTTTCGGATGAACGGCAATTGCCGAAGGAATAAAATCCATCGTTTGATTCGAATCCTCCATAAAAGCTAAATCCGTATGTGGAGCAATTAAATTATTTTGAATGGCAAAAGCTTCAACATCCTCCGCAGAGATGGAAAACAATGGCTGAGCATTCAACTTGTGTTGATTTAAGTTGTAGGCATAAACTGAACTATTGCTGTATCCTTCTGTTCGCTCTTCATTTGCAGCAATCATATATAAGCGATGAGACTCTTGATGCACGCAGATACTTGTGGCTTCGAACAATTCATTTTCTAAATTCAAGGTAGTCAACGAACTCGAATCGTAGGGTGATGCAAGAAAATGAATGTGTTTTGCATCATCCACCAAGAGCAGCGTGGAATCTACCGTAGATATATTACAAATTCTTGATCCGAGATCCCAAGGTAAGAAAGGAGCAACGCTATTCGCATCTATATCATACACAAACAAGGAACCACTTTGAGGATCTAAACCAATCAAATGAGTGGAATCCAATAAAGTAATGTCGGAAAACGGCTGTACACCCATCGGAAGTGTTTGTACTGAATTGGGATGAATCAAATCGAAATACCCATCTTCTTTTTGAAAATTACTTGCTTTTTTCACATAGTAATTTTCTGTTCCCACTTTTTGTAAAGAACGCGCTGCAATGAAGGACATTGTAGCCAAAACAAAGGAGAAGAAGTACTGTTTCTTATTCATGATTACAACAAATTTAAGGAAAATTCGCGTATTTTTATCATCCAACAAAAAATTGTTCATGAGTTATTGTGAATATTGCTTAAAACTCCCATCAGGTGATATCCACAAAATATATCACGACACGGTTTATGGTCGAAAAATCACCGATGATTTTGAGTTGTTTGGACGTTTCATTTTAGAAATAAACCAAGCTGGTTTGAGTTGGGACATCATCCTCAAAAAAGAAGCGCATTTCAGAAATGCATTTGACGCCTATAATTATGAATTGATTGCTCAGTATACAGAGACGGATATTCAAGTCCTCATGAACAATCCAGGAATTATTCGAAACAGACGAAAAATAGAGGCTGTGATTTACAATGCCTGTCAAATGATAACCATAAAAAAGGAACATGGGTCATTTTTAGCATGGCTTGAGTGTCAAGACATAAAAAATACGCGTGA
Source organism: uncultured Flavobacteriales bacterium (assembly GCA_903860985.1). GTDB lineage: Bacteria > Bacteroidota > Bacteroidia > Flavobacteriales_D > Crocinitomicaceae > UBA952. The sequence goes on from CAIOSO010000163.1 coordinate 2,118, forward strand.
ATGGGTTGAACTCTTCAAAAAGAACTTTAAATTTGTTGGTGAAGAAATAGTAAAGGAATTCTTATTCAGCATTGGCCTATTGAAAGGCGCACATGATGAGGATTGTCCCATGTTTCTCCCTTAAAAAAACACTATGAAATCACTATTTATTGTCAGTTTTCTCTTTTTGATTCCTCTTTTCTCATTCGCTCAGGTAAGCTTTGACGGTGGATCCGGAATATTAAAAGGATTTGGTGCACCGAAATCATTTGCAAATGTGCATGTAGGAATAGAAGTCCCAAGATCCACAGATCAATCTATTTATGGTCGTTTCAGTTACTATTTTCCGGTGAACGAAGGCAGTAACTTGTCTACTTATGTCACAGGAAATAATGCGTCTGTTAATCCATATAATCTGACCGTAAATTACGACCGAACCACGAATTATTCTTTATTTGAAGGCGGTACACGCAGATATATTGGGAACGACTTTGATTATGGGTTTTCCGGGTATTCTGGATCAAACTTCATGGTGATCATCAATAAAGTCAAGAATAATTACCAAAAACTGGATGCAACCGGACAATATACCTGGGCAAACAACTATTCTCTTAGTCCAAGTGAGGAGCGCGAAGGAACTGTTTTAAGTATTGGTGTAGGTTTACAAGCCGGCGTTAAATATACCTTTCCAGCCATTGGTACGGTCTATGCGGATTTAAGTGGGGAGTATTTACTGTTTGGACAAGCGAGTAATCAAACGGCATATAACAGTCAATTATTATCCAACATCTTCTTTATCTTCAATGTTGGATTTAGGAAAGACTTATATTAGACCAAGTTGCTGAAATTCTTTCACCAAATTATCGGTTGATTGGTTTCCCTTAATGACAAAATCTGCCATTTCATAGATTTCTGCTCGTTCTTTCAGTAGTCGAGATAACTCATTTAAAGGATGACTTGTTTGCAACAAGGGTCGATTCGCAACACTTTGAATTCGAGCATATAATTCTTCGGGTGTCAATTTCAAATAAACCACGGTGCCACGTTGTTTCATTTTCACCATTAAATCATTGAAACAAGGAAATCCACCACCAGTTGCGATCCATTGAGCATTCGGTGTTAATGCGTGAAAGCACTCCTCTTCCATTTCACGAAAAGCAGCCTCACCTTTGGTGCTAAAAATTTCGGTAATCGATTGTCCTGCCTGAACCTTAATGTAAGCATCTGTATCGAAAAACGGAAGTCCGGTTTGTTTTGCCAAGGACTTTCCAAGACTCGTTTTCCCTGCTCCCATCATCCCTACCAAAAAAACCATACCCTTCAAAATCTTATTTTTACTTGAAAATCAACGCCTTGGTTTTTTTTCAATCTATAAAATCAAATTTACTGCAATAATGTTGGGATAACAAAAGAATAATCATATCTTTGCACGCGAATTTAATGATTCCTTAGCTCAGCTGGTAGAGCAATACACTTTTAATGTATGGGCCCTGGGTTCGAATCCCAGAGGGATCACAAACAAAAGTCCACTTCGAAAGAAGCGGACTTTTTTTGTTTTAAACGCGTTTGAAATTTATTTCAATAAGCGGAGAAAACAAAAAAAGTCCGAGCTTTGCGAAGCAAAGTGGACCTTTGTTTGGATTGAGCCACCATTCAAGGAAAA
>CAIOSO010000164.1 GCA_903860985.1 uncultured Flavobacteriales bacterium
AAGAATCAAAAGCTGCCACAGAATATGAGAATGGACCAGGGGTATTCACGAGGTAGGAATAATTCGTGGTGCCAATTCCATAAACGGTATCTAATTCGTATAAGAATCCGTTGGCATCGAAGGTATAAATGACGTAACCATAAGTATCATCTTGCGCATTTTGATTCCATTGGATGTTCATCTGGTAGGACGTTGTGTCGTAACCCACTGAATAGATTACAGGCATGTCAGGAGTGAACATATCTGTTAAATTATCACCCGGTCGATTTGAATTGAAGTTACAACTGGTAGTTGCCAAATTCACACGGTATCGAATGAACTCATGGCACAAATCAATCGTGTCGATGTAACTCGTTTGATTGTAGGGAACGCTATCCAAAAAGTTAAAGAAGTTCGTTGGATATTCTCGGTAAATGTAAAAGTACTCATTGTAGGTTGGAAGCGGTGTCGCACGTGGTTTATTCCAGTTCAGGACAGCCGTCCCGTTGTTTGGATTCACAAGCGTTAAGAAAATATTGGAAACAGTATCGCTGTAACGAAGTGTTCCGCCATTACATCCGGACTGAACAGCTAAATAGAATTCATGGTGAGTGTAAATCGCTGGAACAATAAAACTATTCGCATTGATGTCAGTGACTGTCCCAATTAATCCATTTTGAATCGAATAGATTTGATAAGATACAAATGCGTTGTTGCTATTGGTCACTGGATTCCAGAAAATAGTTAGGTCCTCCGTGTTCGCTGTTTGAATGCAATTAATTTCAGGTGCTGGGATGATTCCCGGATTCAAAACGTGAATGTTTACGGTCGCGTAGCTTACTTGAGGAACTTGACAATAATCGTCTTGTACGCGGAAAACGTAGGTATAGGTCATTTGACTCATCGTATTTCCTTGCGCATCGGAGATGTGATCGCAGGTCGTTTGCCAATTGAAATTCGTGTTGATGGATCCAGATCCAGTTAAGGGAAATCCCGTCGTTAAATTCGCACATGGAGCAATGCTACATCCTGTACTCGAGGTAAAATTTGTTCCGTACATGGGACCTGATCCAGTCATGGTCAATGTTTGCGGACTACCATCCTGCAGTAGGTCAGCATCACTGGCATTTAAGTTGAAGGAAACCAAATCTCCCGCATTCACGGTCAGATCGAAGGAGTTTCCTGGGAATGGTGGCGTAATCATGGGTGGATTGTTTCCACCGGAACATGGCATCACCATCAATTGCATTTCGCGCTCAATTTCAGAAATCAAGATTCCTTGACGATACGATTTCACCAACACCTTCACCACGTAATTCCCAATGTTCACGCAGGTAAACGTTAATTCACCGGAGACCGGGTTCAGACTCGCTGGAAAATTTCCTGGATTTAAACTTTGGTTTGGCGTAGGACTAGTGGCGCTGAATCCGAGTTCAAAGGGAACAGGAATGGGATCTACTGGTGGATTGTAACTTGCTCCTTGAATATTGTTGTAGGGAATTCCGAAGGAAAAAACCAAGGAGTCTAAATTTGGATCGATGGCATTTCCGTTAAAGGTATAAGGTGTTCCAGCGCAACTCACAAAGTGTGGATCTTGAAAAAACACAGGTGAATCGTCCGGAGTATCTAAGTGATAAATTTTCGCCGCCAAGGTGATTCCATAGTTCGCGGGATTCATCAAATTGGAAACAGTGTTGCTTCGAGAAAAGTTTTCGTAGGTGAAGATCCAACCATTTGCCGGAGGGACACCTGTTAAGGAAACTGCGGCACTTCGGTACAATACTTTTTCAACAGCTCCTAGACCGTTTCCGCCATTGCTTCCTGTTCCACAAAGTAGAGGTCCGGGTGAGCCAGTTACGGGAGAACAAGTCGGCGAAATGTCTTGGCGAGAAACGAAATTGACAGTGATGGAGGCTAAGCTTGGATGGTTCCAAACCTTCAATTGTTCCGAGACTGGATTTACATCAGC
>CAIOSO010000165.1 GCA_903860985.1 uncultured Flavobacteriales bacterium
GGAACCGAATTTCTTCACGGGATGATTTTTAATCGTAAAGACCAAATCATCCTTGTGCGTTCCAGCATTGGAATATTGCGTGGCAGCATCTTTTTTCGTATTCATTTGAAGTAAATCTACAAAGGAATGTTCATTCAATTGAGAACGGTATTCTAGTCCAACTGATTCGGAGTCCAAACCGATTTCCGAGTAAAAACGCTGAAAAACAGGAATGAATTCAGCTAGAAATTCCTGGCGTTTTTGATGAATGTAATTTCCAGAAGGAATGAGCTGTTCATTCCATACTTCGATGGAGTCCATGTCGAACAAACGGTGTTCAAACATATTCTTCAATAAGGCATTACGTTGATCTAATACTTTGTTGTAGCGTTGAATCTCTTCCAAATAAACCCTGTCCAATTGGGACAAAATGCCATCCATCCACTTTCGACGCATTTCGGAGCCATCTGCAATTAAATCACCGTCGTACGGAGAGATGAAGACCACTGGAAATTTCCCAATGTGATCAGCGAGTTTTTCGTATTCCTTTTTATTGAGTTTTACTGTTTTCTTTCCGCCATTCTTTAGCGCACAGTGAACATTTTGTTCTTGATTGTCCAGTTGCCATTTTCCTTGAATGGAAAAAAAAGCTTGATCGAAGCGAATGTTCTGACGGTCAATCGCATTCAAATAGGACTTGCACATGCTGAGGTAATAAACCGCATCCAGAATATTCGTTTTCCCGCTGCCGTTTTGTCCAACTAGGCCATTGATTCCAGCGCAAAGATCTATTTCTAAATCTTCGTAATTCTTGAAATTGATGAGGTGTAATTGAGCTAAAAACATGTGCGTCAAAGGTAGCATTTATTTCGCGAATCGAACGGAAATCCTTCCTTGCCTGACAAGAGATACGTTCCCGAATAACTATTCTATTATCTTTGTTGAAAATTCAATAGTTATGTCAAACGCTTTTTTTAAAACCCCAATTGCCATCAACGAACCAGTGAAAGCTTATGCACCTGGAACGGCAGAAACGAATTCGTTAATTCAAACATACAAAGACATGTGGAGTCAAGCTCCAATTGATGTCCCGATGTATATTGGCGGGAAAGAAGTTCGTACAAATACGAAAAAAGCGATGACCGCTCCGCATGATCACGCTCATGTGCTTGGACATTATAATGCGGGGGATGCAAGTCATGTAACCGATGCGATTGAATCCGCTTTATCTGCAAGAAAAGCATGGGCGGAACTTCCTTGGGAAGAACGTGCAGCAATTTTCTTGAAAGCAGCAGATTTATTGGCAGGACCTTTCCGCAATAGAATGAATGCAGCTACAATGTTAGCGCAATCAAAAAACGTGATGCAAGCCGAAATTGATGCAGCATGTGAGTTAATTGACTTTTTCCGCTTCAATGTGCAATATATGACGCAGATATATAAAGAACAACCAGAATCGTTGCCTGGAATGTGGAATCGCTTGGAATACCGTCCTTTGGAAGGATTCGTTTTCGCAATTACTCCCTTTAACTTTACGTCAATCGCAGCGAATTTGTGTGCTGCTCCAGCGATGATGGGAAATGTGGTGGTTTGGAAACCGGCTGATTCTCAAGTATACTCTGCACAAGTAATCATGGATTTATTTAAAGCTGCTGGGGTTCCAGACGGTGTCATCAATATGATTACGGTGGACGGTCCAGTTGCTGGAGACATCGTTTTCAAACACAGAGATTTCGCAGGATTACATTTCACGGGATCAACGGGAGTTTTCCGTCACTTATGGAAAGAAATCGGTCACAACCTAGAGAACTACCGATCCTACCCAAGAATCGTTGGTGAAACAGGTGGAAAAGATTTCATTATGGTACATAAATCAGCAAATGCTGCTGAGGTTGCAACTGCAATGTCTAGAGGAGCATTTGAATTCCAAGGACAAAAATGTTCAGCTGCCTCTCGTGCCTATGTGCCATCAAACATTTGGCCAGAAGTGAAACGCATCTTCACGGAACAAGTGAACTCTTTCAAAATGGGAACGCCAGAAGATACAAGCAACTTTGTAAATGCAGTAATTGATGAAAGAGCTTTCGACAAAATTGCTGGATTCATCGACTATTGTAAAGGACAAAGTGATGCGGAAATCATTACAGGTGGATCTTATGATAAATCAAAAGGATACTTCATTCAGCCAACTACGGTTGTGACCTCCAATCCGAAATTCCGCACCATGTGTGAGGAGATTTTTGGGCCAGTTTTGACGGTCTTCGTTTACGACGAAAATCAATTTGAAGAAACTTTGGAAATGTTAGATTCCACTTCAGAATACGCTTTAACGGGATCGATTATTTCCAGCGACCGTTATGCGATTCAATTAGCAACGAAAAAACTGGTACATGCCGCTGGAAATTTCTACATCAACGATAAACCAACTGGTGCCGTTGTCGGACAACAGCCCTTTGGTGGCGCGAGAGGTTCCGGAACGAACGATAAAGCAGGTGCAGCGATGAACTTATTGCGTTGGGCTTCTGCTCGCACCATTAAAGAAACATTTGTTCCGCCAACAGATTATAAATACCCATTCTTAGGCTAAGATGATAAATAAGTTTTTGAAAGTACTTTTTTGCATCCTTTTTACCACTCAGGCAAATGCCCAATGGAAATGGACCCTTCACGCGGAAACGGGATTGAATAAACAAGATGTTTCCGCCGTAAGTACATTGGTGCAACAAAATGAATTGGATCCAAAAGTTTATTGGAAGTTTGCCGCAAGTGGTGGCTTGGAACTGAGTTACACGGTATTGAAATTTGCGACCGTTTTTTCAGGATTGGGGTATGTAAAATCGAATGGTAGATATGTGACTTCGCAGAACGCCTATAATCCAGATGGGAGTTTACAAGCAACATACACTAGCGACAAACTTACGACAGCGGACATGATTTCTTTGCCAATCGGACTTCAACTAAATGTGTGGAAGTTACACCTAGGCGGTGGCCTCGAATGTCGTTACCGCGTAGCGGGAAGCATGACGACGAATTATTCATCCATTGCCGCTTTTGCATCCAACAGCACAGATCTTGGAACGATAACTGGTGTAAATACCAATGCCAAATTAGATTATGGGTATTTTGCATACGCTTCATTCAATTTCACAAAGCGTTTCGGTTGCAAAATATCGTATTACGAAGGTCAGCGTGATTTGAGCAATGATTTTGAATTTGGTGCATGGAAAGAGTGGATGCAAAATGTTGGAAATTCGATCTTTTCCTTGAATAACAAGCAAATGACACTTGGTGTATACTTGAAAATCAATTAATCTTTTTCATGATTAAGTTATTTGTCCTTGTTTTCACCTTAAGTTATGCCTTCTTTCCATTGAAGCAAGAAACGTCAAAAGACACCTTCGATTTAACGGTAAAGGTGACTTCGATTCAACACAACAAAGGACTGATCGAATTTGCCTTGTATAAAAACCCCGCCGTTTTTACCCAGTCAGGAAAAACCCATCGTCTTGCACGCTTGGATGCAAAGTCTCCGGAAGTAAAATTCCAATTCACAGATTTAGAGGCAACGAACTATGCAATTGTCGTTTACCATGATGACAACAGCAATAAAATATGCGACAAAAATTTCTTTGGAATTCCAACGGAAGCGTATGCTTTTTCGAATAACATGCGTCCAAAATTGTCTGCTCCTAGTTTCGAAGAATGTTCAGTGAAATTGGACAAAGACAAAGTCATTACCATTAAAATGGTTTACTAGTTTTCAAGCTCTGATAAGATTTTTTCCAATTGAATCAGTACAGGTTGACGCCCATCGTTCTCCACACAGTACTTCGTTAAACTGCGTTTTTGTTCATCTGTCCATTGGCTTTGTATGCGCTCTTCTACGGATGATTTGCTGCAATGATCGCGTAGCATCACACGTTGTATGCGCACTGACACAGGCGCACATACGAGCACGACTGCATCAAATTGGTGATAGGCTCCGGTTTCAAATAAAATAGCTGCTTCGTTAAAAATCAAGCTGCTTGTTTGTTGTGACGCCCAATCGTCAAAATCCTTACGCACAATGGGATGAATGATTTCATTCACCTTTAAACGTAAATCCGGATTTGAAAAAATACATTCGCTGACAAACACGCGGTTTAAGGTTCCATCGATGTAGGCTTCTTCACCGAGTAAGTCGATAAGTCCATTTCGAATAGTAGAATTTTTGTCACTCAAATACTTTGAGCGTTGATCAGAGTAATATACAGGGTATGACATCGCCGCTAAGATTTGTGCAATGCTGCTTTTTCCTGAACCGATTCCGCCTGTTAATCCGATTTTCTTCATTCAATGCTGACTTATGATAGTGTGAATGTAGTTAAACTTTCTAAAAATGATTCCAATTCCCACGCTGGAACGATGTAGATGCCGTCCTTTTCTCTAAGCGGAAGCTCATCCATAGTTACGATGATTTTGGGATGATTATTTTTTAACGAAATTAAGTTTCCAAATTCACGATCGAAGGTACTTTCCTCTAAAATGCTAAATGCAACTTGCAGGTATAAGGTGACACCATTGCGGTAGCAAACAAAATCGATTTCTTTATTACGCATGGCGCCCACTTGGGTAGAAAAGCCAAAATGTTCGAGTTCTAAAAAGACACTATTCTCAAGTAGGTTGCCGTAGCTCAATGTATTATTACCAAACAAATACGTTCGAAAGGATAAGTCGTTCAGGTAATATTTTACGTTTCCACCAAGTAATTCCTTTCCTTTTATATCATAGCGATCGCAGCGATGTATGACAAAGGTTTGACACAAATAATTCAAGTAATTGGCAACCGTTTCGTAATTGGTTTTGCGTTTTTTGCTTTCAAAATAGTTCACGATGTTATTCACTGAGAATAAATTTGACACGTTGTTGCAGACATAGTTAAATATGTCTAATAACAGAGCTGTATCTTTAATAGCAAAGCGTTGTACGATGTCTCGCAAGATGATGGTGTCTTTCAATGAGGACAAATAGTGGAACTTACTTTCTTCGGTGGGCAAATGGAAAAGTTCAGGCAATGCACCTTCATGCATGAATTTTAAGTAATTTTTTCGGCTTTTTTCTTTTTTATGGACAGCACAGAATTCATCATAAGAAAACGGAAGGATTTGAAATTGAACATATCGACCCGATAATAAACTGGCAAGTTCACTCGATAATAATTCAGAATTTGATCCTGTGACAAATAAGTCAACATCTAAGGTGAAATCTTGGGACAAGGAATTGACGCCTTTTTCCCACTCTTTGATGTATTGAACTTCATCGATGAACACATAAAGTCGACCAACGATTTGAAACTGTTCGTGATAAGCGCGAACGACCTCAACTAAATCTTGGTAAGTTTCGATGCGGTCGAAATCGGTAAACTCTTTATTGATATATAAAGTGTTTACAGCTGGCACATCGTCTTTGATGAGGTAATCGATGTATTGACGAAGGACAAAACTCTTTCCCGCGCGACGTTGACCGACGAGCACTTTGACTAATCGGGTATTTTTGAACAGTAAAAGTTGCTCCAAGTATTTTTTTCTTGGATAACCTGTTTTTACAGCGTTATTCCAAAAATTATACTTTGCAATCAGCGCAAAAAATTCAGACATAACAGAAAATAATGTCAAAAATACAATATTTTCTCCTGAAAACAAAAAAACAATCAAATTCACTTCCTAAATTTTCAAAAACAAAATGGTAATTTTGGACATGTCAAAAAAGGATTGGTTTGTAGATTGGTTTGATACAAGTTATTATCATGTATTATATCAAAACAGAGATGAACAGGAAGCTGAGCGATTCATTCGGAATATCCTTACGTATTTAGATCTCCCCGTCAACTCGCGATTATTGGACCTTGCTTGCGGGAAAGGGCGTCATGCAAAATTCTTAAGTGAATTCGATCACCATGTCATGGGCGTTGATCTTTCTCCCAACAGCATTGAAAAGGCCAGTGAATATGCACATGAAAAATTGCGCTTTCAGACTCATGACATGCGAGAGGTAATTGAAAATGAAGAGTTCGATGTTATTTTTAACCTTTTCACTAGCTTCGGATATTTCGATGATGAATCGGAGAACAAGCGCATGTGTGGGGCTATTTCAAAAATGTTGGTTCCCGGTGGACGATTACTGATTGATTTCATGAATGCAAAAAAAGTCATTGAGAACTTGGTTTCCTCAGAGGAAAAAGTCTTGGAGGGATTGCATTTTGACATCAAACGAAACTACGACGGTAAGCACATTTATAAGTACATTCAAGTAAATGATAACGGACATGTTAGTCAATACATGGAACGTGTTCAAGCTTTGCTTTTAGCAGATTTTCTCGCCTTATTGGAAACTAATTTTGAGATTATCGGTACCTTTGGGTCCTACGACTTGAATGTGTTTCATGAGGACACTTCAGATCGATTAATCCTATTAGCGCAATTAAAATAATGAACATATCCCTCGTTTTCATTGGACTCATAGCCTCCGTTATTTTAGGTGGAGTGGTCGTGACTTACTTAAACGCCACCAACAAAAGTCATTTCATCAAATTGGCGCTTGCATTTAGTGGTGGATTCCTACTTGCGATTATCTTTCAGCACTTGATTCCGGACATCTATGCAAATGGACAAGCCAAAATGGGTGTTTTCATCCTCTTTGGATTTTTGGTTCAATTAATCTTGGAGTATTTCTCCGGTGGAATTGAACACGGACACGTGCATGTGCACAAAGGACAATCGCTTCCATGGGTCTTGTTTATTTCCTTGTCGGTGCATTCGATCATTGAAGGAATTCCCTTGGGTAATGCATACATGGGCATTGTAAATACGCATGATCACGGACATGGGTCCTTGTTTTGGGGAATTATATTTCACCAAGTTCCGGTAGCAATTGCTTTAATGACTTTGTTAATTAACACAAAGCTAAGTCAGGTTCAATCATGGCTTGTGTTGATCTTATTCGCTATCATGACTCCTCTTGGAGTGCTTCTTGGGTTTAACATGTCTCCTGCGCAACTTGGCTTGGATGTCCATGTGATTTTAGCTGTCGTTGTCGGAATGTTTTTACATATTTCCACAACAATTATTTTCGAAACATCTGAGAACCATAAATTCAACCTCATGAAATTGATGAGCATTGTTGTTGGCTGTAGTTTGGCCATGCTCATGTACTAACCTTTTTTAAATTCTCAGTAAAAATAAAAGCCCTGACAAATGATTCGTCAGGGCTTTTTAATGTGCTCATATTTTCTTAGAACGGAAGATCATCATCTTCTTCAGCAGCTGTAATTGGACTGCTTGGGGTAGATGTTGGCGCATTCCCTAAGGACATCGCTGAAGGTCCACCTGCTGGCATTCCAGCACCTTGTCCTGGACGCTCAATTCTCCACGCTTCAATCGTATTGAAGTATTTGATTTCTCCTTGTGGACTTGTCCACTCGCGTCCGCGAAGGTTGAAAGAAACTTCCACTTGATCGTTCACGTTGTAGCCATCTAACATGCTGCATTTGTCTTGCGTTGCTTGAAACATGATATCTTGTGGATACATGGAAGTAGTATCTGTCACGACGAATTCTCTTTTTGCAAATTTCTCAGTGACTTGTTGCGTTGGTTGGATAACCTTGATGGTTCCGGTGAATTTAAACATTGAATTATAATTTAATTGTTAAATGCTAATAAAGTAAGCCACGCTTCTTCTAGCTTGTTTTCGCTTAAAAGTACTTTGGCTTTTTGATGAAGTTGTTTTTCCAGTTCGACAGCGTCGTTTTCTAAAGATACAAATAATTCGCTTAATTCAATCAGCTTATATTCGTTTACATCCGTTTCATTTGGTAGATTTTCTATGCCTGCTAATTGTCCGAGGTCATTCCCGCTTAATACACGACTGTTTTTAATATCTGATGGAAGAGTGTCGAAACCGATTCCGCAGGTAGTAATTGGTTTTTTTATTTCAAACATGGAATTCACGTCGGCCCGACAATACCAATCGCCGCCCATGCGTGAAACCAAATCAATTTTATGTTGATCGATTAATCCTTTTTCATCGAGGAGGTCTTCTCGCACGTGCATGCGCAACACCTCACAAATGATTAAATTCCCTGCTCCTCCTTCATGTCCTAGTTCCTTTACTTCGTTTACACGACATTCGAACTGAACCGGTGCCTCCGCCACGCGAAAGGGTCTTATTGTTTCCGAGGGAATTGGGGTAAGTCCGGATTTTTCGAATTCACTGATCTCCGGAGAATAAGGCGAACTCGCTAAACTCATTTGATGTACCATATCGAAATTCACCACATTGATCACCACTTCTGGTAATTCCTTTACATTTTTGTAGGTATCCTTCGTTTCATTTGTTCTGCCTGATCGAGCAGGTGAAAAAATTAAAATCGGTGGATTGGCACTAAAGACATTGAAAAAACTAAAGGGCGCAAGATTTGCTTGTCCAGCAGCATTCATCGTGGAGGCAAAAGCAATGGGCCTTGGACCAATAGAACCAAGCAACAACTGATGTAGTCGCTGTACCGTTATTTCTTGTGGATTAAATGTCAACATATCTTCATCAAAAGTACTTTTTTCTTCCCTTTCTTTAATCGTATTTTTTCAGTAGTTATTCACAGATTTCAGGCTTCTTTTCATACTTTTACTGTAGAATTCAACTATGCTTAAGTCACTTATCCTTTTCTGGTTCATTTTATCTGCTTTCCTCGTTCAAGCGCAGAACAAAAAAGATGTGCACGGAAAACGAACAGGAAAATGGGTGTATACCGGGACAGACAAACCTCAATCCGGTATTGCAAAAACGGGAAAAGTGGAGGAAGGCGTATATGTGGAAGGTAGAAAAGAAGGAATTTGGACAAAATACCACAAGGATGGAATAACGCCAAAACTAAAAGGAAATTACTCCAATAATCGTCCAGAAGGAGCATTCACGCGTTTTTACCCCAATGGACACATCATGGAACAAGGAAGTTTTGGGAAAAATGGCTACAAAGGAAACCTTGTTCGCTATTTCGAGAATGGTGTTACCTCTTACCAAGCTGTTTATAACAATGAGGGACAAGAAACGGGTAAGGTTCAATATTTCCATGAAAATGGAAAAATCGCGCTTGAATATTCCATGAAAAACGGAGTTTTAATTGGTAAAGTGAGTCGCTATAACATACAAGGAAACCTCATTGAGTCATTCGATGTAGCCGCATCGGGAACTATTTTAAACGTCAAAAACTTTTCCAATCCACCTAAGTCGACCACGCAAGTGTCCAACACCTCAAAAGTAATTTATCCACCTGTGATCGCGCATCCAAGAATGAAAGGATTGAAATTTAGCACGAATGGATATAATAAAGTCTATAACGACAACGATGAAATTTGGGTGGAAGGAGAGTTTAAAAATGGTCAGTTATGGGATGGAAAAGTCTATGACTATGATGCGGATGGAATCCTTCAAAAGGTGAGAATCTTTAAGGTTGGACGCTATCATTCCGATGGACAGTTATAAGATTCCAAAGGAATCATTAATTTTACCTCCAAATTAAGCATTATGAAAGCATATATATTTCCTGGACAAGGTGCGCAGTTCACCGGAATGGGTAAAGATTTATATGAACATTCCGATTTAGCGAAATCGATGTTCCAAAAAGCAAATCAAATTCTTGGATTCGATATCCAAAAAATCATGTTCGAAGGTAGCGAGGATGAGTTGAAACAAACGAAAGTAACGCAACCTGCAATCTTCTTGCATTCGACGATTCTAGCAGCATGTTTAGGAGATTCATTCCAACCGGCAATGGTTGCTGGACACTCACTTGGTGAATTTTCTGCACTTGTAGCGAATAAAACATTGAGTTTCGAAGATGGACTTCGTTTGGTCTCTCAACGTGCGTTAGCGATGCAAAAAGCCTGTGAAATGCAACCATCTACCATGGCTGCAATCTTAGGATTAGAAGATGACGTAGTGGAAAAAATCTGTTCGGAAATCGATGGAGTCGTTGTTCCAGCAAACTATAACTGTCCGGGACAACTTGTTATTTCTGGTGCCATCCCAGCAGTGGAAGAAGCATGTGCAAAATTAACTGAAGCGGGAGCGAAAAGAGCGTTGTTACTTCAAGTAGGTGGAGCTTTTCATTCACCGTTGATGGAGCCCGCACGCGAAGAGCTCGCAGCAGCGATCGAAGCAACACATTTTTCACAACCAACGTGTCCTGTGTATCAAAATGTGAACGCTAAAGCGGTTTCTGATCCATCGGAAATCAAGAAAAACTTGGTCTTACAATTGACAGGTGCAGTGAAATGGACACAAATCATGAACAATATGTTAGCGGATGGTTGCTCTGAAGTAGTGGAAGTTGGTCCAGGAAAAGTACTGCAAGGACTATTCAAAAAAGTAAATCGAGAATTAGCAACAAGTAGCGCAACAATCGTTGAATAAGTGATGATAAAATAGTCAAAGCCTCACAGCAATGTGGACCTTTTTTTTGCCTTTTATGGAATTTTATCCATGTTCACATCTCATAAGAAATCCAAAAAACAAAAGCTATGAGAAAATGGTTCGCAGTGTGGATGCTTGTTTTAGCAGGAAACACAATTGCTCAGTCTGTAACAGGTGACATTATCGGTAAAGTGATGAATTTCAACGATGATAAACCTTTGCCCAATGCGCGTGCAGTGGTGGAAGACCAGGATAAGAAGTATTATGCGGTGACCGATGCCGATGGTCGCTTCCGAATTTCAAGTGTACCAGTAGGGAAATACACGATGTGCATCGTCTACAAAGTAGATTCCTTGAAAGGAATTCCGGTAGATGTACCCATTGAAGCGTATTGCAACCTAGGAACGATTTTGATGAACACAAACGCTGTTCAAACTATGAAAGCGGTTCCAGTGGGAAGTGGGCGCATTCGCTTAATCTATGGTGAATTACCGGTGAAAGAATTGACGCAAAAGGACTTGATTCACAATCCGAATAAATTCGATATCAAGACACTCGCAACATCCATGTCTTCTGAAATCAAAGTGGACGATGATGGACAATTGATGTTTCGAGGAGCGAGAAAAGGAGACATGATTTATGTATTGGACGGAATTAAATGCAACGAAGTCTATAACGTTCCCAGTTGTTCCATTGGAAGAATGATGGTTTACACGGGTGGACTTCCAGCTAAATACGGTGATACGCTTGGTGGAGCAATTGTGGTAGAAACAAAAAGCTACTTCGATTTGTACCGCGCGTACATGTCAAACCAAGAATAAAAGCAAAAAGATAATTGAGAAGGCGGCAGAAATGTCGCCTTTTTTGTTGGGCTTATTTTTCTGTCAAAAATGGATAGGTGATTTCCCATAGAAAAAGTCCATGGGCGGGAACGGAAACGGCTGCTTCGCTTCGATCTTTTGCCTCGATGATTGCGTCGATGTCCGCTATGTTGAGATTACCTAATCCAACTTCGATTAAGGTGCCAACAATCGCTCGAACCATATTGCGCAAAAAGCGATTGGCCGTAATTTCAAAGTACCATTGATCTTCGGATTGAATCCACTCTGCATGGAAAACAGTACAGATATTCGTTTTGACAACCGTATGTAATTTGGAAAATGAACCAAAGTCCTTGGTGCCTAACAAACGTTGAGCTGCCGCATTCATGGCCGAAAAGTCTAATTGTTGTTGGAAATACCAACTTTGATCTAGTTGAAAAGGATCTTTTTGATGGTGAAGGAAATAACGATAGGTGCGTTTGGTCGCATGGAAACGGGCATGAAATTCAGAGGATACTTTCATCGCTTGAATCGCACTGATGTCCGGCGGAAGCATGCGGTTCAATTTAAAACACAAGTGCTCTTCCTCCCAATCTTGTGGTAAATCCACGTGAAAAAAATAGGATTTCGCATGGACTCCTGTATCCGTTCGGCCGCAGCCTACAATTGGAATAGTGCTGTTTCCAAAAACTTTCGAAAAACAACGCTCAATCGTTTCTTGAACACTTGGAGCGTTCGGTTGGGACTGCCAGCCGTGGTAAGCTGTTCCTAGGTAAGAGACTTGAACAAAATAACGTTGCATAAAGAAGCCACCAAGTTACAAAACATTGGTGGCTCCCTCAAATTGCTGATAAAATTTATTCTAAATAAAGTTGAATTCCATATTGAGAATCCACACTATAGTCAAAAGTGATGGTTTGGGATCCGGAAATTCCTTTCAAGAAACTCCAGGTGATGATGCCTGTTTTGTCATCAACTTTACCATCAACTAATTCGCCTTGTTTCACTTTGATGTCCTCTTGATTGGAAACGGGATATTGGTCCTTCACAATCAATGGAATCATCGCCCCACCGTTATTTTTGATTTTAATTTCCCAAGTCACATCGAATTTTTGACGTGATCCAATGGTTTTAATCTTCGATTTTTCTTTCAAACGTGTGCGCTCGACACTGATTTTACTGTCTTTTCCGAAGGAGAACGAAAGGGTGTCTTTGGTTGAATTTACATCCAAAAAGGATTTCCCCATGAACGTACCGTCAAAGTAAATATTGGACTCACCGCTCAATAAATTCAATTTTTCCCATCCAACAACTTGTGCGGATAAATACACACTCGGATCAATTTTAGGAACTACGTGGTATTCGTAAGACGCAGGTAATTCATGCGTGGCAATACTCACGCGGTGGTCCATGCCATCGGAAGGAATAGACATTTTGGACTGAATCGCATATTCCACGCGCAAATCTTTTTTGGTGATGGTCGTTGCAACAGCATTTGCTTTATATCCAGCAGGTTCGTTTTTGAATTCCATTTTGCGTTTTTTTCCAATTTGCACCCCTGGTACAGATCGCATCATATCCGCAGATCTCGCAGGCATACGGGAAATATCTTGTCTCGTGATGGTATTTGCTTCTGAAGTAACTTGAATGCCATCAACATAATAATCAGCGTCTTCCGATCTTGATCCACGAATCTGAACTTCATCCAATTCTACCTGCTGTGGTTCTAAGAAAAATTTCAAGTAGGTAGACGTAATTTGTTGTTGAGCGGAATTGTAGCCAACAAAACTCGCATTCACGTAGTTTTCTCCTTTTGGAATGGTCATTTCAAATTTCCCATCGAAATCCGTTACGGCCGCTATGTTCGGATTATTGGCGAATTCAACACGAGCAAATGGCATTGCCTCACCAGTGGAAGCATCAATCACTTCTCCTCTTAATTTCTCTCCCGCGTAAGCGACTTGCGGTAGGTTTCTTGTTGTTTGCGTTTTTTGCTGTGGATAATTGTTGTAGTAGATAATCCATGGTTGCAAAGTAGGTTCTTGCGCATTTTCGTATGGATCGTTTGTCGATAATACTAAATCTACATTTTTCCATTCGATTCCGGTGGTTTGACTCACATTCGCCTTTGCTTCCAAGCGGACAGGTTTTCCGATTCCGTCGCTGCGCATGTCGTAATATGGTTTCCACGTAGCATTTGGACTAATGTAATTGAATTGGAATCCAGCGGTGCATGATTTGTTCACATCAACTTCGACCACTACTTCGGAATAATTAATGACAGGTTTCGAGCGTTGACTAATAATCTCTTGCTCGATTTGATTCATTTTCTTTTGAAGGTCTTCCAACTCTGAATAAATGGCTGTCTCTCTCGTGATGACTTCCGTTAATTTCGTATGCATGAACAAGTACGCTTCTTTCAATTCTGTTGTTTTCAATCCTTGGTCTTGTCCTTTTAAATCACGGTTTTGCATCAACAGGTTTTTATCCATCTCTAGAATCACGTATTCATCGCGCAGAGCTTGATCTTTCTTGTAAAGCAAATCCTTTTTCGCGTTTAATGCATGAATTTCTTCGTTGCTAATTTTTAAATCCTCGTAGTTTTTTCGCGTACGAACGGACAGAATGGTCACATCCCCTTGTGCTTTTACTTGAACGGTATTTGGATCCACAAAATCCGTCAACTTTTGAAAAACGATGTCCTGTCGACCCATTTGAAGGTCCATTTTCGCTTCGTGTTGCACTTGTGCACCGGTAAAGAACACCGTCACTTTTTTGATAGGTGCGATGGAAGTTATTTCTTTTTGTGCTTTGAGACTTAAGAAACTACACCCGAGGAGTATACTTGCAATGATTCTTTTCATAAATTGATTTTTTATTTCCTTCTTGAGATGCCTATACAACGATAATTCCACAAGGTTCATTTATTTCATAAATGGATAAGAAGTTCCACGGAAGTCGATTTGAAAAATGTTGTAATTAAACAAGCCATCAAGCTCACTTAAGCCGGCCATTACAGCCTTTCCAAGTGAAGGATAATATTGAAAGTGTGTATCGTCGTTTACCGTGTTAAAGGCTGCGCCTAGATTGACGGGATTAGACCATTGATTTGCATTTCGCTTACAAAAATATACATCGTAACCGCCCATTCCTGGCAAGGCATCTGAACTGAAGAATAATAAACTTCCATCTTCCGTGATAAACGGTGTCGTTTCTCGTCCCGTTGTATTGATGAAATCAGGCAAAGCAATCACACTTTCTGCCCAGACGCCATTCGTTTCTGTCGCAACAAATAAATCGGTTAAGCTTTTTTCCGCTCGACGGTCTGATACGAAATAAAGTTCGCGTTTGTACGTGTATTCATCGACCATAAAGGTATCCGTCATACATGCGGATCCATCGAAGAAACTAGTGTTAACCCCAGGGATTTTCACCATTTTTTGTTCATCCCAAGCAAAAGGAATTTCAGCAGTAAGTTCAAAAATCTCTGAACTTTCCGTCGTTTTTTCTTTGGATGCAGAAGTATTCAATGTCCCAAAAGCATGCATTCCATCTGAAAGGACACAATTCAAGGCGTCGAATCCTTCGGTATTCCAATCTGTGTCTTCAGAGTAAGTGATTTTGTACGATTTCGTTGTATCGTTCCAATAAGAAAAATAGATGTCTTCAAAATAACTTTGATCTTCGGGATTCACATTGTCTCCTTTTGCATCTGGATTTTTCGCGGTGAAATAAAGTGCTTGTCCCCCTTGTGTTAATATTGGCGCATACTCGTCATACTTTGTATTGATCTCTGTTAATGGAATGCGCATGGAAACGATCCCTTTTTCTTGTTCTTTTTTCGCGAAGTTACTTTGCGCAAGCAGCACAGGAATATTGTATTCATTGGCTAATTTTTCTCCGATCAGTTTCGTACATTTTTCATAATGTGAAATAGCACTATCTAAATGATTTAAATTATGGTGTATTTGTCCAGCTAATAAATGTAAATCACCGTTTAATTTTTTATCATTTAAACGCAATGCGGCTCCAACATGTGTTTCAGCTTCGTAAAAGCTTTTTAACTCGAATTCCACACTCGCCAAATAATACATCGCTTTGGCTGAATAGGGATTAAATACACTCGCCTGTTTGAAAGTCATAAAAGCATCGCTTGTACCACCTAAATTGTATTGTTCAATGCCCTTTTCCACCATTCTAGTGGAACTTAGGCGTTTGAAAAAACCAACTTTTGTTTGTGCAAAGGAAAGCGAAGTATAAATGATAATGAGAGAAAGCAATACTATTTTCATAACAACTGATTTTATACAAATGAAAGCAAATTGTGGATGTTGAAAATGCATGTATTCAGCTTCTTCTCAGCCTTTGATTGTTAAAAACTTACAAAATCAAGGATAAAGTCAATATATTTGGGATAGTAGATTATTACGTTTGAATAGTTGAATGACCTCAAGAATTATTCATAGTCTAACTGAAGAGAATTTGATGGAAATGACGCGCATGAAGTACTTTATGAAAACCTTTTTTTTAACCACCATTACGCTGTTATTGCTTGCCTCTTGTGGAGGTGAAAATGCAAGTGCGCAGGATGTTGAAGAGGTAGATTATTCTAATTGGACTACCTTGACCAAAGGAATGGACTACCGTGAAATGGATGCACCAGTAAAATCATTTATTGGTGATTCGAAAATCTCCATTTTACGCATGGATGGTGGACTTTTTGATTTCAATATTTTTAGTGCGACGAAATACGACAGTTTACCACGCGATGTGCATACATGGGCGGATACTTTCCACTTAAATGTGGCGTTTAATGCCGGAATGTACAGTTTGTCGAAACCGCTTTCAAGCCGTGCTTATTTAAAGTCAGGCGAGCACATTAACAATGGAACGGTCATTGAGAATTTCAATTTGATGTTAGCCATGAATCCAAGGGTAAAACAAAGAAACGAAGTCGAAATTTTGGATCTTACGTGTGAGAATTTTAATGAAATGAACGATCAATTCGGGGCTTACGCTCAAGGACTTCGTATGATTGACTGCAACGGAAGTCCAATGTATTGGAAAAAGAAAATTCAATCGTGTAGCATGCTGATTGCCGCGGAAGGAGAGGATGGGAATTTCTACCTCATTTTCTGTCGTTCTCCATATACTCATAATCAGATGATTGACTTTATGATTGGAATGCCGTATAAATTGCGCAATGCGATTTATTTAGAAGGCGGACCAGAAACAAGTTTGTTGATTGATGTGAATGGACATTGCATAGAAAAAGTAGGCAGCTGGGTTTCTGATACCTGGGAAAGCGATGCAAACAATCACTTTTGGCTCTTACCGAACATAGTCGGAGTTAAAAAAATCCAGTATAACTGATAACTATCATGTTCTTACTTGATTTGACTCATGAAAAAGTTACATTCAGTGTTGCACCTTTGTATTGTTCAACGGAACATAGCAAATAGTGATACTGAATGAAACTTACCAATCAATCTACGGTAGAAAATTCACCATCAAGAGGAACATTCAGAGCATGGGTTTAGTAAACAATTTCTTTCCTCTTATATTCAGTAGGTAAAAGCCACTTTTTCGAGTGGCTTTTGTTTTTCATGAACTAGCCGACGATTTGAGCATAACGCAAAACGTGAACGCCAAGTTTTTCTGTTCCTAAATTAAGCTGCATGCATTTCGCAATTGCAGTTGCTGAAATACTGTGGTAATCTTTAAGTGATCCCAGCATGAACAAATCAAAAAATGGACAAAGTTTTTGTGATAGGTATTCCATCGGACGCGATTCTGTTCGAGCACCAATTAAAATCGATGGCTGATAAATGTAGCAAGTATCAAACTGCAATTCCTTCATGGCTTCTTCGATCTCTCCTTTTAGTTTCGAGTAGAAAATACGAGATGTGGTAGATGCCCCAATGGCACTGATTAAATGTACAGTTGGAAACCCATTTTCTTTGGCTAAGCTCGCCATGCCAATATTAATTCTGAAATCGATGTTGCGATAATCGTTTAAATCTGGTGTTTTTTTACGTGTTGTTCCTACGCAGCAATAAATTACATCACCAATCACCTGCTCTTTTAACAACGAGAAATCACTGAAATCCGTGACAATTTGCCTTACTTTTTCGGGTAAACCCGCGATTGTTTTTCGAACAAAAACGCGAATTTGTGTCACCTCTGGTTCACCAATTAATTCCTGTAGTATAGCGTTTCCAATTAGGCCGGTAGCGCCAACAATAACAACTGATTTCCCCATTATTTAACTGATTTTATCCAAGTTAAAATATCTGTCATGACGATTGGACTCATACTGGTTTCAATCGTCGCGTATTCCGTGATATTACATTTGATGCATGGTTGTAATAAGTGATTCAAATCGTCGTATGCTTTGAATGTTGACTGTGCTAGTGTATTTGCATTCATGGATTTCTTAAATCCAGTTTGACTTTCATCCCAACGCACTTGAATGTCTTTTTTTCCGTTGATGATGAGCATCGGTAGCTCCACTTTTTTGAGGTAATCAGCTGCTTGATAACTCAGGAATTCCTTCGCCCAGTCACTATTGATGAATACACTCATTTCTGTAGCCATGTCATTTATCGTTTTATCTTCTTTGAAAGAGCTTGGGAGTTTCTCCCATACCGTGGATAACCACATTTCATATTCCTTCAGAAAGGTAGCCGTTTCTGTTTTTAAAGCCAAGATTGAGGCCTCTTCAAATAAACGAGCATTCCATTTTGCTTCCTCTTCACTCATTCCGGATGCAATTGGAATATCATATTGTTGATTGACCAAAACATCTTTTCCATTTGTTCCAACGGATGCTGATTCAATAAGGAATCTCATTTCTTTTTGTTGTGCAGCTGCACGAAGTCCAATGATTCCACCTTCTGAATGTCCATAAATACCAATTGGATGTCCGGGATATTTTTTCTTCAAGTAAGTGAAAATAGATAATACATCACTGGTGAAATCCGTCTCCGTGGACGAACCAAACTCTCCTGTACTTTTGCCAATTCCACGGTCGTCATAGCGAAAAACAGCGATTCCATTTTTACTCAAGTAATCAGCAAGGACCCAAAATGGTTTGTGTCCCATCAGTTCGCAATCTCGATCTTGTTGCCCTGAACCGGAAACTAAAATGACAATTGGAAAATTCGCCTCCTTCGGTAAGGTAAGCGTTCCGGCAATTTTTATGTTTTTATTCTTGATTTCAAGTTCCTTTTCCTCGTAGGAAAATGGACCAACAGGATCTTGTGGACGACCGGAAACTTCTATGCGTTCTTGTTCCGCTTTTGTAAATATCACGGGCCATTCAAGTCCACTTTGTTTCATGATTCCTTTCAGACTATCGTTTTTTAACTTTCCAGCAAAAGTAAGTCCAATGCGGTCCCAAAGGAAATACAAACTATCGATAAACAGAGAATACACAGCCATCTCTTGGGGTTTGATCTGTGGTTGATCAGGAAGGATCACCGATACCGAACCGTCGCGTCCAATGCCTTTGATATCAAGGTCCATTAACAACGATTTCCCAGCCACATGAAACGAACTATGCCAAAGTCCATCAAGCTGCGCATGCGCAGAACTCGCGCATACGAAAAGGAAGAAAAGTAACTTTTTCATGATTCAATAAATTCGGGAAACAAGGAAATGATTCCCGCTTCATTTGCCGGACAAACGCCACGTTCCGTAATTAATGCAGTAACCAACCGAGCAGGTGTCACGTCAAATCCGTAATTCGCTGCATTCGTAGTTTCTGGACAAATCAACACGGAGTCAATTTTACCATCACTGCGTTTTCCTTGGATGTATTTCACTTCGTTTTGGTCGCGTTCCTCAATAGGAATCTCGGTCAATCCATCACGAATACTCATATCTAATGTCGTAGAAGGCAAGGCAACGTAAAATGGAATCTCATTATCCTTCGCTGCCAATGCTTTCAAATAGGTTCCGATCTTGTTGGCAACATCACCATTTCGGGTGGTGCGATCTGTTCCTACAATGACCATATCGACCATCCCGTGTTGCATGAGGTGACCCCCAGTATTGTCAACGATTAAAGTATGATCGATTCCGTGCTTCGTTAATTCGTAAGCGGTCAAGTTTGAACCTTGGTTACGTGGACGTGTTTCGTCCACCCATACGTGAACCTTAATTCCTTTTTCTTTTGCTTGATAAATAGGGGAGGTAATCGTTCCCCATTGAATACAACCCAACATCCCAGCGTTGCAATGCGTGAGAATGTTTACCGTTTCTCCTTTTTTTGCTGTTGAAAGTGCTTCGATAATTGGGAGTCCGTGCACACCAATCATGCGACAGGTTTCAATGTCTTCTTCGACAATTCGTCCCGCTTCCTCCCAGGCTGTTAGCAGAAAATCATCTGCTTCATCCAACGCTGTGCGCATGCGATCCAAGGCCCAGAATAAATTAATTGCTGTAGGACGCGAAGCTCTTAACACGTCGAATGCTTCATCTAAAAATGCACCATCGCGTTGTTCTTCGATTAATTCACGCACTGCCAAGTAAATTCCGTAAGCGGCAGTTGCTCCGATGAGTGGGGCTCCACGTACGGTCATGCTACGAATGGCTAAATCAGCATCGCGGTAATTCATTAATTTAACATGGACCAATTCGTGTGGTAAGACACGTTGATCAATCACTTCCACATAGCGGTCTTCTGTGGTCCAAATCGTTCTGAAAGTTGACATCTTAAAAAATATTAGCTAAAAAAAATCCCGATTCTGAGAACCGGGATTTCTATGTTTTACAAACCGAAAGCGGCTTTAACTTGATCTACGTAGTTTAGTTCTTCCCAAGTGAATAATTCTACTTCTCTTGTAATCACTGATCCGTCTGGAGCTTTGAAGGATTTTGTTACCTTCTCGTGTTTACGTCCCATGTGTCCGTAAGCAGCTGTTTCCTGATAAATAGGATTTCTTAATTTCAAACGTTGTTCGATGAAGTATGGACGCATGTCGAAAATTTCGCTCAATTTCTCCGCAATTTGACCGTCTGTCATACCTACTTTCGCTGTACCGTATGTGTTTACATATAAACCACAAGGTTTTGCTACACCAATCGCATACGAAACTTGTACTAAAAGCTCATCACAAAGTCCAGCAGCAACTGCGTTTTTCGCCATGTGACGTGTTGCATACGCAGCAGAACGGTCAACTTTAGATGGATCTTTTCCTGAGAATGCTCCACCACCGTGAGCTCCTTTTCCACCGTACGTATCAACGATGATTTTGCGTCCCGTTAATCCAGTATCTCCGTGTGGACCACCGATCACGAATTTACCTGTTGGATTGATGTGGTAGGTAATCGCGTCATTGAATAATGCTTGTAATGCTGGTTTCAATTTCGCTTTCAC
>CAIOSO010000166.1 GCA_903860985.1 uncultured Flavobacteriales bacterium
CGGTAAAAGCAAATAACGGTAATAGAATCTTTCTCCCTTTTCTCGAAAGATTAAAACATTTAAAACAAATAATATGAAAACTGAAAGCAAAATGTTTCGATTTGAATTCCATACAATGGATAACGGATGTTCTGTTGAATTAGAAACTGTTCTTTATGTAATGTGCAAAAAAGATGAGTATTTAGAAAAAAGGACTGCCGAAGAAAGCGCGTTGTCGCATGCCCGTTATCTAAATAAAATTCTCGGTGAAAATCTTTATGTCAGAGTTACGAGTGATGATGGCAAGGTGCTTGGTGTACATGAAAATGATATTTGTCATAATGATTCAGAAATTCTCTTTTAAAAATCTAAAAAATGAAAGTAGCAAGCTGCTCCGGCGTTTCGCTCGATGATAAAGACGAAACGAAAAAAATAATTTCAGAACCCGGAGAACCAAAGACAATCCCCAGTGCATTATTGTAAGGCAAAGGGACATCCACTAAAGTGATAAATTAATTTGATCGAATAAACACGTCATAAAAATGAAAAAACCAATTAAGATCAGCTACACCTTTATTTGCAAATGGTGTGATAAAGAGTTTACTGCAAAGAAAAAAAATGCTCAAAGTTGTTCCGCTAAGTGCCGAGTTGCCTTCAATAATGCGATTAAATGGATTAAACCTTAAGTCAACATGGTGTAATCATTTAGATGATATGTTATCGATGTTTCGAAAATGTTGTCGGAACTTTGGGTTATTAATGATACAACATTGACTTCACGCAAACCCAACACGCACCCAAAATGAGTCTAACGTCAAAGCAACTTGAAGAACTCGAGAAGTTAACGTCAAGTAAATTTCAGCAACACACATGCGAAGTGTGTGGCGAACCTTTCTACAGCGCGAAGCCAGCGAAGCATTGTAGTGCGCGGTGTTCCGCGAATGCGTACCGGGTTCGGATTTCTCAGCGAAACGAATCGCCAAAACCTCTTATTGAAGAGGAAGATGCTTCGAGCGAACTCGAACAGGAATTGAATGAAAAAATCAAAAAGACAAAAACCAAACACTCACAAAAATGAACGACAAGAAAATAATTAAAGATGCGTTGGAAGAGAATGAACGCCTCGACCAATTGCTCGACAAGGCAAAGGAGGAAAACGTAATCATGAAAAAAGAACTCTTGGAAAAAAGCGAATCAAACAAAGTACTCCGCAAGAAATTCATTCGCGATTTTATTAAGCTATTTCCAAAAGATGCAGAATCCTGGGAACTTGCGACCGATGAATTGATTGACCTCCATATTTGGATGGCGCAGCGATACAATGAGGATGCACCTGAAAAACCTTATCGTTTTGATTTTGAAAACAAATCATGGAGTCCCTCAATCCGTAATACGCGACATAGGGATGGGATCGAGAAACTTTTGGAACTAATGGACGAAAAACAAATAGATGATGTCAACCAACGATTCAGTCATTGGTTTTGGCGAAGTGTCGTTCAAGAACAAAAAGCCGAAACAATTGTAGAAGAAAAAAGTGAGGATGAAATTTTTAAGGATGAGAAGTTGGAGGATGAGTTTCAGAACAGAAATAAAGAACGAGTAAGCGAAGGCGATGAGCCAATTAGCAGACAGAACTTCTTGGTTGGAAAATTGCGA
>CAIOSO010000167.1 GCA_903860985.1 uncultured Flavobacteriales bacterium
GCAAAGACGAAGGAACTGAGAAACAGTGCAAGAAGTCCAAATGCACCTTTCATCACGATTCAATAAAAAGTCGAACAGTTTCAATTTTTCGATCACTTACATCTTCTACGACCAATCGGTATTTTTCTAATTGAACGCTGTCGCCTTGTGTGGGAATGGATTCAATGTGATGAATGATTAGTCCAGCGAGTGTATCATATTCTTCGGATTCTTCCAAGAAAAGTTTAAAGGTTTCATTTAAGTAATCGATATCGATTCGGGCAGAGAATAAGAACTCAGCATCGCTCACTTTTTCTTCTAACCAAATTTCTTTATCGTGCTCGTCCTCAATTTCACCAAAAATCTCTTCGATGACATCTTCTAGGGTGATGATTCCTGCTGTTCCGCCATATTCATCGGTTACAACCGCAAAACTTCCCGCTTGTTTCGTGAATTTCTCTAGTAATTCTTTTCCGGAAATCACCCTAGGAACGAAGCTGATTGGCTTTAGAATTTGTTTGATGGATTTCGGTTTCGAGAATAAATCGAATGAATGGACGTATCCAATAATGTTATCGATATCATCTCGGTAAACGATTAATTTCGAAAGTCCTTTGTTAATGAGTAATTCCTTTGCTTCTTCAATGTCGTCTTCAATTTCGACACCAATGATTTCTGTACGAGGAATCATGCAATCACGTGCTTTTATGTTAGAAAAATCCAATGCGTTTCGGAGGATGAGCATGTCATTGCTAAATTCTTCTTCATCTTTAATACGCGCACTCAGTTCATCTACATAATGTTCTAAGTCGACTTTTGAAAATACGCGGGCCGATTGTTCTTGATTGGAGCCAAACATCTTCAAAATGATGTAACTAAAGAACAAGATAAATTGTGTAGGTACATACAAAAGGATGTAGAGCACTAGCATAGGAGCGAGGGTCACATCTAAAAATCGATTGGGATTGATTTGAACGAGGGCTTTTGGTAAAAACTCAGCAGTAACAAGAACGATAATCGTCGAAGCGACTGTTTGAAGGATGAGCAATAGTACTTCATCTGAAATCCCAAATCCCACGAAGAATTTGTTTAAAACACGCGCTGCAGCAATTCCGTACATGACTAATGCAATGTTATTCCCCATTAATAGGGAAGCAATCATGGTTGATTCACGGTGAAAGAACAGGCCGATAATGCGACTTTTGAGCGATCGATTTTTTTTCATTACTTCAATCCGCAAACGGTTTGAAGACAGAAATGCTAACTCCATTGCTGAAAAGAAAGCTGAAGCGAGAATCGAAATGAGAATGATGATTAAATCTACATTCATAATTGAGGGAATAATATCCGTATCTTAAAGCACATCTTGTCCGATGTCCTTTCGATAATAAGCTCCGTCATACGTTATTTTCGCAATAGAATCGTATGATTTTTCTAAAGCGACTTCGAGGTTTTTACCATAGGAAGTAACTGCAAGTACGCGACCACCAGCTGTTAGAACAGATGGTCCATCTGCACTCGTTCCAGCGTGAAACACGATGCTATCTACGATGCTGTTTAGTCCAAAAATCGACTTCCCTTTTTCGTAGTCACCTGGATAACCACCAGAAACCATCATGACGGTCGCTGCGCTTTTATCGATGAATTGAATGTCTCTTTCGGAAAGTGTATTGCTCGCCACTCCTTCAAATAAATCAAGAATATCTGATTTCAATCTTGGAATAACTACTTCTGTTTCTGGGTCACCCATTCGGCAATTGTATTCTATCACGTATGGATCACCTTTCACGCTAATTAATCCAAAGAAAACGAAACCCTTATAGGTGATTTTCTCAGATTTCAATCCTTTAATTGTTGGAACAATAATTCGGTTATGTACTTTGTCCATAAAGCTTGCGTCTGCGAATGGAACGGGTGAAATAGCTCCCATACCACCGGTATTTAGTCCGGTATCACCTTCCCCAATGCGTTTATAATCTTTCGCTTCTGGCAATAATTTAAATGATTCGCCATCTGTTAAGACAAAAACAGATAGTTCGATACCATCAAGAAATTGTTCAATGACCACTTTGCTACTTGCGGCACCAAATTTTTCATCTATCAACATGCTTTTGAGTTCGCTTTTGGCTTCGTCCAAATCTGAAAGGATTAATACTCCTTTTCCTGCTGCTAGTCCATCTGCTTTTAATACATAAGGACCTTTCATTGACGATAAGAATGCTAGTCCTTGCGTAATGGTTTCCGCCGTAAAGGTTCCGTATTTTGCCGTTGGAATGGCGTGTCTTGACATAAATGCTTTCGCGAAATCTTTGCTTCCTTCAAGTTGTGCCCCGAATTTACTTGGACCGATTATTGCAACTTTTCTCAACTGATCATCCGCTTGAAAATAATCGTATATTCCATTAACGAGTGGTTCTTCCGGACCAACAATGACCATGTCAATTAGTTGAGCAATCACAAACTCTTTGATGCCCTCGAAATCAGTAGGAGCCAAATCTACGTTTTTACCATGTTTTTTGGTTCCTGCATTTCCAGGAGCGATAAATAGTTCATCGAGAATAGAACTTTGTGCAATTTTCCATGCCAACGCATGTTCGCGTCCACCGGACCCTAATAAGAGTACTTTCATGAACAGTGATTTAAAATCGATTCAAACAGCGCTACTCCATCTTTGTTTCCAAGATGTGCATCTGCTGCTCTTTCCGGGTGGGGCATCATTCCAAATACGTTTTTACTTTTATTGGTTATTCCGGCGATGGCATGCAGAGATCCGTTCGGATTGGCTTCTTCTGAAACAATGCCCTGTTCGTCACAGTATTGGAACATAACTTGGTCATTGTCTTGAATGGATTTTAGCGTATCAGCACTGGCAAAGAAACGTCCTTCACCATGAGCGATCGGAATTTTAAATGCTTGACTTCTTTCAAGGTCCATACTTGGCGCAGCTGTTGAACTGCCTGGTTTTAAAAACACATTTTTACAAATAAATTTCTGGGTATTATTGTGTAACAAGGC
The DNA here is from genome assembly GCA_903860985.1 of uncultured Flavobacteriales bacterium. GTDB lineage: Bacteria > Bacteroidota > Bacteroidia > Flavobacteriales_D > Crocinitomicaceae > UBA952. The sequence goes on from CAIOSO010000167.1 coordinate 2,995, forward strand.
GCCTTCTAATAATCCTGCTTCCGTTAAAATTTGAAATCCATTGCAAATCCCCAAGACATAACCACCACGATTCGCATGTTGAATAACCTCGGTCATGATCGGCGAGAATTTTGCAATGGCACCTGATCGCAGGTAATCGCCATAGGAGAATCCTCCGGGAATAATAACCATATCGACCTGTTTTAAATCGGTGTCCTTATGCCACAAATGTTCAACTTGTTGTCCGAGTAAGTCTTTCAAAACATAAATCATGTCTTGATCACAATTAGACCCGGGAAACGTTACAACTCCAAATTTCATTTTATCTTAAATTATCGTTCAAAATTAATCAATTAAACCGCTCGTTACTGTGTGAAGTTTAGGAAAAATTTCACAAATGAGTAGAGCAGCGCTATGTAGAAAAAAATATTGGCAAGAATACCCGATCGTTTACTCAAAAAGGCATAGGTAAGAAAATAGCTGAGGGGGATAATGGCCAAGGACAAATAGCGAATGGAGCCAGAAAAGTAAAAATCGACAAAACCAAGTAGAAAGAGGAATGATAAAAACAAGCCAAGCATTTGGATTTGCTTTTTTAGCCTCAAAGATGATTTTAGCAATCTGGCACTAAGGCTCATTAGGCTAATTAACAAAAGAATAAGGTAAATAAGGACGACAGGGTAAAGGTGCAGTGAGTTTTGGTAATCATGCATTTGCCATGAAGGAAATTCCCAAATGAAATCAAGCTGCTCACTTAAAAAAAGGTAGCTGAAATAGTAAATTAATGGAACGCTTAATCCGGCAAGACAGATAAAAAACTCTCTCCAATTGAATGGGCGGATAATGACAATCATCATAAGTAAAATGGGAATAAGCACCGTCAAATATGGAAGAAAAATGAGTGCTAGGCTCATTAATATGCCCGCATTAAAAATGGTTATTTTTCCGTCTGAATTTGGTTTTAAATGGAAAAGGACACCAAGGGTTGCTATGACAAAGAAATGGGCGATAAGAACAGGTGAAAATTCATTTAATGGAACAAACATCGGGGTGAGTACCACATAAATTAGGCTAATGATGTAGGTGTTTTTGTCTAGAAATTCATGACTATTGAATACCGCATTTAAAAATACCGCATTAACCAAAAGGAGGAATGATTGAATAAGGTAACTCCACAATTGATTTGTGGAAGTTTGACTGAAGAGCAGTCCGTCCGTATGATTCGAAGTTACATACTCCGTCCCTAAAACACCTCCGAGGACGTACAGGCCAATAAGGAAAGGCAATATTAATAAAACCGCTGTTCGGTTGTCTAGAAACAGTCGAATCATAGAACGAAGGTACTTTTTTCTAACGGGCATCTTGTGCGATTGTGAATAACTCTAGTCAATTGTTCAAAATGACTCAATTAACGATAAATTAATTCCTAATAGGTTTTTGAATTTGACTAAAAATGATATATTTGCTTTCCAACGAAAAATAGGGACGCACTTACAAAGATTACAAGCATGAGTAAAGAAAGAAATAAGTTTTCAGATGCAGAACTCGAGGAGTTCAAAGAGTTGATTCTACACAAATTAAAAGAGGCTCACGTGGATTACACCTTGTTAGTGGGGTCTTTGTCTCATAATGATGATCATGGAACGGATGACACAGGGAGAACGTTTAATATGATGGAAGATGGTTCTGAAACACTTTCCAGAGAGGAAGTTGCTCAGTTGGCTGCTCGTCAAGAGAAATTCATCCAAAGTTTGCAGGCTGCATTGGTTCGCATTGAAAACAAAACCTATGGGATTTGTCGTGTAAACGGAACCTTAATTCCGAAGGAAAGACTTCGCTTGGTGCCGCATGCTACGATGAGTATTGATGCGAAAAACGCACAAAAATAGTGAGCAAAAAACTTGTTTACGTTTTCTTGTTGGTTGCTGTTCTGTTACTCATTGACCAAATCACCAAGATTTATATTAAATCGAGTTTCGAACCGGGTCAAACACAAGCTTTATTCGGTGACTGGTTCGTTTTGCATTACATTGAAAATCCAGGAATGGCCTTTGGTACAACCTTTGGATCTGGTGTTTTACCTAAGTTAAGCTTGAGTATTTTCCGTTTTATTGCCATCTGTTTTATCGTTTACTATTTATTTAAGCAAGCCAAAAAAGGTGCTTCGTTGGAGTTCTTGCTTGTATTCGGTTTAATTCTAGCCGGAGCAACAGGTAATCTGCTTGATTCGATGTTTTACGACTATTTTTTTACCTTAAATCCATGTGATTCATTTAATCAAGTATCTGGCTCAGGGATAAAGGGAATTTGTACGGACTACGGATTTAATTATCCGGTCGAACTCAGACATCAAGGATTCATGTTGGGTAGTGTTGTGGATATGTTCCAATTCAATGTCAACTGGCCAAAATGGTTTCCTGTCCTTGGAGGCGAACAGATTTTTCCAGCAATATGGAATGTGGCAGATGCGAGTATTTCGTCAGGAGTTATCTTGATTTTAATCAGACAACGCGTGTATTTTCCGAAGAAAAAGGAAGTAGAAGCTTCCCAAGATTAGAAATTCCACTTCATGTTACGGTCATCTAATACGGCAAATGAGACCTTCCAATTAAACGTTGGTTTGATTTGATTTCCATCAGAAATCACCCCGTATATTCCTACTCGAAGTCTTCTTTTGGACATTTTAAAATTCCGTTCAAGTCCACCTAGTACTTCATAATGTTGCCAATCATGTTCTTTCACATACATGGCTCCTGCTCCTGCAACTAAGCCTATTCGTGTTTTTTTGAAATAAGGAATTTTATTTAGAATTGCACCGTTGTCATGGTGAACAACATGCGCTTGAAACACATAATCAATTGTTGGCAAGGTCGTGTCGAGTCCTTGGAAGGAGTAAAGTGGATTGGAGAACCAAATAGGATCACTTCTACGTTGGTATTTGTAGTCTGGATTGTACAATTGACGAGCACTGAGAAATTTTCCAACAGAAATGCGGTAATTCATGGTTCCCAAGGTTGCAATTTTAAAAGATTGCATCGCATCGATTTGCAAATACTCGTGATCCACATCGCTTCCAAAAAGTTTTGGAATACCTCGTTCGTAATTCACGCTAAATGTCGGCCAAGCGGACCCCAACACCACTTTTCGGTAGGGCTCGCGCATGTATTTTTGTTTAGGCGTGTAACTGAATCCTAAGTAGCCAATTAAGGTTTGATATGGTTTAAAATCCGTTGGATCGTTATTTGGAATAATATTGTCAATGGTATTGAGGAATTCAAAGTTGGAAAGACTTCTTCGTTCAGAAAAGCCAAGGGAAGAATATGCGTAAAAGCCATTAAAAAGTTCGTAATCAAGAGATAAGGTCATTTTAGTTGCCTCGATAAAATTGTCTCGTTTGTAAATTTGTGTGATCGCGTCGTATCCTCGGATTACATCGAAATCGTGGTTGATGGCAAAACGGACAAAGCCAAAATGAAATGGGTCAAAACGGTAGCGCCACCAGGTATCACCCTTCACATCTTTATTTAAGAACCCATAAGAAATGCGTGAGTAGGATTCCAATGATCGTTCGTTCTTCCACTTTTTAAAATAATCGAAACTTGGATTCAATCTCGGTCCACCTAATCCAAACGGCTGGATGAGTGTCGCAACAGAACCAAGAGACCACTGAATTTTTTGTTCGCGATTGCGGTGGTCCACACCGAACCAAAGTATCTTGAGAGCTGTAATTTTATTGAATACTTTGTCAATAGAGTCAAGGTATTCTTTGCGGTTGTAGAAATCACGAATGCTGTCCTTGATGATGATGAATCGTTGTTCTTCCGGACTAAGGCCTGTTTGACGGTTGTTTGACCAATAATTTGTATCGCGTTCATACGCTTCTTTTGTCGTTACAGCTAATTCCGTATTAAAGAATTTTTTACTGAATTCTGGATCGAAATTGTAATTGGAAAAGAGCGCTGTCGTTTGACAAGCAGAAGTTTCATTCTTGTATTTCACGCCATAGCGTAGTACTTGTTTGTCAAGCACGCACATGGTGTCTCCGACAATAGAAAATGTTTGATCAATTTCAAAATGATCATAAATCAACAGGTTTCCTTTGTTCATCGTTAGTTGAAGTTTCTGAACGAGAAACAAGGAGTCAATGACATATATGTATCCTTCTAATGTGGTGGTGGCGGTATTTCTGGGGATGATTTTTATTTTACAAATAGTTTGACCATTCTCCACATAGGTTTCTTCCAGCCTGTATTTATAGGAAAGAATTCCAGGAACGGAAATAGGTGAGCTTACCGGTGTTTGATGAAGGTCATCTAAGTGCAATAAATTTTCAAAAAAGTTAAAATTGGATTTGACTGTTGTAGTATAATATAAAGACCTATCTGAACCGTGCAAGGTATAAGCGTTACGGATTTCTTTGACCTTATTGCCTGGGGCATAATTTCGTTTCAATTGGACTTCCAGCAAGTTCATGTTATCTACCCAAGCTGGTGCTTTCGGAAGGCTCGCCTCAAGAGGATCATCCTCTTTCTTTGTTTCTTCTTTTCCATCTTTATTTTTCGGTGTTTTCGCTTTAATATCCTTTTGTTCACTCGCTTTGATGTAGACATCGACCGCATGTGCATAATTCCATGGATTCATTTGGTTTCTTCGTTTCACGACTTCCAACATGATTTCTCGGCCAATATTTCCTTTTTTTGTGTTGACAACGATTTCTTTGTAGTCCTGTTCTTTTTCGGGAAATAATTGAACATCGCGTTGGAGATCTGTGCTGCTAATTGAAATGTATGTTTCTCGATTTTGAAAACCTAAGGCAGAAATGACAAGAAAATATTCCCCGGGCATCAAGGAGAGTTCGTATACACCTTCTGCCGTTGCCACTGTGCGTTGATCGGCGGCATTTTTTACATAGATCTTCGCAAAAGGTATAGGTGATTTTCTTTCATCGACGACGCTTCCACGAACAAAATTTTGTGCTAATAGTCCATTAGTTAGGAGAAGGAATAAGGTGAAAAAAAGCAATTTCATACAGTACTAAGACTTGTTTTGTCCAATTTTGTTACGCGAAAAAGTGAATTACGCTTCTTTTTCGGTTGATTTATCCTTTAAGAATTGTTGGTGACTTCCTACACGTTTCATCATCCAACGTTTCACGAAGAAAGTTGCGAGAGCGATGATAGCGAAAACATAATTAGATGCATATTTTTCAAATCCTTCCGTGAAACATAAGTAGGTAACTGTCACGAAAGAAACGCTTGCTACTGCTAACCAGAAGTAGCTCATGATGGTGTTATATAGATTCATGTTATTTAAATTCTAATTCATTTTCCAATTGGAATTTCCCAACGGGTTTAATTAATTCATAGCGACTAAAATCCTGTTTGGTGCGAATTCCTTCTCCAAAAATAGTTCCTTTTGGCGAGCGGACGATCACCGAAGATTTGGTGTATATTGAACTGTCCTTTTGATTCCAAAATAAGGCCTCAGTCTCTAATGTTTGTTTCTTTTCATAATTATACAGACGAACAGAGTCTTTCACCATCAGGGTTCCTTTGGTATTGTTTATTTCACCGTACAAAGCAGTCAATTTGGAGACGATTTCACCCTTTTCATTGAAAAAATGAACTTTCAAACTGTCCTTTATCTTTGTGATTTCTTCTTTACCTCGGTATGTTTCTGCTAAAGCAGCAAAAATCTCAACGCGAGCATATCCATCCTCCGCATATATCATTTTCAAATTTTTTGTGGTCTCATCCGGCGAGTGCGCGTCAAAGCTAATGCGCTCTATGGCGTCAAGATCATTCTCACAGGAATAGATTCCTAAGAGAAAAAGACCTAGCAATCCGATTAGTCCAATTTTCGTTGTCGGAACCACTTGTCAAAATTGGAA
>CAIOSO010000168.1 GCA_903860985.1 uncultured Flavobacteriales bacterium
ACCTCCTAGGACATATATCCATGGATTCATAATCCATTTTTGATAGTTCACTCCACCAAGGATGGATTCAAAATCCATTCGTTGTCTAATTTGTTCGGAGCTCGGCTCTTCCCTGTCCAGTAGAAATTTTATCATGTTCATTCTTTTTTATTAAACAATTCTTTCAATTTCAAAAGCGCACGAAACGTTTTTACTTTTGCGTTATTTTCAGAAAGTCCAACAATTTCACCAATTTCTCGGAAAGAACGTTTTTCAAAAAAACGCATTTCGATTAACTGTAATTGTGCTTCCTTCAGTTTTCCTAAAGCCACTAATAATTTTGCGCGGTTTTCCTCGCTGCTGTCATCTGTGAAATCGTCCATCACCTGCTTTAAGGTTACGGAATCGATGCTCACGGTACGTTGCGCTTTTTTATCGCGGAAAGATTGATACAACTCACTCTTCGCGATGCGAAATAACCAAGAAGAGAAAGGCACTCCCCTATTTTCATATTTTTGGATACTTCCCATTGCCTTAATGAACACACAAGAAGTGATGTCATACGCACTTTCGGTTTCATCCACACGTTTGAACACATAGCGAAAAATCGCTTCGTGGTAACGTTCGTACAAAGGAGCAAAATAACGCGGATGTTCTTTCGCACGTTCAACGAGTTTCATTTCCTCATCCAGACGAAATGCACTCTGATGGTAAGTCAAGTTGACAGCCATAAGTTCTGGTTTTAGTTCTAGTTTGATTTTTTGGAGATCGCGAGGCTTGCAGTCCTCACTTACAGGGATAACGCTTAAATTTTAAAAACGCATCAGTTTTTTTGAAAAAAAATTCAAAATAAGTTGAAATTAAATGGAAATCCTAAGCTGGATAAGCAAATCAGACTTTCGATTTCCTGTGATTTGTTCCGCTCCAGAGCTAATTGAGCTACGATTTTCGTATAAAAAGACGCCATACTTGATCCATAAATCACACGAACGCCAAAAACTGTAACGCAATAACACATATGCACGACTTCCTTGGTAATAATACGCTGGAACTGCAAATACATACAAGGCGTTGCTTTCGAAGGTGTAAATACGCGTATCGTAACTATCCGTATCAAACAAAGCAAAACGCAGCGACAGATCAAAAGGACTACTTTTCGGTTTGAAAATTAAATCTTGTGAAAACAACATTCCTTTCTCTGGAGTATTGCTCGCTCGGTGAATCGTTACGTATTCCAAACGCGTTTTGAGTGAGATGAATTCGTTTAACACACAGGACATGTTCAAACGGTAATTGCGCTGCATGACATCTTCGATTTCCGTGACGGTTCCATCGCTATCTCGGCTGTTCTTTTGACGCAATTGTTGACGAAAACGTCCGTAGATTTCAAAGGTTTTAGATGGCCTATAAACCGGTTGCAGCAAAATTTCATGTCCGTAGGATGGTGAATCGACTCCGTATTTCATCCATGGAAATTTAAATAAATCGACGTACGCATTTAAGGACCAAGCGGAAGCAAGTTTCCATTTGAAGGCAGCATACGTTCCTTCTTCGTTTTGCGTGTTGCTTCCCTCCGAGAAACCAGCGTTGTATAATGTTTGATAATCCTTTTGGTAGTTGCGGTACAAAACACCAAAGCTAAATCGTGGATCTAGGGACATCATCGCTGCATGCACCATTGCCCATCCGTTTTGGGCTGCGACATCTGGCCGAAGGACTTTGGAAATTTCCCCAAAGACATTCATGTTTCTAAAAACATAACTGTAGTCGGAGCTCAATGAAGTAAACGTTGTTCCTCGGAAATCAAATTGATTGTAGTACTGAATGTCCTTGGTGTATGGCTTATCGTATCCTTGGTGAACCAATGCTCCACCCCAGCGAAAAGCACCATTGACATACCGGACATTCGCTCCCAAAATTCGTTCATTGATTCCATTTTTTTTCGCGATTTCATTCGTCGTTCGGTGCAAACCTGTTAAATCAATCGTAGAAACGAATTCCAACTCATCGTAAGTCGAATCGGACAAGGTGACACCATCCATTTTCTTTTGCGAAGCAAACAAAAGCAAAGACCAATTTCGGTATCCAAAATCAGCTGCTGCCCCACGTAAAAAACGAGATTCATCGACAGAAGTATAGGCGCGAATCGGAATCGCAGTTCGTTTCATGGTAGTCAGATCGGCTGTTTTCCCAAATGCGTAACTCGACCAAAGATTTAGTCCTTGTCCGACTTGTATCTGATAATCGCCAATAACCGCCGACTTCAAATACTTACCGCCTTTAAAAAACGCATGAGCGGAATAAAAATCGAAACCTTGTTTCTGCGTTCCGCGAAAAAACTGTTCTCCCGCATCTTTTTCCGCTGTAAATCCAATTGAAATATTTGTTTTGTACGCATAACGAAAACGAGAATAATACCGATCGCTGTTACCGTAATAGTATTTATTGGAAGCTTGACGAACAGAATCACTCACATCGGCATACCCTGCTTTGGATTCAACCGTTGGTTGGTATCGGATATACTCCTCGAATTTTCCTTGCTTCATCGCTTCTTTCCAAGTGATGTGCAACTGATCCAGGCGATCATCCACCCGAACAAACGGAAGCACCAACTGAATGGTTTGCAGGTCCCAAAAAGTCAAACTTTGCAATTCGTAAATGGAAATAAATTTCCCGAACGCTTTTCGATGAAGCAATACATCATTGATTTGCACTCCCGTCAGTAAGTACAATTCCTCCAATTCCTCGCCACTTGTTACATTCAGGTTGATCGGGTGGTCAAAATAATAATTCAATTGCTCTATGACATTGGTTAAGTCCATGTTTTCGGACTGCACTTGTTCGGAAATAAACTCGATGCGTTGCTGAATGATTTCTCCCCGATCCTGTGCGTAGGTCGTAAGTCCTGCGGACAAAAGCAGCAAAAGAACCAGGTGTTTCATGTTAATTCAAATCGACTTGAAAACTAATGTGAGGACTCCATCCCAATAATTGATGATACGCTGTACCAAGGTCCAATTGAAAACGACTTTTAAATTGCGTTCCCACGCCAAAAGAAAAAGAAATGGGAGCCGTGGAAAATCCACCTCTAAAACAAATTTTAGCAGAAGGTTTGTATTCCGCGCCCATTTTAAATGACAACGGATAAAGTACATTTTTCTCTAATTCCGAGACGATGAATAACTGATCTGAAACCACGTATTGCATTCCCAATCGCATAAGTGTGGTTAAACGTTCATTTGAATTTGACGCTATTTTCGTCCGTCCAATATTCAACACGCTGCAACCCAGTCGAATTTGTTCTGTAAACTGAACTAACAATCCCATTTCGCCAGTCACATTGGAAGATTTACCATAATTTTCATTCAAGCGAATGGAGTGATGATTCAATTGAACACCAAGGGAGACTTTTTCGGATAAAGCCATAGCCAATCCAAGTCCATTTTTTAGTGAACGGTATTGTTGATAGCCATACCATTGACTTCCCGCAGAAAAAACCATTCGCTTCATAGGAATCGCGTAAACCAGTCCTTGTGTTTGCATCTCTTTGACACTGAAGCGATTTTGATAACTAATGCCAATGCTTTGCTTTTTAAGTCCAACAAGAGCCGCTGGATTATTCACATGTGCCCAAACATCCGTTAGCGCAACACTTGCGTTGGATATCGATAGCGCTCGTGCGCTGTTGGACATATATCCTTGACTCCATCCAGAAAAGGAATAGCAAAGAATAAAGAAGCTTAAAATTTGTTTCACAGAAATTACATTGAAGGTTCTAAAATACATTTTTCGAATGAAATAGTATCTAACTTGTCGATTCTAATCGTTTAAGCCCCTTCCCATTCAAACTTCTGTGTATATTTGAAAAAAAGAAATTTCAGTCCGACATGTCCAATTTAAACTACCCATTTGCACCCGTAGCTCATGAAGATTGGGTACTTCAAATACAAAAAGAATTGCGTGATCAATCGGAGCGCATGCTATTTAAGGATTCCATCGAAGGATTGGAATTAGATGTCACGGAACCGGTTTCAAGAATCACTCCCATTGACTTTTCGTCTTTTAGTGAGCCAATCAATAATGTTCATTTTGAACGAATTCAAACAGAAAAGGAAAGCAATCGACGCATGTTATTAGCGCTCATGCAAGGAGCGAACGCTTTATTCATCCGAATAGAAAAAGAAGAAGTTAACTGGAACATCGTTTTTGAAAATATTGAATTGGCTTATATTCGAACCGAAATTATCATTCAGCAATCTGCGCAATTAGATTCATTAAAAAATCAATTGAGCAGCGAACAACTCGAACACCTTGTCGTTCTGAATGATGTGCTTGTTCAAGATCAACTGGATGGCTGTCAAGCGTATTTTAATGGATTTGAATTGCAACAAATCGGTTCCAATTCTATCGATGAATTAAGCTTGATTTTAAGTTCATATCACCATCATTTGTCGAATGGGATCCGATCGGCTGTCGTGTTCAGCGTTGGAATCGGTTCTAATTATTTTGGTCAAATGGCCAAAATTAGGGCCCTGCATTATTTAATCAAAAAGATCAGTGTGATTCACGGAATCCAACAACCAAGCTACCGCATTCAAGCACATGTTGGGTGGATGAATAAATCCTTGCAAGATCCTTACACCAATTTATTGCGTCAAACCAGTGAAACTATGTCGGCCTATGCTGGCGGAGTTCATGGATTAGTCATTCATCCGTGGGACGAATATGCCCAGGAAGGAAAAGAAGATTTCACTGTACGCATGTCCTTAAATATTTTGAATTTACTAAGTGATGAAGCGCATTTCAGTTGGGTACAAGACCCCATGAAAGGAAGTCGCATCGTTGAGGGATTAACGAATCAATTCATTGAAAAAACGTGGAAACGTATTCAAACGTTGACGGATATGGATGAATCATCAATGATTTCAACGGTCATGCGTTCCACAGAAAAAACGCGAAAACTACGAAGAGAGCAATGGGATTCTGGACAAGACAAATTGATTGGAGTCCATTACTTTTTGAACAGTGATGAAAGCAAAGCTAAATCTTGGGGGGAATTACCACAATATTTGGGCAAAGAATATTTAACTGTTGAAAAATTGAATTGAGATGAATAAAATCGACTTAAAATCAATTCCAGCATTTGAAGCAGGACAGTCAACGGAGGTAGTGGACGCAAGTGAAGTCTTGACAAACGAGGGTTTTACTGTCAAATCAATCTATTCAGCTTCGGATATTGCAAACATTGAGCACACTAGATATCGCTCAGGATTTGCGCCATTTCTAGGAGGGCCATATGCTTCGATGTATGTATCAAAACCTTGGACGATTCGTCAATATGCTGGATTTTCCACAGCGGAAGAGTCCAATGCATTCTACCGTCGAAATTTAGCGGCTGGACAAAAAGGATTATCTGTTGCCTTCGATTTAGCGACACACCGTGGATACGATTCTGATCATGAGCGCGTGAAAGGCGATGTTGGAAAAGCAGGAGTTGCGATAGATTCCATCGAGGACATGAAACGCTTATTCGACCAAATTCCTTTAGGAGAAATGTCCGTATCCATGACCATGAATGGCGCTGTTTTGCCCATCATGGCATTTTACATTGCTAGTGCATTGGAACAAGGCGTGAGTTTAGCCGAATTAAGCGGAACCATTCAAAACGACATCCTGAAGGAATTCATGGTGCGAAACACCTACATTTACCCACCTACTCCATCGATGCGCATTATTGCAGATATTTTCGCTTACACTTCGAAAAATATGCCGAAGTTTAATTCGATTAGTATCTCGGGTTATCACATGCATGAGGCGGGTGCGACAGCCGCTTTGGAATTAGCCTATACCTTAGCAGATGGAATTGAATACGTTCGAACAGGATTAAATACCGGACTAAAAATTGATGAATTTGCACCGAGATTAAGTTTTTTCTGGGCGATTGGCATGAATCACCATGTGGAAATCGCGAAGTTGCGTGCTGGACGATTGTTGTGGGCGAAATTGATCAAAGAATTCAATCCTCTTTCTCAAAAATCATTGGCTTTGAGAACTCATTGTCAAACATCTGGTTGGTCCTTGACCGAACAAGATCCATTTAACAATGTCGCTCGAACGTGTATTGAAGCACTTTCTGCAGTTTTGGGCGGAACACAATCCTTACACACCAATGCGTTAGATGAAGCCATCGCTTTACCGACTGACTTTTCCGCACGCATTGCACGAAACACGCAAATCTATTTGCAAACGGAAACAGGAATCACCTCGTTTATCGATCCAAGTGCGGGTAGCTATTACATTGAATCACTGACGGATGAATTGGTTAATCAAGCATGGAAGTTGATTCAAGAAGTCGAGGAATTAGGTGGAATGGCAAAAGCCATCGAAACAGGAATTCCGAAAATGCGCATTGAAGAAGCGGCAGCGAAAAAACAAGCGCGCATTGATTCCACCCAAGAGATCATTGTTGGCGTAAACCGATACCAAACCGACGAAAAAGCAGATTTCGATATTCTAGAAATTGACAATTCAAAAGTTCGCGATGCTCAAATTGAAGGATTGAATCAACTGAAATCAAAAAGAGATGAAATCCTTGTTAAAGAACTTCTGCAAGAATTAGAATCAGCAGCTAGAGCAGAAAACGGTAACTTGTTAGAAATTGCCGTTCGCGCTGCACAAGCACGATGTACATTAGGAGAAATTTCAGATGCATTGGAACGTGTTTACGGCCGCTATCAAGCTGTTATCCGCTCCATTAGTGGTGTTTATTCGAAAGAAATTATGAAGGATCAAGATTTTATTCAAGCCAAAGAACTCGTTGAGCGCTTTGCGAAATTAGAAGGAAGACGTCCACGAATCATGATTGCTAAAATGGGCCAGGACGGACATGACCGCGGAGCGAAAGTAATTGCGACATCCTTCGCTGATATCGGTTTCGATGTGGATATTGGACCATTATTCCAAACACCAGCGGAAGCAGCAAAACAAGCCGTTGAAAACGATGTCCATATTTTGGGCGTTTCTTCCCTTGCTGCTGGACACAAAACCCTAGTCCCTGAAGTGATTCAAGCATTAAAAAACCTGAATCGTTCAGACATCATGGTTGTTGCCGGAGGAGTTATTCCACAGCAAGATTATGACTATTTATATGACGCCGGAGTTTTTGGAATTTATGGTCCTGGGACAAAAATTGCCAAGGCTGCTCAGGAGATATTAAACCTACTCATTAAAAGTCATGAATAATTTTTTGTAAATTCGGCACAATAATTGAAAACACACCAATTAAAAAAAAAAACGCTTATGTTTTCTAGAAAAATAATGTTAACCGTTTTGTTCAGCCTACTATGGATGAGTAGTCAACTGTCTGCACAACAACCAAGCTTGCAATTAAAAGAATCAAAACGAGTGATTACCCTTGATGATGAGGGAAGTAAAACGAATCGCATAGAGATGAAATCGATCTTCACTCCTGCTGGGACGAAAAAAGTAGGGACAGAATGGACTATTTCCGGAACAAAAGATAAAGATTGGACATTTACGAAAGGAGATGAAAAAGCGGACATCATAGAAGTAGAGTTTAAACGTGTTGGAAATTATAGCGTTTCGTTGACCGTCACTTATTCAAAGTCGAAAAAATTAAAAAATGGTGAGGTTGAGGAAGAAGAATTCGATGTTTCCGAAGATCGCGACAATTTTATTACCGTTACCAATAACCTAGATGAATTAACTCAAATTCATGCAGATAGTAACTTTGTGAAGTTGGTGAAACGCGCTTCGGATTATGTGGTTAAACCGAAGTATGCAAGCGACCCAACTCCTTATATTTTCCTTGCAAAAGGATTTTACGGAATGTACCGCAAAGACTTGAAGGACCCTTTAATAGCCGATCCATTCGATGAAGCCGTTACCGCTACAGCAACAGCTATAGAGAAAGATGAAAATGGAATTTTCAGAATGCCTATTCACGAAATGTGGCTTACTAATTTCCAAAGTGAATTACTGGACAATGGAATTATTTATCGTTTAGAAGACGAAGATGGATATCCCGTTTTATACACCAATACCAACAAAGAAAAATTA
>CAIOSO010000169.1 GCA_903860985.1 uncultured Flavobacteriales bacterium
GAAATCACAGGATTTGGATCGCCCGTATAAAATCGTTCGGGTTTGCAACCAGAGAACACAACGAGTAAAAACAGGAGTCTAACGATAGTTTTCATAGCCTTAATAGAATTTTACCGCGCAATAGGTTTTCAAAAAGAACATACTGTTGATATTGGGTATTGTGTAGTCTTTGTTTTTTGCATCGCTCACGGTAATTCTGAACCAAACGACATCGTATTTTATGTTTATAGCCCCATCATAAGGGAAATACCACAGGTAATCGCAATTGCTAGAGAATAAACCACTTAACGTTTTGTTGATCCCCTTTTTTAACGATTGTTCTTTGGTAGGATCGAATTTTGCGGGATCGGTTGACCAATTGATGGTTGCATTGGTGAGATTGCCTACAGGTGTGTTATCGTCGCTCAGTGAAAACCATAATTCGAAATTACTTCCTGCTGATGCCTTAGCAACTTCGTATTTTCCTGCGCGGGGAAGTGGGATGCCATTTTGTAAAACCTGTACACCAAGCAATTGTGGTGGAAAATCGATAGTAGAAGGGGTCCTGCCCAGCCAGTCTCTGGCCCCGTCATTGATCCAAGCATTGACTCGAGCTACCCAACTGTCTTTTTCGATCGGATATTTGCTGGCCGGCTCTAGCGACAGTGGCATTATTCCCGAATTGCCATTTAGATCCGTCTTCATACGATAGGGCAACATGCTACCGGTTGCATTTTCCGGTATGACTCTGGTTAGGTAACTCCCAGCGATGTCTTTTTTAGTTACTGGTTGCTGAACCAAAGAGTAATAACTGCTTTCAACGGTTCTAAAATCAGGTTCGAAATTCCCATCGTGGCAGCCACTATTGGCACAGGTGGGTTTGAATAAACCAGCATGTAGTCCCTGAATGGTATTGTAATTCCAAGTGTCTTTTAATACAACGATGGTATCTTTGCCGTTAGGAAATGGATTTTCAATATCACCTCCATCGTCATTACACGATGAAATTACAGATAAAAGTGCAATTAAAATTGGTGTTAGTAATCTCATAGACCACAATGGTCTCATAAAACCAATAATTCTCATATGTATAAAATCACATTTTAACATTGATAATAGGCCTGTCAAATTCTATTGTAAAGACTTTTCGCCATTGGATCTATCAATCCGGCATTGGTAACTGGGTCTAAAATTCCGAAGATATCGGCAATCGTTGGTGCGATATCGGTTAGTCTGCCAACGGGTTGGGCCGCAGCACCAATACGCATATTAGGGACACCTTTTCCAAGCATTATACTCCAAACGCGATGCGCATTTGCATCACTATGATCGTAGGAAACCCAGTCATTTTGGTCTAAAATGGGGTTCGGGGTTTCATTTCGGCCGCACTCAGGGGCTACAATCATGATTGTATTACCACTCATTTCAGGAATATTATTCTGAATGTATTGCCATAACCAGCCGGTGATATGATCCGCCCTATGCAAACTCTGAAGATACCCAGTGAAATTGCTATGACATGAATCAACTCCAGAAATATTTACCGCAAGCATTTTAGGTTTGAATTCCCTTAAAACTTCTGCTGCGTACATGATATTTTTGGCATCACCCGAGTTAGCAACTGGAGGCGCTGCCAATTGCCCGGCTTGCTGTTTCTCGAAAACACTTTTTATAAAATCTTTAATTCGCGTCCTCTCTTCATCCGTATTGCTGATACTAGTAATTTGGTCTTGGGTGAGGGCAAAACTCTGATCCAGAAAGTTCTTCATGAAATACATGGGCTCCAAATCTGTGCGACTGTATGTTTTGCTATTTCCCAGTACTTCTTTTCCAGATGAACTAAAAGTCACGGGTGCTGCAAACATATTTGCTCCATAATTTAATCCGTAATCCTTGTGATTGCTAGAATTTAGTAATGGCGAAGAATTCCCTATTCCATTGGCAACAAACCAGGTGTCCGTAGCCTTGAAACCTGCATGTTTTCTCAAATATTCAAAAATGGTGGGGTAGGCTGGTCTGACTTTAAGTCCTTGACTGTAGCCAACATTGCCCGTTAGTAAAGTATTTAATCCAACATAATGCCCAGCACTCTGTGCCTTGACTTCCGGAAACAACAATCCCGATTTTTCCATACTTTGAGTAAGCAATTTGGGGATGGGCACAGAGCCATCCGGCAACCCCGGGCCACTTGCTCCATATGCGATTTTATTAGTAGGGGCGTCGCCTTCAAATAAGTTGGGCATAATATTACCTGCCGCACCCAATACGCCCTGGCTATCTTCCAAATACCTCCCCAATATACTTTCTTGCTGACGTACACCGCCAGCAAACATGACCAAAACCACGTGATCGGCTTTTTGACTTCCTGACTTGGCAAACAATCTACCAGATGGCAGAATGTAAGGTGCCAGGATTCCGCCGCCAAGTGCAATACCCGATTTGGTTATAAAATTCTTTCGATTCATTAGCTTGTATTAATAATATTGGTATTCATCACTGGTGGCGAAAGCGGTATACACCATTTCAACACTTACCGCACTGTTTTTAAGGATATATTGTTTGAAAAATGCCTTTTCACCTTCACTCGGGTATCGTAAATAAAACCGTTTGTAAGTATTGATAACAAATGCCTCTATATCCTGCCGCATCAATGTATTACTTGGCATTTGAATACTCCCGGTATTAAAGTAATTACTCAATAACATCTCACTTGCCACATCTTGATCGCCAATGGAATACAAGACATTCTGGGTTTTATAAAGCTGATTCGGTGAAATTGGCGTTTGATATAAGTTGGTATAGAGGATCGATATATATTCGGCGTCGTTCTTTTTCTTTGTTTTGCGACTCTTGTCCTCATAAACATTGGTATTTTCCAACCCGTATCCAATGTGCTGTTCTTTTTTGCAACTGACAATTACAAAGAAAAAAAGGATCAATCCAATGACTTTATTCGAATTGCGCATATTCGTCGGTGATTAAAATAGTTTCTATTATTTCTTCTATACGATGATTCTTAATAAAAGGGAAGAAGAGTTTCGATACTTCTGCGGTTGATGGTTCTCTTTGAACCATGACGTAATAAAACCAGCGAATCTGACCTTCATGAAAGGCATCTGACTCGGTGAGGACTTGACAAAATTCACTTTTATTAGATGCCCACCGTCCAAATAATGATTGTGATGTATTTTTTTGGATAATATCATAGGCTCTATTGAATTCATTAATGCTGGGCTTCCGCAGTAAAACATTATCAAATGCCGCATTCACAAAATTGAAACTGTTCATGTTGATTTGGTCATAAATACTATTGTGAATCATTGTTTCAACCATTTTACGATAGTCGATCTTGTTTTTCTTAAAATCACCTCTACTATTTAATAATTCATAATATTGTCTGCGTTGGTCAAACCATTTATAAATTAA
>CAIOSO010000170.1 GCA_903860985.1 uncultured Flavobacteriales bacterium
TACATCCAACGTAAATCTTGCCGGAGGATCCTATACTTGGACACCTACAAATGCAGCGACATCCAGTATTTCCGTTTCGCCAATTGCGACAACAAATTACCAAGTAATCTATTCTTTACTTGGTTGTGCGGATACGAGTTCGGTAGAAATTTTTGTGAAACCCGTTTCTACACCGCTTACATCTAATCAAACCATTTGTAACGGTCAAACAGCTCAATTAATCGCCACGGCACCACTTGCAGGCGGATCTTTTGTTTGGTCTACGACTCAAATAAATGATACGATTCAAGTGAGTCCATCTACCACAACGACTTATACTGTTGTATACAATTTAAATGGATGTCTTAGCCCTATCGTTAATTCCATTGTGACTGTTAATCCAGTTCCAACATTAGGTGTAAACAACAGTACAATTTGTGCGGGAGATAATACCATCATTACTGCCATTCCAAATCTATTAGGTGGTTCATTCTATTGGGGAACTCCGGGAGTTGCTGGTGCGGCAAGTCAGACGGTTTCACCTTTTAACGATTCGACCATTTCCGTATACTACACCTTGAATGGCTGTACGAGTGCTGTAGCTACGAGTTCAATTACTGTAAATCCACTTCCGATTGCCACATTTAGTGCATCTGTTACGCAAGGATGTACGCCATTATCAGTGACTTTGACAGCAGACGATGCAAGCAATAATGCGTATTCTTGGTCTACTAGTAATTCATTGACAGGATCTGGTACTCAAACAAATTTAACTTTCCAAATGAACGGTGGCTTCGACGTATCCTTAACGACGACATTAAATGGTTGTACGGTTACAGAAACACTTTCGAACTACATTCAAGTGGACAACTATCCAATTGCAGCATTTGAGCCTTCATCAACCATGTTCACGGAGCCAAATCAAACATTGAATTTCATGAACAATAGTTTAGGTGCGTCAACATATGCATGGGATTTTGGAGATGGAGGTACATCATCAGAAGAAGGCCCTTCACATTTATACAACGACAATAATTTAGGTGTTGAAATCATATTAAGTGCAATTTCAACTTTAGGTTGTGTGGATACAAGCCATGTATTCATAGGATATGATCCTGGATTGGTTTACTATATACCAAATACATTCACCCCAGATGGAAATATGTACAATCAAACATTTCTTCCAATATTTACAAGCGGAATAGACAACTACAACTATACCTTTTACGTCTTTAACCGTTGGGGAGAAATAATTTTCGAAAGTAATGATCCTAGCATCGGTTGGGATGGTTCTTACGGAGTAGAAGGAAAAGATGCGGAGGTAGGTGTATATACTTATCAGATATTGATTAAAATCCCTAATTTTGACGAACGAAAAATGATCGTCGGACACGTTAATTTAATTAAATAAAAGTGAAATTAAAACATCTAGTATTACTCAGCATTATCCTTTGGAGCATGACGTCTGTCTTTTCCCAAGGAACTCCAATTAGCGTTGGTGGACAAGTAACTACCTTTACGAGCATGATCAGAGGGTATCACTTTACTTCTCCAACAAGCTTTACCATTTGTGGTTTATACGTTCCGCCTGATGCAAATGCAGCGGGAGCACAAACCATACGTGTTGTTAGATTTACGGCTGGTCCGCCTCCGGCATTTGCAGGAACAACCAATAGTTTTATTCAATTATTTACCATTACAAATGCCCCAGCTACAGGAGTTGTTCCGTGTAACATTCCCGTTGCATCTGGCGATATCATCGGTGTATATGGTGCTCGCGGCGCAACATGTGTGAACAGTTATGGTCCGGCTAATTTTGTCACAACAATTAATGGATTCAATACCACTTTACAACGAAGTGGGATGCAATCTTGTCCTGCAGGAACCGGTGCAGCAATGGCAAACATCTGGTCAGAGGTGGCTTACAACATCGGGCGCATTCAGATGTACATCAACTGTTGTCTAACGCCAACGATTACAGCAGGATCAAATAGTCCGATTTGTGCTGGACAACCTTTGAATTTAACCACCACAGCAAATCCGGCGGGGGCTTACACCTATGCTTGGTCAGGGCCAAACGGATTTACCTCTTTGATTCAAAATCCTACGATTGCCGCACCAACGTTAGCAGCTGCTGGGAATTACACGGTTGTTGTAACAATCCCAAATTGTGGAACAGCAAATGGTACTACAGCAGTAGTTGTCAATCCTGGTCCAACGATTACCGTTCCACCAATTACGATTTGTCAAGGCGGATCAGGAACATTAAGTGCAAGTTCATCTACAGCGGGAGGGACTTGGACTTGGTCATTAGGAGGTAACATACTAGGCAGTGGATCAACCTTAGCTGTCAATCCAACAACGAGTACTACGTACACTGTTGAATACAACGTAAATGGCTGTACAAGTACAAGTACCGTTTTAGTCTCTGTTGAGCCAACTGCTCAACCACAAATCGTAAATGACAGTATTTGTCTTGGTCAAACAGGAACATTGTTTGTTTCCAATGTTGCGGCCGGCGGAACATACTTATGGTCTACAGGAGCAACAACAGCTTCCTTAAGCGCAGCTCCAACTACAAACACAACGTATTCGGTGGTTTATACAAGTGCAAATGGATGTGTTTCTCCGAGTGTTTCGGCAGATATCATTGTTAAACCTAATCCAATCGTAACACTTGTCAATGACACCATTTGTATTGGCTCAAGTACAACGATTACAAGTACAGTTGATTTACCTGGTGGAAGCTATACGTGGTCTCCACTTCCATCTTCAAGTAACTCCATCACGGTAACACCAAATACTACATCAACATACACGGTGATTTATAACTTACAAGGTTGTACAGATACAGCAAGTGCGACCGTTGTAGTGAATCCGATTCCAGTTGCATCGACTTCGAATACAACGATTTGTTTTGGCGATGTGGCGACCTTAACTGCCAGTGCGAATTTGCCAAATGGAACCTATTTATGGTCAACGAGCGAAACGACAAACTCCATTCAAGTGAGTCCAGGTACAACGACAACATATTCCGTAGCTTATACATTGAATAACTGTACAAGTCCGAGTGTCAATGCGATTGTTACCGTGAATCCAATTCCGGTTGTTACATTGTCCAGCGCTACCATTTGCGAGGGAGATAACGTAACACTTACGGCAACTCCAAACCTTACAGGCGGAAGCTATACTTGGGGACCACTAAATGCTATTGGTGGCGCCAGTCAAACATTAAGTCCGTCAGTGGACACAACGTTAACGGTTATTTACACTTTGTTGAATTGTCCGAGTTTACCAGCAAGTGGAACAGTGACGGTGAATCCGTTACCAATTGTGACATTTAGTTCAAACATTGTGGAAGGATGTGCGCCACTTGGCGTGACGTTTACGGCGACAGATCAATCGAATGCCACCTACAATTGGTCAACGAGCAATGCCTTAACTGGAACTGGTTCGTCCACTACGATTCTTTTTCCAACAGGTGGAACATTTGATGTCACCTTGGCAGCTACCACGGTGAATGGGTGTTTTGCTTCCAACTCAATGGCTAATTACATTTATGTGGAAGACTTACCAAATGCTGTTTTCGAATCACCTATAAGTATTTTCACGAATGAGGCACAATATGTTCAATTCAGCAATTTATCCACTGGAGCAACGAATTATGTATGGAATTTCGGAGACGGACAAATGTCGACTGAAGTGGAGCCATCGCATATTTTTCAAAGCACCATGAATGGGTATACAATCCATTTAATTGCTTTGACGAATTTAAACTGTATGGATAGCATGTCTATTTCGATTGGCTACCAATACAATGAATTGTATTACATTCCGAATAGTTTCACGCCAGATGGCGATCAAAACAATCAGGTATTCTTGCCAATATTCTATTCTGGTTATGATCCTTCCAACTTTGAAATGCAGATTTATAACCGCTGGGGTGAAGTCCTCTTTGAAACACGAAATGTATTGTTTGGTTGGGATGGCTCAGTAGGTGAAGAAGGATTAGATGCGCAAGAAGGAGTTTATACGTACCGCATTCTTTTCAAAAATCCAGATTTAGACGAGCGTATAGTTGTTACGGGTACCGTTAACTTAATTAGGTAAGAAGCTGACTTCAGGAAAACAGCGGTAACGATATGCATCGTATATTTTTTTCGAACTTACTGTTTTCGCTACTGCTCAATTTATTGATTAAGCCGATTGCCATTTTTGGTATCGATGCTCAGGTTCAAAATGTTGTTGGTCTAGACCAATACGGCTTGTATTTTTCACTGTTAAGTTTATCGTTAATTCTGAACATCCTCATGGATTTAGGGATTAATAATTACGTCATTAAGACCGTAGCCAAAAACCAAGAAGAAGCAAAGTCCCAAATTAGTAGTATTCTTCTCTTGCGCCTTGTCCTGTTTTTAGTTTACATCGGCCTTCTTTTTACCTCCGCGTTTTTATTGGGCTATGACTCCATGGCTATGAAACTGCTGTTCTTTTTGGGATTAAATCAATTATTCATCGTTTTCATTGCGTATTTCCGAGGATTCTTTTCGGGCTTGCAACACTATAAGCTGGATTCATTTTTCTCTGTTTTTGACCGGATTATT
Organism: uncultured Flavobacteriales bacterium; assembly: GCA_903860985.1. Taxonomy (GTDB): domain Bacteria; phylum Bacteroidota; class Bacteroidia; order Flavobacteriales_D; family Crocinitomicaceae; genus UBA952. The sequence goes on from CAIOSO010000170.1 coordinate 4,584, forward strand.
CTAATTATCACGGCGGGATCTGTATTATTATTAAACATGGGTTATGAAATGAGTATTCCCTTGTACATTGAATTACAGACCTTCGGTTATTTCCTCACCTTTGTATTGGCGTTTATTTTCTTTAAACGAATTGTTGGAACCATTCATTGGCAAATTGATTTGCGTCATTTTACATCCGTTCTTCAAAAAAGTTTGCCCTTTGCTTTACTCATCATTCTCATGTCAATTTACACACGGATTGATGGGATTCTTTTGCACCAATTAGGAGCGAATGGCAATTTAGAGGCAGGGATTTACGCAAAGGGATTTCGACTACTTGATGCCCTTTACATGTTTGGAATGATCTTCGCAGGATTATTATTTCCCATGTTTTCTAATGTGCTTCATGATTCCATGCAAAAAGTACGTGAATTAGTTGTCCTATCCGCAAATTTCCTAATGAGTGGAGTGCTGGTGGTTGTATTTATTGTCATCCTTCATGCAGAAAGCATCTTCCAACTACTATACACATCGGATACGCAATCGATCAATCCATTTTACTGGTTAATGCTGAGTTTCATAGGAATTTCCATGAATTTTGTTTTTGGCACTCTTTTGACAGCTCATGGAAATTTAAAAGAACTCAACATCATTTCTGCCATCGGTGTTTTGATTAATGTGAGTCTTAACGTATTACTCATTCCAAGATATGGTGCGGCTGGCGCTGGATTTACCGCTTTTGTTACCCAGCTGATCATGGCATTGACACAATTTATTTTGTGTGTGCGTCTATTCAAACTACACATTGGTTTAAAACACATATTCAAATGGATCGGATATATCATTTGCTTCATTGGTGGTTTGTCCATTTTACAATTCGTTTTCTTTAACGCGATAGATCGGAATATAATCGGTGATGAGCCACTCACTTTGTTATTTGAGATAACACTAGAATTTTTACTTGGTTTCATTTTAATGCTTGTCTTTAAATTCATAGAGCTAAAACCAATAAAAAATCAATTTTTAAGTCAGTCTTAAATCAAATATTTTTTGAATTTCGGAGTTATTGTCATAGCTTGCGGCAAAAATCATAACTTCGCGGAGCTAAATACATATGACACAGTTAAACTTACAAGAAGAACGAATGGGCTTAATCCAATTTATTTGGAAGAAGAAAACACCCATTCTTATTATTACCGGAATTGCAGCGATTGTTTCTATCGTTGTTTCTTTCCTAATTACACCCCTTTATTTATCCTCTGCGATTGTTTTCCCTGCGGCATCAGGAAATGTTTCCTTCGATGCACAACGAAATGTGAAAGCAGCTGCCATGGACTTCGGTGAAGAAGAACAAGCGGAACAGTTGGTTCAGATTTTACAGTCCTCTAGAATTAAGGACCGTATCGTCAATAAATACAATTTGTTAGCAGATTATGAGATTTCAGAAAACGATCCAAATAAATATTACAAGTTAAACAAAGCGTATTACGGAAATTTCTCTTTCAATCGAACACGTTTCGGTTCCATTCAAATTGATGTATTGGATAAAAGCCCAAAGAAAGCAGCTGCCATGGCCAATGACATCGTTGATTTGATCGATACGGTGAAAAATGAGATGATTCGAGAACGTACAATTCCTGCTTTTGAAATCAACCTCAGAAAGAAAAAACAAATGGAACATGAACGTGATTCCTTGTTAACACGATTGGAAGATTTAGCGCAATTGGGTGTATTGCCGAACGATGTAAGAGCAACACTTTACCAAGCCTTAGTAGATTCAAAAAGTCAAGGGGAAAAAACAGAAATTCAGCGTAAAATTGATATTAATACCAAATATGGTTCTGTTTACGACGGACTTGAATACCAACGAAATGAAAAAATTGTCAAAATTGAAGACTTCCGTGTTTCATACGAGCAAGCTGAGTCGGATGCAAACGCGAAATTCAACCACAAATTTGTGGTAGAAAAGGCCGTAGTAGCTGACCGCAAGGAGAAACCAAAGCGCATGATTATTGTGCTGGTATCAACGATTGGCGGTTTCATTTTTAGTCTTTTCTTCTTGCTGATTCAGCAACGCATCAAAGAGCTAAAATTGAACGAAGCTTAAAAACTTGAAAAACTCAGTTATTTACGGAATTGTCGGACTTTTTCTGTCCTTTCTATTTGCCTACTTTATTTGGCAGGACCTTGAATACCTTAGTTTATTTCCTGCTGGACTTCTAGCAATTTATTTTGCCATTTTTCAAACGGAAAAACTGTTTATCGCCATTGCTTTTTTCACTCCGTTATCTATCAATATCGAAGAGTTTAATTCCAGTTTTGGGCTTTTCATTCCGAGTGAACCCTTGCTATTTGGATTAATGCTTTGGTTATCTGCCATTCAGCTTTACCGTCCATTTATGCCGAAAAATCTATGGCGTGAACCCATCTTATTTTCCGTTGGAATTTTTCTGATATGGGTATTCATTAGCTCCATTACCAGTTCGCATCCGATCGTATCTCTTAAGTTTCTACTAGCCAAATTGTGGTTCATCGTTCCTGTATTGTTTTTTGGTATCCACTTTTTTCAGAAGGAAAAAAATAGAATTGCCTTCATTTGGTTGTTCATTATCTCTTCGTGCATTGTGGTGATTTACACAATTACGCGTCACGCCATGTATGCATTTGGAGAAAAAGAAAGTCATTGGGTGATGTCACCTTTTTTCAAAGACCACACCATTTATGGAGCCATCATCGCATTGAATGTCCCACTCGTTTTTGGACTGTACTTATACAAAAAACACGCGCCGCTCATCCAAGCTGTCATCATTGCGATGATTGTACTTATTCTCGCTGGGCTCTACTTCTCCTATACGCGAGCTGCGTGGTTAAGTGTTTTTGGTTGTTTGTTTATTGGTGGACTCATTTATTACAAAGTCAACTGGAAACCATTAGCCGGAATAGCTGCCATCATATTACTCGTCGTTTTATTCAAATGGGATTCCATTGAAATGGAATTGGCACGTAATAAACAGGATCATACCACAGAGTCGTTTGATGAACGTCTACAAAGTGCAACGAATATTTCCACAGATGCCTCCAACTTGGAACGCATCAACCGTTGGAGTTGTGCACTAGCGATGTTTGAAAAAAGACCGATTTTTGGTTTTGGACCTGGAACCTATGCGTTTGAATACGCGCCCTTTCAAGAACCAGAGAATCTTACGATTATTTCCACCAATTTTGGTGACATGGGAAATGCGCACAGCGAGTTCCTGGGTGCGTTAGCAGAAATGGGAATCATCGGATTACTCTCCTTCTTGGGAATTGTAGCGACTATTTTTTACACCAGTATCATGGTATACAACCGGATTCCATTATCAGATTCAGGGACAAGAATTCTGATTTTGAGTATGATCATGGCCTTGTCTACCTA
>CAIOSO010000171.1 GCA_903860985.1 uncultured Flavobacteriales bacterium
AGGATTACTGTTATTAAGTACTGTCATCGATTATTCCTTTGGATTTCTAGTGGCCTCAACAGATCGAAAGAAGGCAAAATTGTTTTTGATACTGAGTATCGTCAATAATTTGGGAATCTTAGCACTTTTTAAGTACTACAATTTTTTCGCGGAACAGATTCAGAATGGATTCGATCGCATTGGCTGGGAAATTCATCCTGTTCTTTTGAATGTAGCACTTCCTATTGGAATTTCCTTTTATACCTTTCATGGGATGTCCTACGTGTTTGATATCTATCGTGGACAACAGAAACCAACGAAGAATTTTATTGACTATGCTGTATTTGTCAGTTTTTTCCCACTTCTTGTCGCAGGTCCGATTGAACGGGCAAATCACTTATTGCCTCAAGTTCAAAAGAAACGAACCTATAGTGATGTTCAATGGATTGAAGGTGCTCGATTGATTCTTTGGGGACTCTTCAAAAAAGTGGTGATTGCCGATAGTTTGGCGTTGATTGCAAATCCAATTTTCAACGACTTTTCGAATCAAAGTTCTTTTATGTTGATTCTTGGAGCGATTGCCTTCAGTTTTCAAATTTATGGAGACTTTAGTGGCTATTCAGACATTGCCATCGGTTCAGCAAAATTGCTTGGATTTGAGTTGTTGTCCAACTTTAAATTCCCTTATTTCTCTAGAAACATTGCTGAATTTTGGAGGAGATGGCATGTTTCCTTATCCAGTTGGTTTAGAGATTATTTGTTCATCCCCTTGGGAGGTTCAAAATCGGGAACGTCAAAAGCACTTCGAAATACATTTGTTATTTTTCTTGTGAGTGGATTTTGGCATGGAGCAAGTTGGAATTTTATCATTTGGGGATTTATTCATGCTTGTTTCTTTTTGCCACTTTTATTGTTGCGTCAAAATCGAAAATATACAACTGAAAAGATAGCCGAAAATCGGTACCTCCCAAGTTTTAAAGAAATTGGTCAAGTCCTCTTTACTTTCTCTTTGGTAACGCTCGCTTGGATTTTCTTCAGACAAACGGATAGTCAAATGGCGATAGATTATGTGAAACGTATATTTGTTAACGCCATTGAATTTCCAGAACAATTTAAAACATGGCCAAAAATAGACGATGGAATCTTCTGGATCATTCCATTTATCCTTTATGATTGGGTCAATCGCAGAAACGAACGTGTGGCACGATTTCCAAGAATGACTGTTTTACGCTGGACCATGTACGTACTCATGATCTTTTTTATTTTCCTGTTTTCGAACCGTGATCAGGCATTCATTTATTTTCAGTTTTAGCGATGAGTCAAGTTAAATTCCTTCAGAAAGTCTTGCTCCTATTGATCATTTGTTTGATTGTTGATCGACTCTTGATTTTTTTCATTGACCGAAAAATTGAAGCAAATTTCGATTGGAGAATTGAAAAAGTAATGGAAGGACAAGTCAATGCTGATGTATTGGTCATTGGTTCTTCTCGCGGTGCACGTGGAATTATTGCTTCAGAAATAACGGAAAAGACGCATCGTTCTGCTTTTAATTTCTGCTACCCAGGTTCCAATTTACTTTTTCATCACTTCCTATTGAAAACATACCTGAAGTTCAATAAAAAACCGAAAACGATTGTCCTTTCGATTGATGATGACTTTGCCTTTAAAGAAAGTCCATGGTTGAGTTTTCGAAATAACGCTCTTTATGCCTTTACCAAATACGACTACATCAATGAAGAACTCATAGGGCAACAAGAGAATCATCCCTTTTCACGTTATTTCAACATCGCTCGCTTACGTAAAATCCACCTGGATTTCGGTCCACCTGAATTAGAGGATACAGATATCCTTTGGAAATGTGGGTCCATGCCAATTCCGTTTAAAAACAAAGAGGTGATATTTGGTGCAAGAGACACAAGTAATATAACTTATGATGTTTCTACAGAAGCGAGTTGGTACGTCGATGCGTACAAGAAAATTATCGAGGATTGTTCAGCATTGGGCATTCAAATTTATGTAGTGTTGCCGCCTAATTACCGTCCACTAAATCCAGCGTTTCTCAAGCGTGTGAAGGAAGTAACGCCAAAATCTGCACAAATTTTCGTTTACAATCAATCCCAAAAGGCCTATGCGGACTCAAACTTCTTTTACGATCCATCGCATTTACAACAAAATGGTGCAACGTTATTTACCAAGGAATTGTCCGATTACCTGAAAAAAAGAAAATAAACAAAACCGCTTGAATAGGTGTTTCCTCTAAAACAATTGATGAAAACACTTATCCTCCCCTTCCTCATTATTCTCATTCAATCGACGTCATCTGCATATGCGCAATCGATTTCTTTCACCTTTCACAATGGATCATTGAAGTCCATTCCATTGGTAATTCCTAGTGTGATGAATCCGAAATTGAATCCGATGTCGAACAGCGGTGTTTCACTGAAGGTTGGACAAAAAGTGTATTTCTATCCGTATGGGACTTCCAAAAAACGTGAGTTGTTTTTCACTGTAGATGAAACCTACCAACAAAATCAGGTGCTAGAAATTGATGAATTGATTGATAAACGGAAAAAAGAGTTGAAAAACAGCAAATAAAATAAAGTTGATTAACGAAATCTAAAAACGAGAAACGCTGAACGAAATTATCTTCATTTTTGCAGCATGTACATCTCACTTACCGGTTTAAAACCTAAAAATTTCCTGAGTTACTTGAAGTTCTGGACTCTCGCTATTCCTTCTTTCGCTCAAGCGCAATCTGCAAAATGAAATATTTCCGTTCATATTTTAATAATATTTTTTTCATAATGAACATCTGGTGGAAGTTGAAATAGTTTAATAAATTAGCTTAATGACATTTAAATAGAAAAGAAAATGAAACATTCTATATTACTTTTTATAGCGCTATACTTCAATACATTTGGTCAGACACTGGGGAATGGTTTTACGGATATTGATGGCAATCAATATAATACAGTTATCATTGGAACTCAAGAATGGATGAAGGAAAATTTAAACGTTTCTACCTATTCCGATGGCACTCCAATACCTCAAGTTACTGACCCAGCTATTTGGGCAGGATTAACAAAAGGTGCCTGGTGTTATTACAATAATGACTCTACACTTGGGAATACATATGGAAAAATGTATAATTGGTATGCAGTTGCAGGAATTCATGATAATGACTCAACAACACCAAATAAATCATTAGCTCCTTCCGATTGGAGTGTTCCAAGTGCTAATGATTGGAATACATTAGTTAATTATTTGGGAGGCAATGCTATTGCAGGTGGTAAAATGAAAGATACCAGTTTTGTTCATTGGTTAAGCCCTAACACAGACGCAACTAACATTAGTGGCTTTACGGGACTTCCTGGTGGTTACCGAGCAAGTGCTAGTATAGGTCAGAACATTACAGCTACGGGGCATTGGTGGTGCTCAGATTATTTAGCTCCATTTTCAGCTAAGAGTTTCCAGTTATCTTGGTTTAGTGGTTCTCTTGATAGTAATTTATTTTCTAGTCAAGCTGGAATTTCTGTGAGGTTTTTACAGACGTCAACAAATGGAAACGAATCAATTATGAATCAATTAGTTGAAGTTTATCCGAATCCAGCCGTAGATCATATTAATATTGATTTTGAAAATAGTTCAAAAAGCAGTGATTGGGGGTATAAAATTGTAGATACATTCGGTCAAGAAGTTCAAAATGGTATCTTGCATTCAACGCAAAACTTCCTCCAGCTTACCAATACAATTAAACAAGGGATTTATTTTGTTGAAATTTATGACGATTCAAACTTCCTTAAGGAAACCAAAAAAATAATTATTCGACAATAGAAAATATATTTGAGTTATTTTTATTTTTGTTGTAACATGTACATCTCACTTACTGGTTTAAAACCTAAAAAATTTCTGAGTTACTTGAAGTTCTGGACTCTCGCTATTCCTTCTTTCACTCAAGCGCAATCCTCAAAAGGCAATTTTTCAGTTTCAGCAAAACGAATCAAAGGTTACCAATGCACTGTGACATCGTGGGAAAGTCGTGAATCGATGTTGGAATTCATGCGAAGCGGCGCTCACTTCGAGGCGATGAAACAATTCCACAAAATCGCAACGGGAAGAACGTATGGATACGAGTCGGATACGGTTCCCACCGCAGAAGAAGCTTTTCGTTTGTTGATGGAAAAAGGAAAGGATTATTGATCCAAGTGCCGTTCCATTAATAGATCAATCTGCTCATCAGTTCCCAGCATAAACGAATGTTTTCCGAAGAGTTGAAATTGATTTCGCTCGTAAAAACGAATCGCAGAAACATTCTGTTCCCATACGCCTAACCAAATTAATTTCAGTTGTTTGTCCTTCGTTATTTGAATAGATTTATCAAGTAAAAACTGACCCACTCCCCTGTTTTGATATTCCTTACGAACATAAATCCGCTCGATTTCCATGGAAGGAATGTCTCGTTTTTCCGTTTGTGCCTTCGCTTCGTTTAGTTTTATATAGGCCAAGATTTCGTTGCAATTCTTAGCGAAATAGAAGGATGTAGACGGATTACAAAACTCTAAAGTCAATTGTTCCATGGATAAATTCACTTCCAAGTAATGATTCATGTCTTCATTGGTATTTACCTCTCCAAATGTATCGAAAAAGGTTTGACGACTGATTTCTTGTAATGCCAGTAAATCGGCCTTTTGTACGCGGAGCACATCAAATTTGTTCATTGCTTAAAAGTAAGGAAACTCTTTTTATGGCATTCGATTTATATCAAAAAAACAAGTAGGTATTTGAACTTCACATTCAAGAAAAAATGTAATTTCAACTTCAAATATGAAAACATGAAAAAATCCTTCGTATCCGCAGCATTGTTTTTCGGAAGTATCCTCTTCTTAAGTAGTTCATTTCAATCGAAAATTGAAGATTTCAATCCAACCGGTACCTATGAATACGACAACGGAGAAGATGGTGATGGAACGGTCAAAGTAAAGAAAATTAGCTCGGACAAAATCAAGGTGAGCATCTTTGTCATTGGTGGTCCACCAAGTCACAACATGGGTGAATTCATGAAGGAATTGAAAATAAAAAATGGAGTGGCAAATTACAAATCAGGGGATTGCGCACTTAAATTCATCTTCAACTCAAAGGCCGTTAAAGTAGTTCAATCTGGTTGGGACTGTGGATTCGGGAACGGAGTTGCTGCAGGTGGATATTACAAGAAAATATCTAGCAAGGTTCCGGACATGGAAGATGCCTATTAATGAAAGTATTTATCTTCACTTGTTTTGTAAGTTGCTGGATTTTTGGGAGGAGTTTCGCTCAGACCAATATGAACTTAATGTCCTACAACATTCGCTACGACATCACCACGTCGAACGCGAGTCCATGGACGGAACGACACACCGCTATTGCTAGTCAAATCAAGCGTTTCGATGTTGATATCATTGGCATGCAAGAAGTATTAGTGCATCAACGAGAACAATTATTATTGGATCTTCCCGGATATGCTTCAGTCGGTGTTGGACGTGATGACGGGATAAACGCAGGTGAATTCTCCCCTATTTTCTACAAAGCGAATCGATTTCAACTCCTTGTTTCTTCTACCTTTTGGCTCTCTCCTACTCCAGAGATTCCATCGAAAGGTTGGGATGCAGCCTTGAATCGCATTTGCACCTACGCACAATTTCTAGACATTCAATCCAAGGATACTTTTTGGGTGTTTAACACACATTTTGATCACGTAGGCGAAACCGCGCGAATGAAAAGTGCCGAGTTGAT
>CAIOSO010000172.1 GCA_903860985.1 uncultured Flavobacteriales bacterium
AAAATCAACTGAGCATGGTTCTTATTGATCTCTTTATTGTGAAACATTAGAACCAATCTTTCCGTTAACTCCGGATGAAGTTTCGCATCCAATTCATCAATCACCAGCACACTACCCTTTTCCAACACATCCAAAATAGGTCCAGCAATGTGCGCAAACTTTTGTGTACCCTCAGATTCAAATAATCCAAAGTGAAATTCTTTCAATTCCGGAAGCCCATTTGAGTTCATCACAAACCTTTTCGACATCAAATCATCCATGGTACCTGGCTCAACGTCAACTGCCGAGTTATCGCCTACAGTGAACTTAATGTTTTGACCTGGTATTGAATTGATTGAAATATCTTCAATACCGAAATCTGCGAACTTGATTAATTCAACAACCTTTTGGCTAAACTCTCTACTCTCTTTCATTCGCCTAACCGTATATTCTTTGTAAGCGTGATCTTCGATGCCCGAGATAATATTAAAATGGTTAATCCAGTCCAAAAATCCTGCACAAGAAGCATCGTTAAACTGCGCGCCAATTGTAACAAGAAAAGCTTTGGAATGAACCATCTTTTTTGATGTCAATTCATGCAAAATCTTGTTTTTCGTAGGTATGGTAAATTCTTGTCTCTTCCGATAAAACACCTCCGTTTCACGCTTTTCCTTTACATATAACCATTCTTCTTCCAACCCGGAATTCAGTAAACTAAACCCGTAACGATAGCTTTTACCTTTCCAATAACATTCAACTTCGAATTGCACAGGTAACTTTACTTTTTCTGCGTCTAATTGAAAATTTGGAATGGCAAATTCTCTGCTATCCAAGTTTTGATTACCGAAAAATATAAAGTTTCTAAACTGAAGTAACGCCTTTATTAAATTACTTTTACCACTTGCATTGGCGCCATACAAAACGGCCGTAGAAAGTGTTTTGAAATCCTTCATTTTCTCTACGTAGTTCTGACTATCGTCAAACAATCGCTCTTTTTTTGCAGAAGCGATCAATGAAAGCGTTTGAGCCTCTTTAAAGGAAAAGACATTTTCAAAAGAAAACTCATTTATCATAAAACATCATTTTTGTGATTCTTTCACAAATTTATAACTTAAATTTCAAAAAAGTGTCAATATTCGATCAAAAAAACCAATCACTACCCAATAATTAACAATAAGGTTTTTTAGACTTTCAAATGCTCTTAGACGATTTCAGGGCAAATAATGACACATAAACAATTTCTAGGCTGAATAATTTATTCCATTTGCATGAATTTTTCCGTTTTTTGCATGCAATTCAAAAAAACACCTTTACTTTTGTATCAAGAGAAATGGATTTACTCCGTCAACATATCAAGCCGGGTGAAGTGTATCGCCGTTCTGACCTGGAATATTACTCCACGGCCATAGATAGGCATTTGGCGACGCTCACTAAAGACGGAACATTGATAAAATTGAACCAAGGCTTGTATTACGCACCAAAGCAATCAAAATTTGGTGTTGTCCCGCCAGATGACCGTCAAGTAGTAGAACGTTTTTTAAAAGACGAAGATTTTCTTTTGGTGTCCCCAAATACATTCAATTCGCTAGGACTTGGCCTCACGCAGCTATACAATACAACTTGGGTATATAATCATAAGCGAAAAGGGGAATTTCAACTCAACGGAAAGACATTTGAATTCAAGTTGAAGTCGTCGTTTCCCAAGATTATCACAAGAGAATACCTACTTGTTGATTTATTAAATAATATTGAAGATCTTGCGGAAGACCAATCGCAAACTTTGGATAAATTACCTAATAACATTAACAGCTTTAATGCTGATGCTTTGATGAAGGCAACTCAGCTTTATGGAAATGGTAAAACAAAACGTAAATTAAAATCAATAGTTCGATACGTATTCCAGCATGCTTGATTTCATACATAACGATCCTGAATTCAAAGAGCTAATCTCCATTGTATCAACCAAAAAAGGTATTGATATTACTTTGGTTGAAAAAGATTATTGGATCATGCATGCCTTGTACTCATTGCAACAACAAGGAATTGAATTTGAATTAAAAGGAGGAACCTCGTTATCAAAAGGCTATGGGTTAATTCATAGATTTTCAGAGGATATAGACATTCACATTCGTACAAATTTTGGCTTATCCATTGAAGGGAAAGAAGACAAATCACAAGTGAAAGCTGCGCGCAAAGAATTCTATGATGTGTTTGCAAATTCGCTTTCGATAAATGGGATTATTGAAATTGTTAGAGACCATGAATTTGATGACAAAGAAAAATTCCGAAGTGGAGGCATAAGACTATACTATGAAAGCCATACCCCTACTTTGGAAGGGCTTAAAGATGGGATTTTATTAGAAGCGGGATTCGACACCGTAACACCCAATAGCCCCATCGACATTTCTTCGTGGATATGGGAACACCTGATTTCAATAGGAGCACACATCAATTATATAAACAATACGGCAACAGGGGTACAATGCTATCATCCAGGTTACACCCTAGTTGAAAAAATTCAAACCATAGTCCGCAAATATCGGAACAGAGATAACCCTGGAGCTTCTGATGATAAAAACTTCATGCGCCAATATTATGACGTTTATTGCCTGCTTGGTAATTCCGAGGTACAAACTTTCATTGGCACACATGAATATTTAGCCCACAAAGCAGCAAGAATAAAAGGCGCTGACAACCAAATACCACTTCGAGAACATCCTGCTCTATTATTGAGCGATTCAGAGATAAGAGAATCATTCCAAAATCGTTATCTATCCACTTCCAAACTATACTATAATGGGCAACCAGAGTTTGAACACGTGCTTGCAAGAATTGCAGTTTACTTGCCCCGTTTATAAAATATTAAAACTTTATGGAAACGGCAGGGGGTTAATTCAATGTATAAGCCAATACTCCATTGAGTATAGAATACACAAAACCTCCATAAAGTCATTTTCTATTTGAAATAGAACCATCGCTTTTTGCTCAAGAGATTATCCGTTCCAAGTATATCACATATGTGTTATGTTGATTTACAATAAGAATACATTATTTAGAGCTGGCTATATAGAATCTTGCAGACTTGGTCAGTAAATGTTTTCAAAGGGCTCAAGAATCGAATACAAGATTCAACAAAATCTTTAAAACCCTTATTTAACAACGAATTAAAACCAAGCGAAAGGGCTCAATATGGGCTCATTTTACCGTTCTTAATGGGCTCAAAAAATTTCAGAATACCTTTTCCGTTTACACACTTTATAGGATACTACCTCATAAATACTATTTTTACTATAAAAAACACCGCGTTCATTCATTTCATGGTAATTTTTAGTACTTAACGAGTAATTCCGCGGTAATTCCACGGTAATCCCACGGAATAAAAGTAACTCCATGGGAATTTTGCGGGAATTTTGCGGTAATTCCGTGGTAAAATCAGCTGAAAAAATCGGAATTTTCTAGATTTTCAATGAATTCAATGGAATCATCGTCGTATTCATAGGAAACGGTGATATCTGAATCCTCATCATCCTCGTCCTTTTCTTCCATTGCATTTTCCAGTTCTTCATCAAGCATTTCCATGAGGGACTTCAAATTGTCATATCCCATATGTGATTCGGTATCGATGCCGTATACTGCCACGTGCTGCTGAACTTGTTCCCATAATTTTCTGAGCACCTTGTGATGGCGTTTAAAAGTAGCAAGATCCATTTCAATCTCTTCGTCATCAACTTCATCCAAGTTCGCTCTCTCCTTCTGTATCCAAACCTTTAAGCCATGATTGATTTTTCGTTCTTCAATCTGTTGCTGTCTGGAAATGGCA
>CAIOSO010000173.1 GCA_903860985.1 uncultured Flavobacteriales bacterium
ACTGGATTTAGTCCGGCTGGATGTGTGAATCAAGACACATTACAAGTTGTTGCGAATCCCGTACCGAACATCAATGCAGGAAATGATGTTTCTACGTGTTCAGGTCAAGCAGTTGTTTTAACAGGAATCGGCGGATTCAATTTACAATGGGACAATGGCGTTCAGGACGGCGTTCCATTTTATCCAACAGGAAACGGAACGTATGTCGTAACCGGAATGAGCAACGATGGTTGTTACGGAACGGACACCTTAAACGTAAGCGTTGGAACCTTGCCAGATATTTCTGCTGGAAACGACCAAGTGATTTGTCAAGGAGATTCAGTGGTTCTGGCTGCTAATGGTGGAGCAACGTATCAGTGGAGCAATAGTGAACAAAATGGCGCAACGATCTTCCCAACGCAAAGCATCACACTTGGCGTTACTGGATTCAGTGGTGCGGGATGTAGCAATACCGATTCGATGTCCATCACCGTGAATTACCCGAGTCAAAGTACGATCACCGCAAGCGGCATCGATTTCTACAATTTGAATGGCATCGAATACAATACTTCCGGAACATTCACGCAAGTATTGACGAATGCTCAAGGCTGCGACAGCACCATCACCCTCATCCTTACCTTAGATTACACAGGTCTATCCGAAGGAAACTTAGCATCGATGAATGTGTATCCGAATCCATTGTCGGGAGAACTAAACATCCTTGTTCCAAGCGCATGGATTGGTCAAACAGCCAAACTAACAGACATCGCTGGAAAGGAAATCGCACGCATTTCATTAAACGAAGCGCTAACAAAACTGTCACTGGTTGATCTATCCAATGGAACGTACTTTATTGCTATTGATGCACAAGGTGGCGACGTGATTCGGGTGGTGAAGGAGTGACAATGTGCTAATGTGCTAGTGTGCTAATGTTTTTCCACTCTCACTATCCGCTCTGTTTCTCGCTCTCGCTCTGTTTCTCGTTCACTGAGCACTGAGCACTGTCGTACATGTACATTAAATGACTAATATTGAAGCGTAAAAATCCGAAAAGCCCACATAAGTGAACGAAATTACCGCATATATCCACCATCATCCGCTCCGCATCATTGCTGGAATCGTGTGTGTCTTTGCCGTGTTAATCACCTTGTTTTTCCTTCAGAAAAAAGGACCCAAAAAATGGTTGATTTTAGCCGCTCTCATCGTTTTCATTCCTTTCGCCTTTCGCATTGTACGCATGACACCTGTCAAGAAAATTCACTTTTTCACCAGTGTTGAGGACTATGAAAACTTGGATAAATCATCCTTTGAAAAGAATGGCATTCGCACGTTTGGCTTGGACATCTCACATCACCAGGGCTACATTGACTGGGATTCCGTTGCTACGTCGAAACACCCAATCGAATTTGTCTTTATTCGCGCTACGGATGGATCGCGTATCCTAGACAACGAATTTCACCGCAATTGGGAGGAAAGCCAAGGGAAAAACTTTATTCGCGGAGTCTATCATTTCTATCGTCCAAATCAATCATCCACCAGTCAATTTAACTTATTCAAAAGTCACGTTTACCTGCGCAAAGGCGATTTACCACCTGTTTTAGACCTAGAAAGAAACAGTTTATTCGGAAGAGAGAACTTACTCCGTGGCGTAAAAAACTGGTTGAAATTAGCGGAAAAGCACTACGGAGTTAAACCTATCATTTATGCCAACTTAGATTTTTACAAGCGTTATTTCACGTCAAAAGAGTTTAAACCCTATCACTTTTGGATCGCTGCTTATTCTGGACGTCACCGGATTTCGGGTCTTCCCTGGTCCTTCCACCAATTTACAGAGTTCATCTATGTCAAAGGAATTGAAGGAAATGTAGATGGGGATGATTTCAATGGCGACCGCAAGGCTTTAGAGAAGTTGACGCTGCGTTAATTCACAACATCTCCTTTTCGACACTAGGAATTCAGCAATTATTCCGCTACTTTTACTTCCCTATGTTACGTCAAAGTTACCTCCTGCTATTGTTGCTGTTGTTTCCACTTTTTTCGTGGGCTCAACCCGTTGCGACTGGACGTAAATCTTGGTCGATATACAGCAGTGTTGGGGTAGCTACAGGAATGAAGGAACTTGCCACGGACCTTCAATTTGGACTTACAAAATCCCTCGATAGTTGGTCAGTTTTTGGTGAACTTCATTTAAACTCTTATCCAAA
>CAIOSO010000174.1 GCA_903860985.1 uncultured Flavobacteriales bacterium
CTGTCCTTTTGATTCCAAAATAAGGCCTCTGTCTCTAATGTTTGTTTCTTTTCATAATTATACAGACGAACAGAGTCTTTCACCATCAGGGTTCCTTTGGTATTGTTTATTTCACCGTACAAAGCGGTCAATTTGGAGACGATTTCACCCTTTTCATTGAAAAAATGAACTTTCAAACTGTCCTTTATCTTTGTGATTTCTTCTTTTCCACGATATGTTTCTGCTAAGGCAGCAAAAATCTCAACGCGTGCATATCCATCCTCCGCATAAATCATTTTTAAATTTTTTGTGGTCTCATCCGGCGAGTGCGCGTCAAAGCTAATGCGCTCGATGGCGTCAAGATCATTCTCACAGGAATAGATTCCTAAGAGAAAAAGACCTAGCAATCCGATTAGTCCAATTTTCGTTGTCGGAACCACTTGTCAAAATTGGAAGGTGCGAGGATAAAGCTTAGGTTGACAGAAATAAATTTTTCCTGTATCCCAAAACTTTGATTGCTTGTGCGATTACCCACGTTAATACTAAAGTTAACGGATGAAGCAGACATTTGAGCCATAATAGGAAGTCCTAAACCAAAGCTTAGCGCCGATTCTTGGTATTGAATAGCATTGATCGTGTATGGAAGTGTTTGTGAGTAATAGCCAAATCGATACGACATTTTTTCAATTCCCTTTAAGGTTGAAATATTTTCCATTAGTCTCGATTCAGGATTGAATTGGGCTCCAAAAGAAAGGCGTTGAAAATTTGTCATTCCAAAATCGGGAATTAAATCCGGTGCGTTATGTTCGAGCGCACCAAATTGACTAAGGGATGCCATCAAACTTAACTTTGGATGTAATTCCCTAGATTGTCGTTTGATATTCGGCAAAAATATACTGTAGTTAAGTCCAAGTTGTATTGTCGATGAATTCAACAAATGAATAGGACTTCGGCTAAATGCTATGGTGTCGTAGGTCGCACTCGAATTTATATTGGAAGCGGTATAAAATTCATCCTGGTACTCACCTTTGATTGTTTGATAAGGAACGTACACAGCGCTTAAGCTAAGCAATTGTTTTTTTCCTATTTGTTGCTGATAATAGGCTCCTAATTCGTAGTGAAATGAACGGATGATCATGGAGTTTTTGTTGAGGCCACCTTGATTGGATCCGGACGCGATTAATTTCGCTTGACGTTCATTGGTAACGGTTCCAAATAAATAAGATGCATTTGCGCCTATAGAAAGCTTCGTTTTTGGTTTGTAGACCAATCCGTATGAATACCCAAGAAACAAATCTTGAATCGCTCCGCTGCCTTTGTAGGTATATTGCAAGGAATCAAAACCAGTGAATGTTTTATCAATGATTTGATATCCTCTGGACGAATACGGTTTTAGTCCGAAAGCCATCCCCATATTTTTTTTAATTTTCAATCCGATGGCGATGTGATCTACCATACCCGCAAATCCGATTTGCGTTTTCGTTTGTTCGGAATAATTGGAAATTCTCGTTTGAATGCCATACGAATAGAGGGTATTTCCTGTACTCATTGTATTGTAGCTTGCCGGATTGTAAAAATTCAGGATGGTTGAATCGAAAACATTGATGGTATTCTTTCCAAGCGCATCGAAAATTCCATGATTTTGTGCGGCACTTTCACCCAGTCCATAGAAGGAGGCCGGTTGATTGGTGCTTGATTGCGACCAAGTTTGAAAACAGGTAAAAAGGACAAGGAAATTAAAGAGAATCTTCATTCAGACGGTAAATTTCTAGAATTCCTTCTAGGGTTAAATGTTCGAGTACAAAGATGTTACTTTTTTGATCGAAATCAAAATATTGGGCGTCTCCACCTGTGAGGAAAACGACTAGGTCAGGGAATTGTGTATGGTAATACTGGATCATTTGGGTGATTTCGGCTTTCCATCCATTAAACACGCCACTTTCAATGGATTCCTGGGTACTTTTCCCCGTTAATTTTGTCGAAACAGAAAGTGGAACAAGCGGTAATTTGGCAGTGAACGCATTTAACGCTTTCGCTCGCATGTTCAAACCGGGTGAAATGGATCCACCTTCATACACTTGATTTGCTCCTAAAAAGTCGCATTTAATGCAGGTTCCAAGGTCCACAATCAACCTGGGAACTCCTTGGTTTTTCAAAGCAATACCCCCAATGTTGCATAGGCGATCAATCCCTAAGGTTTCAGGAGTTTGATAAGCAAGTTGAAAAGGGAGTTTCATGTGAACGGAGATGTAAACCAGGTGCTGAAAGAAATCTTCCAATGAACGTTTCCA
>CAIOSO010000175.1 GCA_903860985.1 uncultured Flavobacteriales bacterium
ATTATTCACCACATCAATACGAAGTATACCAAGCAATGTTGTATGCAGATACGAACGGAGTTTTAATGATTCACGCGGCAGGAAATGATGCGAAAGATGTGGACGTCGAACCGAATTTTCCAACATCACATTTTGACTTTCAAGATGAGTCCTTTAGTAATTTATTAACCATTGGAGCTTCCACACGAACAAAAGGAGAAGCCATGGTAGCTGAATTTTCAAATTTTGGAGCGGAAACAGTGGATGTATTTGCACCGGGATTGGAAATCTATAATTCCGTTCCGCAAAGTGCTTACATGAACCTACAAGGAACTTCGATGGCAGCGCCAATGGTTGCAGGTGCAGCCGCTATGTTGAAATCGTATTTCCCAAGCTTAGACATGTGGACAATCAAAACGATTCTATTAGAATCAGCAACAGTTTATACAGATTTTGGATTCCCATCGAAATCGGTAACAGGTGGTATTGTGAACTTGAAGTCAGCAGTGAAAGCTTGTGAGAAAGCGGTTAAGTCAAGAAACTAAGATGCGGATCATCCTCTTATCTCTGTTTTTCTTTAGTACGTTTATTGCACGAACACAGTCCAATGAAACGCTAACAAGCCTCGATAAACTGGTGAACGAATGGCATCTTTCTGCTGCCAAGGCGAATTTCCAGGAATACTTTAATGCGACGACGAACGATTTCATCTTTTTAGGAACTGCTCCAGGTGAACGTTGGAATAAAGCGGAATTTCAATCGTTTTGCAAACCATATTTCGATAAAGGAAAGGCATGGGACTTTAAACCGAGTAAACGACTATGGAATTTTACCGCTAACGGCACAATCGCATATTTCGATGAGGATCTAGATACTTGGATGGAGTCCTGTCGAGGAAGCGGTATCTGTGTACTGGAAAACGGTGAGTGGAAAATTGCTTACTATAACTTGACTGTCCTGATTGAAAACGAGAAAATCAAAGAATTTATAAAGCTTCGAAAAGAATAATGTTTGTTTCTGACAATACGCTGAAATCCGCAAAGAATTACTTTTACGATCGGCTTGATTCCCGTTTTTCTAACACAGAATTAAAGTCCATGTGGACACAATTGATTTGTAAACGAATGAATTGGTCTTCCAGTGACTTGTTATTAAATCAAGGTGAACGCTTGTCGGAATCCGATCTTTTGTATGTGCGAAGTTTCGTGAAAGGATTGCTGAACGATGTTCCCTTCCAGTATTTAGTCGGAGAAACGGATTTTTATGGGTTAAACATTTCTTGTGACTCCCGCGCATTGATTCCTCGTCCAGAAACGGAGGAATTGGTTTCATGGATCATTGAAACGAATGCTCACCCCAAACGAATCATCGATTGCTGCACAGGAACAGCATGCATTGCACTCGCATTAAAAACTGCTTACCCGAATGCCAGTGTTCAAGCATTAGATTATTCCAAAGAAGCATTGGACTTAAGTGCAGAAAATGCTAAAAAGCTGAACTTAGATTTGGAATTGATTCACGAGGATGCGCTGCATTTTACTGAGCGTTTTCTCTCGGAAGCAAACGGATACGACATCATCGTTTCAAATCCACCGTACATTCCTGAACAAGAAAAAAGCACGATGTCCAAACATGTGCTCGAGCACGAGCCTTCGATGGCCTTATTTGTGGACGATCAAGATCCCATTATTTTTCACAAGGAACTCATCAAATTTGCTGATCTCAAATTAGTCGAAGGAGGATTTTTGTTTTTTGAACTTCATGAATTATATGGGGAGGAAGTGAAAGAATACCTTCAATTATTTGAGTTTGATAAAATTGAAATACGTAAAGATTTACAGGGTAAATCTCGTATGTTGAAAGCGCAAAAAGTGTAACTTTAGGGCATGAATTCGATATTGGCAAAAGCGGAGATTGATCGATTGGTGAAGCTATTAAATCATCACAATTCCTTGTATTACGTCCAAAATTCACCGGAGATTTCAGATTACGATTTCGACCAATTACTGAAGAAGCTAGAACAGTTAGAAAAGGAATTTCCTGAAAATGTCTCTGAGAATAGTCCAACAAAACGTGTTGGCGGTGACCTTACCAAGAAGTTTCAAGCTGTTTCACATCGTTATCCAATGCTGTCTTTGTCCAATACCTACTCGGAAGAGGAAATTATGGATTGGGAGAATCGAATTAAAAAGTCGATTAATGATGGTATTGATTACGTCTGCGAGCTTAAATACGATGGGGTTGCTATTGGGATTAGATATGAACATGGACAACTCACAACGGCAGTTACGCGGGGTGATGGTGAGAAAGGCGAATTAGTAACCAAAAATGTACGAACGATTCGAACGATACCATTGCAATTACAAAATGATTTTCCAGATGATTTTGAAATTAGGGGAGAGATCTTCATGCCTTTGGAACAGTTTCAACTCTTAAATCAAGAGCGGGAAGAAGCGGGAGAAGCATTGTATGCGAATCCGAGAAATACTGCATCCGGAACCTTGAAATCGTTGGATTCAAAAGTGGTAGCTGACCGTAAATTGGATTGTTATTTATATGGGCTTTACGGCTTGAATGACAAGCAAACCGGACATTTTGAGTCCGTGTTAAAAGCAAAAGAATGGGGATTTCGCATTCCACCACCAGAAAATCGCTTCATTGAGAAAACGAATAACATCCATGGAATCATGGATTTTATCCATTATTGGAACGAAGAACGAAATAACTTGCCTTTTGATATTGACGGGATTGTCATCAAAGTAAATTCGTACGATCAACAACGCAAATTGGGATTCACGGCAAAGTCTCCTCGTTGGGCAATCGCATATAAGTTTAAAACAAGTCAAGTTGAAACGCTTTTGGAAGCGGTAAGCTATCAAGTTGGACGAACGGGAGCTATTACTCCGGTAGCGAACTTAAGACCCGTTCAATTGGGTGGTACGACCGTGAAAAGAGCCTCCTTGCACAATGCGGATCAAATAGAGAAACTCGATCTACATTTGGGAGACCTCGTTCAAGTGGAAAAAGGAGGAGAAATCATTCCGAAAATTGTTGGCGTTAATGTGAGTCAACGAACGTCACTGGAACGAATTCACTTCATCGAAAAGTGTCCAGAATGTCAAACAGAACTCATACGAAAGGAAGGAGAAGCACATCACTACTGTCCGAATGAAACGGCTTGTCCCCCGCAAGTGAAAGGGAAAATCGCCCATTTCATCAGTCGAAAAGCCATGAACATTGATGGACTAGGAGAAGAGACGATTGAAGTTTTGTATGCACAGGGATTCATTCAAGATATTAGCGATTTATATACCTTAACATTCGATCAATTAATTGATTTAGATCGAATGGGTGAAAAGTCGGCAAACAATTTATTGAAAGGGGTTAACGCTTCAAAAGACAATCCATTCGAGCGCGTACTTTTTGGATTAGGAATCCGATTTGTTGGAGAGACCGTAGCTAAAAAATTGGCGCAAGCATTTGAAAATATGGATGCGTTGAGGCAAGCAAATTATGATGAATTAATCGAAGTTGAAGAAATTGGTGAAAAAATTGCAATATCCGTACTGCACTATTTCCAAGATTCAGCTAATTTAGCTTTAATTCACCGTTTGCAAGAAATTGGACTTTCATTTGAAACGATAAAAAAGGAGCAAGCTTCGTCGATTTTAGATGGTAAAATCCTGGTTGTATCCGGTACCTTTGAGACATTTTCAAGGGACGAAATAAAAGAATTAATTGAACGCAATGGAGGTAAAGTAGGCTCTTCTGTTTCGAGTAAAACAGATTACCTGATCGCTGGAGCGAATATGGGACCTGCAAAACTGAAAACAGCAAGTAATCTAGGTGTTACGATGATTAGTGAAAATGAATTTATTAAATTGATCAGTTAGTGAGTAGTAAAAATATATGGGAATCTGCAAAATCTTTGCTCGTTGCGTTTAATTACGAAAATGAGGAGCAATTAAAAGAATTTAGGAAATCCTTAGATAGCATGCTCAATGCGAGTAATGTGGATCGCTTAATTATTGTCGTGAATGTTCCGAAAGAAGTGGACAAGAATACGCTTCCGCCACATTTTTTGATTTATTACAATTCCCCAATTGATTTTAATTTTTGGAATAAATTAAAAGACGTTCAATTGGAAACCGAATTGCAAAGAGCATATGACCTTGTCATCTGGTTTGGACATACGGACGCAAAAATATTTCCATATATTCAAGATGCATCAGTGCAACGAAGAATTATTGTCAATGAAAAAGAAGCATCCTTCGATTTACAATTGAATGCTGGGTCAGATGAGCCCGCAGAAATGCTTCATTTCGTTATCGAAACACTAAAAAAAATATCTACGAATGAATAATCCATTTACAGGATCAGGCGTTGCCTTGGTTACCCCCTTTTTAGAAAATGAACAAATTGATTTTGCAGCACTTCGACGTTTAGTTCGATTGCAAATTGATGGTGGTACTGATTTCCTTGTAGTTCAGGGAACTACTGGAGAATCCCCCGTTCTAACGCAAGAGGAGAAAATGGAGGTGTTACAAACGGTGATCGATGAAAATAAGGGGCAATTGCCAATTGTTTATGGAGTAGGTGGAAATAACACACGTGCTCTAGAAGGAATTTTCTCTAAACTTCCTAAAGGAGTGGATGGTATTTTATCCGTTTCTCCGTATTACAATAAACCAATTCAAAAAGGAATTGTTCAACACTTCAAATTGGTGGCTTCTTATACAGATCTGCCGATTATTCTGTATAACGTTCCTGGAAGAACGGGTTCTAATATGTCTCCTGAAACAACGCTTGCATTAAGTGAAATTCCAAATGTGGTAGCGGTGAAAGAAGCATCGGGTAACATGGAGCAAATTATGGAGATAATCCGACTGCGACGTCCGGATTTCGGAGTCATTTCGGGGGATGATAATTTAACCATGCCGCTAATTTCGGCCGGTGCAGATGGAGTTATTTCGGTGGTAGCAAATGCTTTCCCTGAAAGATTTTCAACGATGGTTCATGCCTCTATGTCAGGTGATTTGGACATGGCGAGAAAAGCACACTACGACTTGTTTAACGTGACCAAGATGTTTTTTGAAGAAGGAAATCCAGGTGGAGTTAAGGTGGCCTTGAATGTGCGCGGACTGATGTTAGAAAAGATGAGATTACCATTGTATCCTGTTTCTGATGGACTTCGAAAACGAATTACTGCGGAAACACAGTCGATTTTGGCATGAGGACGATCACTTTCGGACTTTCATTCATTTTTTTACTCTTCTCCTGCTCCGATACTCCTTCCCAAAAGGAAGGTACTAAGCTGCTTCAAGCTACTAATCAACAAAATCCAACGGAAAAATTAAAGGATACAGAGGCTGTTCCCCAATTTGATTTAGTCGATATTCAATCCTTGAATAAAGCAATTTTTGTTGACTTAAAATATGCCACAGCGGATAATTTCATGGGGATCGTTTTATATGAGCGCTTAAAAAAAGCGTATTTACAGAAGGATATTGCCATTCGCTTAGATAAAGTTCAATCCTATTTAAGCGATATAAAACCAGGATTCCATTTGTTGATTTACGATGCCCTTCGACCTGTTAGCGTCCAACAAAAAATGTGGGATGCCCTTGATTCCTTGCCACCTATCGAACGAGGGAAGTTTGTCTCCAATCCCAAAAACCGGAGTTTACACAATATGGGAGCGGCAGTGGACTTAACCATTGTTAACGAACAGTTGATTCCATTAGACATGGGAGCTGGATATGATGATATTCGTCAAATTGCTTATCCTTCGATGGAGAAACAGTTTAAAGCAGAAGGAAAATTGACGGATATTCAATTTGAAAATCGAGAATTACTACGCAAAGTGATGAAGTCTCAAGGATTTCGACAACTTCAAACAGAATGGTGGCATTTTAATGCGTGTTCACGCGCTGAAGGACTTTTGAAGTATAAGGTCTTAATGGAAGAGCCTTAATAACTAAAGTAAATTTGTGTGGTATCGAATGCTGTTGTATTGGCTTCTAAATACCCCTGATTCGTTGTGTTCATGACCCAATAAAGCAAGGAGTAAATCGTATTTCCTTTGTTGATGCAATAGATGGATGTATCCACCGCTCCGAAGAAATCCTGTGCAATAATTGGACAACAATCCAAGCAGGAAGCATATCCTGATTGTTTAATGTATTGAAAGTGGTCTTGTGGTAGCGGATTTGTGTTGATAAATTTCAATTCCACCCATGATTTCGCCCAGGTAGCTAAAGGATAAACGTTTTCTTCTTTCAGTTTTAGTTCTGAAAAATAGATGGTTTTTTCGATCGGGAAATATAGGTTTTTCGTCACGCGGAGAATATACTTTTCCATTCGTTCACGAGGAACAGTAAAATGATATGCTCCATCTGCACCGAGTATTTGACTTCCTATGTATTGTTCTGTATTCGAAGCGACGGGAATCTTGTAAATAGACACTTCAGCTCCTGCTAATGTAGTTTGAAACGTATCATCCGAAATAACACCACTTATTTTGAATTCGCCAGCACCTTTATTACAAGAAAACAACGTGCCGATTAAAAGGATGAATATGCTGAATTTTAGTCGTTCCATCCCTGCACTAAATTTATTTTTTCACTAGGAATGAATAAATAATCGCCTTGCTCTGCTTGCTTTCCATTTTCAACTATGCATTTTCCAGCTTGAATGCCGTGTTGAACATAGTTCAAATCTTGAAAGAAGGATAATAAATATTCGGTATTCTTTGGGTCAATTTCAATTTGTACGATGGGACGTTTTTCCTTCAACACTTCCCCTAATTGACTAAAGACTTCCCATTCGTGACCTTCGATATCACATTTTATATAATCAATCCGTTCAAATGTGCTAAAGAACGCCGATGTGTTAATCATTTGAACTTGCTGAGTCGTTTGATGTTCTCCTTCTTGTTCATTGCTCATAATGTGAGGTAATCCAGTTCGCATCATTCCATTTGTTTTTGGTAAAACCATGGTGATTGATCCGGATGTTTTTCCAAGCGCTACGTTGTGTAATTCAACATTCTCTTTGCTTCCAATGAAGTAATCCAAAACAGCGTGAAATTGGGGCAATGGCTCAATGGCAATTAATTTTCCGTTTGGAACCAAGCGGGAAAAGGTTTTTGCGAAATACCCTAGGTTTGCGCCAATATCAATGACCACATAATCAGGTTTGATGATATGCTGTATGAAATAATGGAATTTAAAGGATGTTTTATTCTTTAAAAGACCTAAACGATACATAAAGTAGAAACTTCGATGTAAGGTCATCAAGTATTGACGTTCGCTTAATAAATAATAGAGTAGTCTTTTCAATCTGTTTCCTTTGATAAACGAAGGTACGTGTTTCCAAGTGTACTTCCTTGTTTTTCGATCAAAAATGCACGTATTGAGCAGAGAATTGTAATTTTAAGGCATGAAAAATTTACTCTTTGGATTGATGGGTATTTGCGCGTTTACATTTCAAGCGAATGCTCAATTGGATTTGAAACAAATAATGTCCGGTAACACCTTCGTAGGGAATTCACCGGAATCGTATAATTGGTCCATTGACGGAAAATCCATTTATTTTTACTGGAATCCGGAAAACATGATTGGATCTAGTCTCTTTCAATATTCTTTAAAGGATCAGAAGTACACGAAATTATCCGATTCGCTAGCATCTTCTGTGGTGTTCTTTGATGCTGCTCAACGTGATTTTCAACGTCAATTCATGAGCGATGAAGGTGTTTTGTGGAGCGTGGACAAAGCAACTGGTTCACGTCAAACCCATCTGCAAACAACCAATGGTGTTTACAACGTACAACGCGCCAAGATTCCAACAATTGTACTTTTTCAGCAAGGTGATCAAGCGTATGCTCTTGATATCCAATCAGGGTTCATCAAACAATTGACAAATTTTAAAGCGGGGGACAAAAAAACACAGGAAAAAGACAGTAGTTTTCTGGAAAAACAACAAGTCGAGTTGTTTGAGTTTATTCAAGATAAAAATGAACGATCAGCCTATTATAAAAAACAAGGTGAAACCTCACGGTTTAGCTTTCCAAAGGAACAATTTGTCGGTGCGGCAAATTGGAGTGACATTCAAGTTGATCCATCAGTCAGTTATGCGGTTTTTCGTGTGACAGAAGAAACGGATTCCAAACCAACAAGTGTCGAGCAGTTTGTGACGAACGATGGATTTACGAAACATCAATTGGCTCGCGATAAAGTCAGTGCAAGTGAGCCAAATCAGAAAATGGTTTTGTATCAGATGGCTGCAGACACATTGATTTATTTGGATTTTTCCAAGTTGACAGATATTCGCCTGAAACCAGCTTATTTGAGAGAGAAGGATTCTGTTTCGCAATATAAACAAGATCGTCCGCTGTTTATTCATGCGGTAAAATTTGCTCAAAATCAACCATTGGCACTTTGTGATGTTCGAAGTTCAGATAATAAAGACCGATGGATTGTGTTAATTAACTTGGAAAAAGCAAGTATCCAAGAAATCGAACATCAACACGACGAAGCATGGATTGGCGGTCCTGGTATTTCTTCTTGGAACGAAGCGGATGGCAACATGGATTGGATTTTAGATGGTGAGTCGTTTTATTTTCAATCAGAAGAAACGGGATATTCAACAGTGTATCAATATGAACTGTCGAAAGGAAAAAAATCATGCCTTTGGCCAGTGGCAAAAACAGAGGTTTACGAAGTACGATTGTCAAAAGATCGCGAAAACATGTACCTCGAGTACAATCCATGTGAAATTGGAAAAACGGGTCACCATGCTTTTGGTAAATTGAATCTTGAGAATTTGACGTTTACGCCGTATGCACAATTGCAAGTTGGGTTTAATGAAGTGCGCTTATCACCGGATGAAAAAAACATGGTGGTTCGACAGTCCTTTGCCAATAAACCTTGGGAATTGTATGTAAAGGAAAACAATCCAACGAAGCGCGATTTGAGTCAAATTACACATTCTACCTCGGACGCGTTTGAATCCTATCGTTGGATTGATCCAGAAGTGATTTCGATACCCGCATCTGATGGTGTTCCCATTTTTGCGCGTATTTACGAGCCAACAAAGGAAACGAAAAATGGCGCGGCAATTTTCTTTGTTCACGGTGCGGGATATTTGCAAAATGCACATCATTATTGGAGTAATTATTACCGTGAGTACATGTTTCATCATTTGTTGATGGATAAAGGATTCACTGTCATTGATTTGGATTACCGAGCGAGTGAAGGCTATGGTCGTGATTACCGAACAGCCATCTATCGTCACATGGGTGGAAGAGATTTGGAGGATTTTGTCGATGCAAAAGCGTTCATGGTGAAAAACTATGGAATTGATGCAAAGCGAGTAGGGATGTACGGTGGATCCTATGGTGGATTCATTACTTTGATGGGATTATTGACAAAACCAAATGAATTCGCATGTGGAGCGGCTTTGCGTTCGGTGACGGATTGGGCACATTACAATCATGAATACACAAGCAATATTTTAAATAGTCCAGAAACCGATCCGGAAGCTTATCGTAAAAGTTCGCCGATTTATTTCGCTGAAAATTTACAAGACCCACTTTTGATGTTACACGGAATGGTCGATGATAACGTGCAATTTCAAGATGTCGTTCGTTTGAGCCAACGATTTATTGAACTTGGAAAAAAGGATTGGGATTTAGCTGTTTATCCAGTGGAATCTCATGGATTCAAAGAATCCTATTCATGGTATGATGAATACCGACGCATTTTGGAATTAATGGAAAAGCACTTAAAATAAAGATATGTTAGTGAGAGAATTGGTGGACAAAGAGGAAATGCTCATGCACCTTAATGTTTTGCAAGAGTTGTATCCAAGCTTGACCTTGGAAACGTATTCACGTGAGTTAGATGAGATGCTTCCTTGTCGCTACGGACAAGTGGGTGTATTTGAAGAGGAAGAGTGCATTGCCATTTCTGGTTTTTGGATTGGAAACAAACTTTGGATCGGTAAGTACTTAGAATTAGATAACATCATCGTTCGTGCATCTCACCGTAGTCAAGGTGTTGGCAAGTTGATGTTTGATTTTCTAGAGAGAAAAGCCTTTGAACAACAGTGCAAGATGCTTTCACTGGATTCGTACACCAGTAACTTTAAAGCACACAAGTTTTTCTACAATGAAGGATATGCGCCAAAAGGATTTCACTTTGTGAAATTATTGGACAAGGACGCGATTCGTTAAACAAAAAAAACCGAGTCTTTCGAACTCGGTTTATCTGTTGTAATGCTTTATTATGAATGTTTTGCGGCTAGATAACGTTCGGCATCTAACGCGGCCATACAACCTGTGCCTGCAGCTGTAATCGCTTGACGATACGTTCTGTCTGCAGCATCTCCCGCAACAAATACTCCAGGTACATTTGTTTTCGAACTTCCCGGTTGTTCGTATTTGATGTATCCCGTTTCATCTAAGTTGATGAAATCTTTGAAAATTTCGGTGTTTGGTTGGTGTCCGATCGCAACAAAGAATCCCGTTGCTGGAATCGTGCGCTCTTCTTTCGTTTGAATATTTTGAACACGAGCACCAGTTACTAATTGACCATCACCTAAAACTTCTAAGGTTTCTGTGTTGAACAAAATTTCGATGTTCGGAGTTTTCATCACGCGTTCCGACATGATTTTAGATGCTCTGAATTCATCACGACGAACCAGCATCGTCACTTTCGTACACAACTTCGATAAGTAATGTGCTTCTTCACATGCAGAATCACCCGCTCCAACAATGATCGTTTCTTGGTTGCGGTAAAAGAATCCATCACACACAGCGCATGCGGAAACTCCACCACCTAACTTCAAGTATTTTTGCTCACTTTCTAATCCAAGGTATTTTGCAGAGGCACCTGTGGAAATAATCACTGTTTCTGCATGAATCTCTGAACCATTTTCTGTCCAACATTTGTGAACAGAATCACTAAAATCTACTTTCGTGATAAATCCAGAACGAATGTCTGTATCGAAACGTTTCGCTTGCTCTTCTAACTGCATCATCATTTCAGGACCAGTGACTCCTTGTGGATATCCTGGGAAATTCTCTACTTCATTTGTCGTAGTTAATTGTCCTCCTGGTTGTAATCCTTGATACATAACCGGTTTCATGTCAGCTCTTGCTGCGTAAATGGCTGCTGTATATCCAGCTGGACCAGATCCAATGATCAAACATTCAAGGTGTTCTACTGTACTCATAATAAGTTAATTTAAGATGACAAATTTAGTGCTTTGTGCCGAATCTTGAATCTGAAAAACGTTTGGATTCTAAACAACTTCTCAACAATTCAGTAACAATTCAAGTGGACATGCGTCAATAAAAATAATTGCTTATTTTCGTGAACTAAAAAAATTGAAATGAATAAAAGAATATTAATTTATTTGTGTTCATCACTTGTTTTTACGAGTGTTGCGCAGAAGAAAGAAGAAAGCCCAAATAAAGCACCATTAAATTGGTATTTAGAAGATCCAAGTAAGGGTGGTATTTATGGAGTAGGAGCAGAGCGCGCTTATGAATTGTTAAATGCCGCAGGAAAAAAACCAAAACAAGTTATTGTTGCTGTCATCGATAGCGGAGTAGAAACGGATCATCCGGATTTAAAAGATGTGATTTGGGTAAATGAGGATGAAATTCCTGGAAATGGAATTGATGATGATAAAAATGGATACGTGGATGATGTGCATGGTTGGTCGTTTTTAGGTGGAGCAACGGAGGATATCAAAGATGAAGCATTAGAATTGTCTCGTATGTACCGAAACGAATCTGCTTATTTTAATGGGAAATCTGAGTCTTCTTTCTCAGCGTCGGATAAAACGCGTTATGAAGCGTATTTGAAATTAAAGAAAAATTACGAAGGTGATTTAAAAAATTCTCAGCAGCAACTTGCAGCGATGAAGGCATTTAATGTGTACATCGAAAATGTGAAAAAATCATCCAATGGTGAATTCTCAAAAAAAACCAGTGCGGATTATATACCTGTAAATGATCAAGAAAAACGTATTCAAGACCGCTTAAAAGGGATTTTACTTGTGATGCCTGCAGCTAACTTAGAAACTGAAATTCATGGCGCTACGGAATCCATGGAAGGAACTGTGAGAATGTCAACAGTGAACGCAGATAGTATTCGTGCCATCGTTGTTGGTGATCATCCAAATGATTTGACTGAAAAATATTACGGATGTAACCGTTACGAAGGTCCTGATGCCATGCATGGAACACACGTTTCTGGAATCATTGCTGCAACACGTGGTAATGGAATTGGTATCGATGGAATTGCGAATTGCGCACGCATTATGGTTGTACGTGCTGTTCCAAACGGTGACGAACGCGATAAAGACGTTGCGAATGCAATTTACTACGCTGTAGATAATGGTGCAACAGTAATTAATATGTCCTTCGGGAAATATTACACACCAAACAAAGAAGCGGTTGACGCAGCTATTCGTTATGCGGAAAGTAAAGATGTTCTTTTAGTTCATGCTGCTGGTAACGATGCGAAAAACAAAGATGTGGAGGATTCTTACCCAACGCGTATTTTGAACGATGGAAAATGGGCGAGCAACTGGATCGATGTTGGGGCAAGTAGTTCATCCAAAAAAGGAAAAACGATTTTAGCTGATTTCTCCAACTACGGAGCAAAATCTGTTGATTTCTTTGCACCAGGAGTCGATATCTATTCAACGGTTCCGGACGCGAAATACGAAGACGCATCAGGTACATCGATGGCATGTCCGGCAACAGCAGGAGTTGCAGCGTTAATTCGCGGATATTTTCCTGAATTAACAGCAGCTCAAGTTCGTGAGGTTTTGATGCAAACTTCAGTGAAGTACAAAAAATCGGTAGTAGTACCGAGTGCGAAAAAATCCACAAAAATGACAGAGACCTGTATTACTGGTGGATTCGTAAATGCTGCTGAGGCAGTAAAATACTTATTGAACAAAAAATAGTCAAAGAGCCTATATGGAAAGGTCACATTTCGATGTGGCCTTTTTTTTTGATTTTAACATTCGATCTCCAAAGCGTTCATAGATTTTGATTTTGGACTCGAATGATTTTCTTACTTTTGTGTCCATTAAAACAAGCTCGCTTCATGACCAATAATCCCGTATTAATTATTCTGTTCGCTGTCATCATTGTCTTCATGATGCTCTTAGACTTAGGGATTGTCAATAAGCGCAGTCATGAGATCACGAATAAGGAAGCGTTAAAATGGACTTTCATTTGGGTATCCGTTTCCATGCTTTTTAGTTTGGTTGTTTATTGGCAGTCAGGTTTTGCAAAGTTTGCTGATTATCAATCCGCATATTGGATCGAAGAGGCATTGTCGGTGGACAATATGTTCGTTTTTATTCTCGTTTTCCGTTTCTTTAAATTGGAAGGGAAACTTCAGCATAAAGTATTGTTTTGGGGAATTATCGGCGCCATCATTTTTAGAGCGATTTTCATCTTTTCTGGAATTGGACTAATTAATTTAACGTATTTACCTGAATTTAGTATTGGATCATGGAATTTCAGTTTGGACCAAGAAGCAAATCGCGGTTTAGCGGAAAATGCCGGAAAATTCTTTCGTCCAAATGCCATCTTAACGATCTTCGGTATATTCCTTATTTACGCTGGAATAAAGTCCTTGTTCGCATCAGAAGACGAGGACGATAAAGAAGATTATTCAACAAGTTTCGGTGCGCGAATGGCACGAAAAGTCTTTCCGATTTCGAAAAACTATTACGGAGATAAATTCTTTATGTCCTGGCACAAAAAGCGTTTTGCAACAAAGTTGTTTTTAGTGTTGGTGGTGATTGAAACCACGGATTTAGTCTTTGCGATTGACTCCATTCCAGCCATCTTTGCGATAGCACCAAATGATCCGGTGATTCTTTACACATCTAATATCTTCGCCATTTTAGGATTGAGATCGATGTATTTTTTATTGGCGAATTCCATCCACATGTTCTCGAAATTGAAATATGGATTAGCGTTCATTTTATCCTTCATTGGATTGAAAATGCTCCTGTCTCCTTTTATTCACATTCCATCCTCGATTTCATTGCTCATCGTTGTCGGAGCATTGTTCTTATCGATATTGGCATCGATGTATTGGAAAGAGGAAGAGGCTTAATTAGAAAAGGAAACTAGCTCCTTCTTCGCTTTTCGTCACCATTTTACGAACGTTAGCAAACAATTCACGTCCAAAAGCAAAGGTATCCTCGTTTGAGATATAGGTTGCTTCTCTCGCTTCAACTTCTGCTTGATTCAAAACGGTCAATTCACCATGGTAAGAATCCAAACGAATGAAATCTCCTGTGCGGATTTTCGCAATCATTCCACCGTCTTTTGCTTCAGGTGTTAAGTGGATGGCTGCGGGAACCTTTCCAGATGCGCCAGACATTCTACCATCCGTCACCAATGCTACTTTAAATCCTCTCTTTTGAAGAATGGTGAGGGTAGGAGTCAACTGGTGTAACTCGGGCATTCCATTGTGTTTTGGACCTTGGAAGGGAATTACCGCGACAAAATCTTTATCCAATTCACCGTTTTTAAACGCTTTAATTAAATCACTTTGTTCGTGAAAGACAATCGCTAGAGCTTCGATCACACGTTGATCTTCTGCAACAGCAGCTGTTTTAATGACGG
This sequence comes from uncultured Flavobacteriales bacterium, assembly GCA_903860985.1. Lineage (GTDB taxonomy): Bacteria > Bacteroidota > Bacteroidia > Flavobacteriales_D > Crocinitomicaceae > UBA952. Next base: position 14,648 of record CAIOSO010000175.1, read on the forward strand.
AACGTCCAAGATTTCCTTTGAGAAGTTTAATTCCTCCGTCCGCTGAAAATGGATCACTAACAGAACGTATGATGGATTCATTTAAACTTTTACTTGCGCCATCAACCCATATTAATTGATGATTTTCAATTCTTGGTTCTTGTTTGTATTTGTTCAGTCCTTTTCCAAGAATCGTGTAAACATCTTCGTGTAAAATTTCGTGATCCAATAAGGTGCGGATCACAAATCCCATTCCACCTGCAGCGTGGAAATGATTTACATCCGCTGCGCCGTTTGGATACATGCGTGTCAATAATGGAACAACATCAGATAAATCGGACATGTCATCCCAATTGATGATGATTCCTGCAGCTCTCGCAATTGCTATTAAGTGAATGGTGTGGTTTGTAGATCCTCCTGTCGCTAGTAATCCGATGATACCGTTCACAATGACTTTTTCGTCGATAATCTGTGCAATGGATCGTTCAAATCCGATACGTGTATTTTCGATGGCAACTTTCACCGCTTCTTCGTTCAATAAATCACGAAGTTCAGTTCCGGGATTCACAAAACTTGATCCAGGTAATTGCATCCCCATGATTTCCATCAACATTTGATTGCTGTTCGCAGTCCCGTAAAAAGTACATGTTCCTGGAGAATGGTAGGAATCCGATTCTCCTTTTAACAATTCTTCACGTCCAATTTTACCTTCAGCGAACAGTTGACGTATGCGTCCTTTTTCGTCGTTGCTAATTCCACTTGGCATAGGTCCACCCGGAACGAAAACAGTGGGTAGGTGTCCAAAGCGCAATGCACCGATCATAAGTCCAGGAACAATTTTGTCGCAAATGCCCAAGCATAATGTTGCGTCAAACATGTTGTGCGATAATGCAATTGCTGTTGACATCGCAATTACATCTCGGGAATACAGGGAAAGTTCCATTCCTGGTTGACCTTGAGTTACCCCATCGCACATGGCAGGAACTGCTCCAGCCACTTGTGCGATTGCCTTGTGTTTATTCGCATAACTTCGAAGATTTTTTGGATAGTCTTCGTACACTTTATGTGCAGACAACATGTCATTGTATGCCGTTACAATTCCGATGTTTGGTAGTTTGTTTTGCGCTAATCCTGCTTTGTCGTTTGTGTCACATGCCGCAAAAGCGTGTGCAAGATTTCCGCAACTCATTGCTTGACGCGTCACACCTTCCTGATGTGCTCTTTTCATTTGTGTCAAATAAGTAGCTCTGCTTTCTTGGCTTCTCGTAATAATTCGTTTGGTAATCTCTAAAACTTTTGCATTCATATCTTATGAATTTTCACTGTAATAAATTCCTTCTAAAAATGGAATGAAATGACGTATGGGGTATTTTTCCTCAGTACTTTCCGTGAGAACATCCAATTTGCGTGCACCTGTGATCATTAAAAAGTTGTGCTTCCCTTTTTTTAAGATTGGACCACAGAATGTGATGCGTTGTTTTGGTTCGTTTGGAGCGTTTGTATTAGCTAATAAACGTTCTGAAAAGGTAGCATCATCCGAAGAAAGATCGTTCGGGAATAACGATGCCGTATGTCCATCATCACCCATTCCGAGTACGATGATATCTGGATTTTCTAATTCACGATTTTCTTCCGTAGCCAACGTTAAATTCCCTGAGTAATCTGAAGGATTAATGACCATTGAATGAAAGTGAGCAGATGAAGCTTCGTTTTGCATCAAACTTTCACGAATGAGCGTTTCGTTGGAATATGGACTGTCTTGAGGAACAAATCGTTCGTCAACGAGTCCAATATGAACTTTTGACCAGTCCAATGCGATTTCACCCAATTTTTGATACAAATTCTTTGGTGTACTTCCACCGGAAAGCAATAGACTTGCCCTACCTTTTTGAGTTATCTCTGCGCGAAGAATCGTTTCAATTCGCTGAGCCAACTGATGTTCTAGCGCTTCCTTAGAATCGAATGAAATTAATCTCTCCATGACTTTGTAATCCAAGATTCATTTTCATCTAAAATAAAATCTCCAGGACCCCATGTTCCTGCTTCGTAAAGTACGTTCGGCATGTTGCTTGACTTCCACGAATTGGTAATTGATTCGATGTATGTCCAAGCTGCTTGAAGTTCATCTTGACGCATAAACAAGGTCTGGTTTCCACGAATGACGTCTATGATCAATCGTTCGTATGCATCCGGGAAACGTTCCTTGAAGGAATCGATGTAATCTAGTTTTAATGCGATAGGCTTGTAGCGGTATCCACCTGGACCAGGAATCTTTGTCATTTGAATCAATTCAATACGCTCTTCAGGTTGAAGGCGAATGATTAACTTGTTGTTGTTTAATTTCTCTTTGGATGGAAAAATATTGTGACGCACTTCTTTGAAGTTGATCACAATCTCCGAATAACGTTTGATCATTCTTTTTCCTGTGCGCAAATAGAACGGTACGTTTTTCCATCGCCAATTGTCGACATATGCCTTCATGGCAACAAAGGTTTCCGTTTTTGAATCGTATTTTTCGATGTCCTCCAAGTAAGAACTTACTTGTTCACCATTCATTTTTCCACGTGTATATTGTCCCTTAACAGTATCCGTTTGAACACTTTTTTTCGTTAGGGGGCGCAAGGCACGAAGGACTTTTAATTTTTCATTTCGTACTTCATCCGCTTCCAAAGAAACAGGAGGCTCCATGGCTACCAAACAAAGCAATTGCAATAAATGGTTTTGAACCATGTCCAACAATGCTCCTGAATTATCGTAATAGGATGCGCGTTTTTCTACGCCTAGGCTTTCCGCCACCGTAATTTGAATGCTATCAATGTTTTCTGAATTCCATGCGCGTTCGAATAAGTTATTCGCAAAACGAAGGACCATTAAATTTTGAACGGTTTCTTTTCCAAGATAATGGTCAATTCGATAGATTTGATGTTCATCAAACGCTTGCGTAATTTCTTCATTGATTGCATTGGATGATTCTAAACTATAACCCAATGGTTTCTCAATTACCACTTTACTTGATTCGTTTACTAATTCACATGCTTTTAATGTTCGCGCAATCGGTCCAAAAGCAGAGGAAGGAGTGGAGAAATAATAGATATTTTGAAAAGAAGGAAACTGTTTGATATAGGTTGTTAATTCTGCATATTCCTCCAAAGTAGCATCGGCAACTTTAATTAATTTGATTTTTTTTATGAATTTTTCAATTTCATTTCGATGGTAACGATGATGATCACTTGTTTCTAAGAAGGGAATTAACCTATCAAAAAAATCTTTTTCAACCGGATTTTTACGGGTAATTCCAACGATGTTATAGTCAATATTTAATTGTCCATCAAGGTCTCTGTGAAAAAGTGCTGGATAGATTTTACGGATAGCTAAATCACCATCTCCACCGAATACCACAATATTAAACGATTGAAAACGTTCTGTACTATTATTGGTCTTTTTGTTGTTTGCATTCATTCTTAGAACAGCATTAGTTTGTGTCAAAATTACACTAAGTAAATGAATAGCGCAATAATTTTACCTAAATTTAGCAACTATTTAATGTTTATAACGTCTTTTAGCCAATGATGAATAAAACAAATTTTCTTCTAGTCCTATTTACTTTGCTGAGCAATGTGAATTGGGCACAAAACTATGTATTTGGTCAATTAACGGGTTCTCCAAATATGATAACAACGGGTTGGAATTTAACGGGTAATGCACACATCGGAGACACTCCGGGAGATGTGGATGCATTTAACAACGAAATGCTCCTTACCAATAACACAACAGGTCAGTCAGGTGGTGTATTTTTTAACACACCAATTAATCTCACGGCCTGTCAGAAATGGACGGTTGAGTTTGAATACCGTATTTGGGGAGGTAATGCCGCAGATGGACTAGCTTTTTGCTTTATAGATGTTCCACCAGCTGGATTTGTTCTTGGCGGAGGAATTGGAATTCCAGGCACTGCAAATGGACTTAAGATTGTGATTGACACTTATGATAATTGTAGTCAGGGTGGGACAAATCCAGAAATTCAAATTTTCAATGGTATTGGATATAACGAATGCTTAACTGGAACTCCAAAGGTTCAAAATTCAGGAGGTTCCTTGAATTATTTGCGCAATGCAAATTATCAACCAGTAAAAATCACCTATAACAATGGATTGGTTACTGTATTAGTCAATAATGTTCAATTGTTACAAGCAACATCCCCAGTTAATTTTACTGGCTATGTTGGATTTACAGCGAGTACCGGAGCTTTATATGATTTACATTCGATTCGAAATGTTATCATTTATACGAATCAAGCTGTTTCTAATGCGGGTATTGATGCCACAACATGTTCTTCCACTGGCGTAACCATTGGCGCTGCTCCGAATCCATTAAATGTATATACTTGGTCTCCATCCAATGGACTTTCTTCAACAAATTCAGCAAATCCAGTCGTGACTTTACCAAATACGACCGGTTCGCCAATTACTCAAACCTATACGGTTACCACTTCGTTAGCAACAAATCCGGGTCTTTGTCCAACTACTGATCAGATCAACGTGACCATTTTTCCTGAATTTAGTCAAAACGTTTCACAAACACTTTGTAACGGAGGTCCTTACTTATTTAATGGTCAGAGCCTGACTCAATCAGGTGTCTATTATGATACATTAAACACCATTCATAGTTGTGATTCTATCGTGACACTTAATTTAACGATTGGTAATGCACAAGCGAATGCGGGTCCGGATATTTCCATTTGCTCTGATGATATAGGGAATTTAGGGATTAGCCCCTTGGTTGGATATACGTATTCTTGGAGTCCAGCCACGAATTTATCCTCTTCAATAATTTCGAACCCAACTGTTTCTGCGGTAAACACGACTGGTGTTCCTATCGTTCAAAACTATACGCTCTCCACTAGTTCAGCAAGTAATCCTGGACTGTGTCCTTCATCAGATCAAGTGCAAGTGACTATTTATCCAAAATTCGTTACCAATATCACAGACACACTTTGTAATGGTGGCCCGTACAATTTCAATGGCCAATCCATTACACAAACGGGAATTTATGTGGATAGCCTCTCTAGTATTTATAGTTGTGATTCGATTGTGAATTTGAATATTGTCATTTCTACAGAACCTATATTCACGCTTTTAGATACGGCCCTTTGTATTGGGAATACTTTAACGATGACTCCACAAGGTGTTGGGGGGACTTACACATATACCTGGACACCCCAAATGTCAGTTCCCTCAAGTTCTGGAAGTATGACCTGGAATCCAACTGTTTCAAATGAATTCTTTTTACTGGCAACAAATAATTATGGTTGTACACACCTAGATTCACTTGATTTAATGGTGAACCCATTACCAAACATGGGCTTGGTTGCTTCTGCACAAGCATTATGCCCAAATGAGAATTTAACATTAACTGCATCCGGTGCGGCCATTTATTCTTGGAGTGGACCTGGCGTCACTTCAGCAACAACAAATGTTCAATCGATTTTCCCAACGGGTTCTGGAGTATTCAATGTCACTGGGTACACGGCTGAAGGTTGTGTCAATTCCATTCAAACAAATTTCACCTTATACCCGAAACCCGTTTTAACATTTACTGCAGATCAAGAAATCTGTGTTGGACAAATGGCTTCGCTGACGGTTTCCGGTGCAGATACCTATACTTGGAATCCGACAAATTTGCTTGGAAACCAAGTGTATGTGAGTCCAAATACCACAACTACATATCAAGTAATTGGATTCAATCAATTTAATTGTTCGGATACCGCTGTTTCTGTATTAACCGTTCATTCAAACCCAGCTGCTGGTATTGGCGCGGAACCCTATCTTTTAACCAGTGACTCCCCAAATGTGACGTTTACGAATTTATCCTCTGGACAATTCAACTCCACATGGAATTTCGGAGATGGAACAATTTTAGAAGAGTCAAATTCAACGTTTGAGTATCAGTATCCATTTGATGAAGGAAATTATACGGTTGAGTTAGTCGTTGAAAGCCAATACGGCTGCCTTGATTCTACGACACAAATTATCCAAGTGAAAGGTGATGTTTTGTATTATGTACCGAACGCCTTCACACCTGATGGAGATGAACACAATAATACGTTTTTTCCTGTTTTTACCTCTGGATATTTACCAGGAAGCTACCAGTTTGATGTGTACAATCGATGGGGAGAGTTAATGTTTTCCTCTCAAAATCCGGAAATTGGTTGGGATGGATATTATAACTTTGTGAAATGTCCTGAAGGAATGTATGCATATACTATTAAATTTGTTGTAAGCTCATCGAATGAACTAAGAACCATATCAGGACATGTCAGTTTGCTAAAATAGAAGAATGGAATGAAAAGAATAATAATCACGTTTTTAGAATATTTTTTTATTTTCTTTTCGCTATTATTTTTCGAAAACACTGCGCAAGCTCAGAATATTTCAGGTGTTGTTAATTCTTATGTTGCCGTCAGTGCTGTTAGTGCAAATAGCGCAACCGTAACAGCTATAGGTCCTTTTCAAGTTGGGGATAAGGTTCTCATCATTCAAATGAAAGGAGCTACAATTACAACGACCAATACGCTTGCATTCGGAACGATTACCGCTCTTGGAAATGCGGGTAATTTTGAATTCGCAACCATTGCCGCAATAAATGGAAATACCGTCACGTTTACAAGTAACCTCTGTAAAACGTACACGCCATCTGGAAAAGTACAATTGGTTAAAGTGGCCGTTTATTCAAATGTCACAATTGTTGGAACGGTCACTGCGCAACCATGGAATGGGACAACCGGTGGAATCGTAGCCATCGAGGCGACAAACAGCATTACGTTTAACGCAAATATCAATGTTTCCGGACAAGGATTTATTGGTGGTGCAGTTTACACAGGTTGGTTTTCTTGTGGTGATCCTAATTACGCCAATCAAAATGCCGGAAAAAAAGGGGAGGGAATTGCTGTTCCTCCCATCACCATGGATTCCAATCGCGCGCCACTAGCGAATGGAGGCGGAGGATCGAATTCAGGAAATCCAGGTGCCGGTGGTGGCGGAAATGGCGGAATTGGTGGAAGAGGTGGAAATGAGTTCTATGGAAGTTGCCAGTTAAACGCCTCATATGGATTGGGTGGATTAACTCCGAGTTACGCTTCTTTCAAAGCATATCTTGGCGGAGGTGGAGGCGGTGGATACAAGGACAACGGACTCAATGCGACAGCGGGATCAAATGGTGGTGGAATGGTTTTTTTAACTTCACCAACGATAAACGGAAACAATTTCACGGTGGATGCCCGAGGAGCTAATGTCATTGGAAATACCGATTCTGAGGGAGCTGGTGGCGGTGGCGCAGGAGGATATGTGCACTATATGTGTTCCAACACTTCCTCTACGATGAATCTAGATCTCCGAGGCGGTAGCGGAGGTAATATTTTTAGTACATTGTGGTCTTCCGCATGTCATGGACCTGGTGGCGGTGGTGGCGGTGGCGCAGTGAGTTATCAGCAAGGAGTTATTCCAGCAAATGTGACCAATTTACTTGCCGGTGGAAATCCAGGTACGGTCCTTCATACGGGCCCTGCTTGTGCTGGAACTTCTCACGGTGCCGTAGGTGGTGCTGCGGGAATTCAAGTATTTAATTATCCAGTGCCAGCAGCTCCGATTTTACCAAATTTAGGTCCAAACATTTCCATTTGTTCTGGACAAACAATAACCCTTCAATCAACAAATACCTTTAATTCTTATGTATGGAATAACGGTCAGACCACGGCATCCATTTCCATCAATACACCGGGAGTTTATTGGGTAGATGTCCCAAGTGGCTGTTCGACAGTTAGAGATTCAATCGTCATTGGACTAAGTAGTTTTTCATTCCAAATTGGACCAGATGTGACGATTTGTCAAGGTGATTCGATAACTGTTCAATCGGTTGGGATATTTAGTTCCATCAGCTGGAATACTGGTGCTTCAACAAATGTAATTCAGGCAAATTCTCCAGGAATCTATTCAGCTATTGCTACAAATATCAATGGATGTATCGAACAGGATTCCATGGAGGTGTTTCAAAATCCAACGGTCTATTCAAGTTACGCTGATTCTATTTGTGCTGGCTCGACCTATACGTTTCAGGGTCAAACGTTAAGTCAAGCTGGAATCTACGTGGATACCTTGCAGAATGTCCTTGGCTGCGATTCAGTTGTCACATTTCAATTATCATTGGTTCAACCAACTGCCTCCAGTGTTTCTGCATCCATTTGTGCGGGCGACACGTATGTTTTTAATGGACAGAATTTAACCGTTTCAGGACAGTACTCGGTGACCATTCCATCTGTCTTTGGCTGCGATTCGCTCGTTCAATTAACCTTAACCGTCAATCCATTACCGATTGTAACAGTGCAAGACACCATGGTGTGCGTGAACACTCCCGTAACCTTGTTTGCGAATGGTGCCTTAACCTATGTTTGGGATGTTCCACAAAATCCAAACGGCAGTATTTCTGTTGCTCCTTCTTTAACGACAGGTTATTCTGTTTATGGTGTGGATGCGCTAGGCTGTGTTTCGAATCCAGTAACAGCTACGGTTTTTATTGATCCAACGCCACAGCCTAATTTTTACGTAAATCCTGATCAAGTGGAAATTGATGAGCCTACCATCACCATTTTTAATTTGACTCCAGGAAATAATCAAAACACTTGGACCATCGAAGGGTCTTCTTTTGTCAATAATCAAAGCTCATTTGATTATTCGCTGCCGTTTCAAGAAGGACAATATGCGATACAATTGGTAAGCGAGACAAATTTAGGATGCAAGGATTCACTTACCTTGATAGCGATCGTTCAGGATAATGTGGCCTTGTTTATTCCGAATACATTTACGCCAGACGGAGAAGAGCACAATACTGTTTTTCTTCCCGTGTTCTCCATTGGATTTACACCGAAAAATTACCGTTTATCTATTTATAATCGATGGGGTGAAACTATTTTTGAATCTACGAATCATACCATTGGTTGGGATGGACGTTTGGAATTCCTTATTTGTCCGGATGGAATGTATAATTATCATATAAGTTATACCCGAAAAGATGGAGAGAGCCCAATCATTATTGATGGACATGTGAATTTAATGAGATAAAAATTCACGCTTTGCATCGGACATAAAACGATGAAAGACTTCTTCGATTTGTCGTTCTTTTTGATCAAAAACGAGGTGAGCTGTTGTTAGTTTTGTTTCAAAAGAAATTCGTTGAGCTACTCCTTCACATGATTTCATTAATCCATATTTTGTGGGATAATGATTCATCCATTGATGTGTGCGGAGTTTATGCATGAATTCGATGAACTCTTCCGGATAGTGATCATGAAAATCCGTTTCATGTTGGTAAAAATCACTTAAAAAGCGAGTGTATTCTGTTGCGTGAAAGTCTGCCCAATTTCGCGCGAGTAAGTGATCAAAAAACAAATCCACCGCAACGGGTCCAACTTTAGGGAGGTCTGACATTAAGTCGAATTTCAATTCTTTAACAAGTGGATGATTGTCAATGTAAAAATCAATACTTCGATGTAATTTAATTCCCTGCTGAATCACTTCAGGAAAATGTTCCTGTTTCGATCCACGAACGAAATCCCCAAAGAGATTTGCTAACATCAACTCTTTGTCCGTTCCAGAGAAGTAGAGGTGTCCTAAAAAGTTCATGATAAAAAAAATCCTGCCGAAGCAGGACTTAATTAATATTCATCTTCGTTAAAGAGAAAATCTTCTCTTGACGGATAATCAGGCCAAATCTCTTCGATGCTCTCATACATATCACCCTCATCTTCTAAGTCCTGTAGGTTTTCCACCACTTCTAATGGTGCTCCTGTACGAATAGCGAAATCAATCAATTCCTCTTTCGTTGCTGGCCATGGAGCATCTTCTAAGTAAGAAGCAAGTTCTAAAGTCCAATACATAATTCTTTGTTTTAGGTGTTATTTTTGGCAAAAGTAATTTTTATTTCGAATAATCCAAATTAAAAATGAAAACTATGCATAAATGCATGGAAAATTTAATAACGTGGATGCCATTCTTTTTCTTGAATATTTAACTCCATAGCGATTTTACGCCCCAAAACGAAGAGGTAGTCACTTAAACGGTTTAAATAGGTCAAAACTAATGGAGCGACAAAATCGTGCTCATCTAACGTAACAACTAAGCGTTCTGTTCGACGACAAACGCAACGGCATACATGAATGTGTCCAATAAATGGATGTCCGCCAGGAAGAACAAAGCTTGTTAATTCTGGCAGCGTGGTATCCATCTCATCCATCCAGTTTTCTAAGGACTCCACATCGGACTCTAGTAAATCAGGGATTTTCATGTTGGATTTCTCCGGATCAGAGGCTAAACTAGATCCAATTGTAAATAAACGGTCTTGTATTTCCATTAATTGTAGAACGGAATTCGAATTGATGTCGAATGAACGAATCAAGCCCACATAGGAGTTTAGTTCGTCCACTGTTCCATACGCTTCAATGCGCAGTTCTCCTTTCGAAACGCGTGTTCCTCCAATGAGTCCGGTATGACCTTGGTCACCTTTTTTGGTATATATTTTCATGTTATTGTAGTTAAAATTGTGCTCATCTCTTCGTTAGAGTGGACAAATGAAGCAAGTTTCATCATGACACCATCCACAATTGAATCTGGGCAAGAAGCACCAGAGGTGAGGATGATTCGATGGTTTGATTTCTCTGGCAAATATGTCGATTTATGCAGTGTTTTTGAATGGATGTCAAAAGAATTTATTTCTTCTTTAGAAATCAACTCACTTTCATCTTTAATAAAGTAGCATGGAAATTTTTGCTCTAATAATTCCACCAAATGACTTGTGTTTGAACTATTGTATCCACCAACTACAATCGCTAAATCCGCTTCGGTTTCCATTAAAGCGAGCGTAGCTGTTTGATTATCATTTGTGGCATAGCACAAGGTATCTCTTGTGTCTGCAATGTGTTCTTTGATATTTTCAACTCCGTATTTCAACAACATGACCTCGCGTAAATAGTTAGTAATTTCTTGTGTTTCACTCGCTAACATGGTCGTTTGATTAACAACACCAATTTTCGATAGGTCCTTCATTGGGTCAAAGTCAATGGATGATTTCCCTTTAAAAACTTGGTCAAACGATTGTAAGTCTCTTTTCCCTAGGATAAAATCACCCATAATTTTAGCTTCATCGATATCCTTTATAATGATGGTTGGAGCGTTTTGTGAACTGTGAGAAAAGGTAGCACGGGTTTCTTCGTGTTTGTATTTTCCATGAATGATAATGGTATGATCGGTTTCTCCAAGTTTCTCGGAACGATTCCATACTTTTTCCACGAAAGGACATGTCGTATTGTATGTAGTAATATCCACGCCGATTGACGTAAGCTTTTGTTCGATTTCTAAGGTTGTTCCAAATGCAGGAATAATCACAAGGTCCTCGCTGTTTAACTCTTCAAATGGAATGAGTTGATTTCCTTCCGTATCTTGAAGAAATTGCAGTCCTTGACTAATCAAATCTTCATTTACCGCTGGATTATGAATCATTTGACTTAAAAGAAAAATGCGCTTATTGGGATTTTCATGAATGGCTTTATAGCTTTTTTCTATAGCATTTTCAACGCCGTAACAAAATCCAAAGTGTCGAGCGATAACAAAGGTTATATTTCCCAATTTCAATTCACTTGGACTAAAATCCTTTTTGCGTGGATCTTCTAATTTACGTTGCGCCTTCACTTTTGATATGAGGGGCGAACGATAAAAGGATGGAACTTCAAATTGTTTCATAGTGCTAACTCAACGATTGAATAATGAATTGGTTCATTTGCGTTTGTACATTTTTTCGTAACGATCGACCCAATCCTTTACGGTCATTTTTTGAGCAAGTTGTCCAATCAATTCGAAGGGAATCGGATGCCCGTGTTTGAAACGAATACACGATTTTCCCATGTCCAATTTTTTTGAACTATGTTTTGGGAATTCAGCAACAAACCAGTTCAATAAATTTTCATCGCTGTAAATCCCCATATGGTAAACAGCAATAAAGTTTTTCTGACAGGCGATATTCAGAAAAGGAAGTGGAAGTTTTGGTGTGCAATGGTAGCCATCCGGATAAATTTCATGCGGTACGACATAACCAATCATCCCATAGCTTTCCACCTCTTTAAATCCTTCAGGTATATTCCTTTGAATGATAGTCATGAGGGATAAAAAATCTGAGCGATAGGCTTCAGGAATGGATGCTACGTAGGTTTCTATCGACATGCTTATGAATTCGTTCGGCCTGGATAAACCTGTAAAGCGACACGTAAACATTCTACCGCTTTTTTCAATGAATCCTGGTTTAATACATAGGCAATTCTCGCTTCTTGTTTTCCTGCTCCTGGAGTAGAGTAGAATCCATTTGCTGGTGCCATCATGACGGTTTGACCTTCAAATTCAAAATCTTCCAACAACCATTGGCAAAATATTTCGGCATCATCCACAGGGAATTTTGCTACACAATAGAAAGCACCACTTGGTTTTGGACAAAAAACACCTGGGATGCTATTTAGTCCATCCACCATAATATTTCTACGAGCAACATATTCGCTAACAACATCATCGAAATAGGATTGTGGCGTATCTAAAGCCGCTTCTGCCGCGATTTGATCTACTGTTGGAGGGGATAATCGAGCTTGTCCAAATTTCAACGCAGCACCCATCACTTCCTTATTTTTCGTAATCAAGGCACCAATCCTCGCTCCGCACATGGAATATCGTTTGGAAACGGAGTCGATCATGATCACGTTCTCTTCGATTCCTTTTAAATTCATTACTGAAAAGGGAATGGCACCATCGTAGCAAAATTCACGGTACACTTCATCTGCAAACAAATAGAGGTCATGCTTTAAAACGATTTCTCTCAACTGTTCTAATTCTTCTTGAGAATATAAATAACCCGTTGGATTACCTGGGTTACAAATAACTATTGCTCTCGTTTTGGAGGTGATTTTCTTTTCGAATTCTTCCACTGGAGGAAGAGCGAATCCAGATTCAATGGATGATGCTACTGGAACGACGTTTAGTCCGGCAGTGACAGCGAATCCATTGTAATTCGCGTAAAATGGTTCAGGAATAATGACTTCATCTCCTGGATCACAGGTACACATGAATCCAAAAATCAGGGCTTCAGACCCACCTGTTGTAATTAGGATATCCTCGCTGTTTACTGGAATTCCACTTTTTTGGTATGACAACGCCAGTTTGTTTCTGTAGCTTTCGAATCCAGCAGAATGACTGTATTCTAATACTTTACGATCGAGGTTATGAATGGCATTTAATGCGGTTGCTGGTGTTTCGATGTCCGGTTGACCAATGTTTAAGTGATATACAATTTTCCCGGCCTTCTTTGCTGTTTCAGCATATGGAACAAGTTTTCTAATCGGGGAAGCGGGCATCTGAATAGCCTTGTTTGAAATTTTTGGCATGTGTATGTATTTGTTTATCAAAATTAATCATTCTTCTCAAATATCGAATCGAATCATTGTCCATAACAGTCAACCGATGACTCACGTTTTAAAAACACAAATCCACCTTTTGATCCAATGTGTTTCAATTCAGGGTAAATGGACATGAATTCATCTTTTTGTTGAATTTTCACGACGAAATAGGCTGTTTTTCGAATGTTTCCAGTGGCCAGCTCTTTTTCGTTTTGCGTTCGTTCAATTCCAGGACGGACATTGCCATAAAATAAATTGGCATACGATTTAAATCCCAAAGTAGTAAAGTAAGCATTCTCCAGTTGATGGCGTTTGTAAAAATCAATTGCAGCTCCTTGTGAAACATCTTCGATTTTCGGCACGACGAACGCATTGATAGTTACCAAACTAAGAATGATACCAATCCCAAGTGATACGTAATATTTTATGAAATAGTTCTTTCTTAAGTAATTGAAAGATAATATACTAGTCGTGATTAGTAAAATAAAAGGTACAAGTTGAATAACGGACCATTTGTAGGATTCTTTCATGGCTTGAACGGCGAAAGGATCCTTCACTTGAATGTTTTCTAAGATGATTTGGGTATGTCCAACGAGGTAACCTAAAACACCAAATACAAGCGCTAAAAACACGAGGAATGAAAGGACAAAGTAATGAATGCGTTTGTTGTTTGCAAAGCCATTCTCCCATTGATGAATCACGAAACGAGCGCCGAAATAGGTGATGGGGAAATAACAAAAACTGGAGTAATGAACAATTTTAGTCTTGACAATGGAAAACAGAATCAAGGTAAACCATAGCATTCCATGCATGATGAGATCTAAGCTTGTTTGCTTGATTTGATTGTTTCTCAAGTATCCAATGAGAAAGAAGGATGCGGGAAAAACACCGAAGAGTAAAATGATCCAATGGTAATAAATTGGTCCACCGTGTCCTGCGTCTTGAGTTTGGAACAAGCGTACTTGGTAGCTAATGAATTCCTGAATGATTTCTTGATGTCCTGTTGCGAAAAGCAAAATAAACCACAAAGAACCGATAAACAACGTGGTGCATAGAAAAATGCTGATTTTCGTAAGGGAAGGAAAATCCTTGAATCGATTTAATAGAAAATAAACACCAAATGAGCCACCAATTAGGAGTAATCCGACTGGACCTTTTGTCAAAATAGCTAGTCCGAGAAACAATCCAGATAACATAAAGTTTCGCGTGTTTTTGTGGGTGCTTCCTTTATAGAACTGGATGATTCCATAAAAAATAAAGAAGTTAAACCAGGGATCGATGATTCCAGAATTAAAGTACATGAAGGGTAGGATGGAACACGCATAGAGTGCGCTCCATGCGATGCCGAATTTCTCTCCAAAAAACTCCTTACCAAAACGATACAAGGCCAATAAGGTAAAAACAGCAGCGATGACATTGGGAAAACGTGCAGCGAATTCATTGACTCCAAAAACGAGCATGGACAATGCCTGCATCCATATAAATAAAGGTGGTTTTTCCCAAAAAGCTTCGTAGTTTATCGTGACATTGAAGAAGTCCTTCGATACAATCATTTCCCGCGCGCATTCTGCGAAATTCACTTCGTCCCAGTCAAAAAGTGCAGACAAACCAATTACTGGTAAGCAAGCAATGATCACAAACAATACAATGAACCAATGGAAATATTTTGTCATGTTCTATTTGTTGAGTGGCGTATCTAAGTGTTGCCATTTGGATTGAAGGAATACTTGAGTATATTTCATGCAAAGAAAGCCAATCATTGCGCCGGCAAATAGATCTTCGAAATAGTGCTGTGATAAATAAACGCGTGTAAAGGCAAAGAATAGGGCGCCAATGAAGCAGAGAATTTGGGTCCGCCATGTTTTGGCAAAGTTCATAGCGATAAACGTGAACAAAACAAAAGAACTGGTGGAATGACCTGAAGGAAAACTTTGAAACAGGTGGTAGTGAAAGTCCTTCATTTGATGAAATCCTTTCACATGTTGAAAGACATACATCGGTCTCATATGGTTGTCAAAAACAAAATGCTTTAGAAATTGGACAAATCCAGAGGAAATTAAAAATGCAATAAACAAAAGGATGGCCAAGCGCTTACTGCGAAAAAGGAAGATTAAAAGACAGGTGAATAACAAGAATAATCCATCTCCAATATTCGTAAAAATGGGCATGGTAAAATCACCGATTTGCGAATGAAAGGAATTGAAAAACAAATGAAGCGAAAGTTTGTCCGTTTGAACAATGATCAACAGCGCAAAGCACCAAAACAGGTAATTGCACCAATCAAAGAGACTTGATTTCATTTTCATGGGTCAAATTTACGCAATCCTGAGAATGATCTTAAGAAAAATGAACAGAAGAAGTTTTCTTTTCCTTAATCATGATCACAAATAAAACGGCATCATAGGCAAAGTGAGCAGCGATGGAAAACCAAAGTCCGAAGTGAATAAATCCGAAGGAGATGATCACGATAAACGGCAGGACAATCAATCCATACATGGAAAATTTCCAATTCCATGGATTCAGGTAACCATGAAGCGCAACGAAAACGACTGACGTAATCCATGGTCCGAGTAGTGGTTGGATTCCAGCTCTAAATAAAAGTTCTTCGCCAATCCCAGCGCATGCGGACAAAAAGATTCCATCTGAATAGGTGAGGGGTAGGTTGGTCAAGATGCGGTCGACTCTATCGGGTAAAGCATCAAAAAATGGTGCTTTCATAAAGAGATAGGCAATAAAGGCATAGGCGAAACCAAACTCCAATCCATAGCCAATTGAAATAGGATCAATTTTTTTTACTTGAAAAAATTCTGTCCAACTCGTTTCATGAAAAAAATCAAGCAAAAAGAATCCAGGCAAAGGAAATAGAAGAAGTGTAACCAATCCAAGCATGCGTATTTTTATAATATTTTGCACTTTTTTACTTTAAGATTTGGAGTGTTTAAAAATTTCTTCTATATTCGTCTCTCTAAACCTAAAAGAACGCCTATAGACCAAATTTACTTTTAATTGTTGACTCATCAGCAGAAATTGTAAGTTATGGTTTTATCTTCGTTAAGCGATTCTGAATTAATCCGTTTGTATATTAATGAGAATGAAAGTGCCTTTGAGGCTCTTTTAAATCGTTACAAAAATCAACTATTCAAGTTCATTTATTTGAAAGTGAAGGATGTAGATTTAGCAAATGACATCTTTCAAGAGTCATTTATTAAAATCGTTCAAAACATCAAAGCAGGGAAGTACAATGAAGAGGGGAAGTTCCTTCCTTGGGCCACCCGCATTGCACAAAACTTAGTGATTGATTATTACCGTAAGCAAGGCAAGGTTCGTGTTTTTTCCGAGCGAAACAGCTTTAATGAAGACTTTGGTATTTTTCAGCGCATCGCTTGTGAGAATAAAAACTACCTTCAAGAGAAATCTACCCAGGAATTGGAGCAACAACTGATTGAACTTTTGCACCACCTCCCGAAAGTTCAGCGTGAAATTGTGGAAATGCGTATTTTTCATGATTTATCATTCAAAGAAATCGCTGAATCCGAAAAGATTAGCATAAATACCGCTCTTGGACGTATGCGTTACGCGCTGATTAATCTGCGTAAGCTATTGGAAGAAAACGAGATAGTTACGCATTTCGCCTAGGTAAATTCGCATTCTTTTTCTAATAACTACCGGACTTTTCATCCTAATTTGGCTATCTTTGTTGCTTAATATTATTGGATTATTATGTTTGAAAATTTAACGGATAAGTTTGAGCGCGCGTTTAAGGTCCTGAAAGGACAAGGACAAATCACCGAAATCAATGTTGCTGAAACGCTGAAGGAGGTTCGTCGTGCTTTGTTAGATGCCGATGTAAACTTTAATACGGCTAAGCAATTCACCAATACAGTCAAAGAAAAAGCCATGGGGCGCGATGTGTTGAACGCCGTTTCTCCTGGACAATTAATGATTAAAATCTGCCATGAGGAATTGGTGGAATTAATGGGTGGAAATGAATCTGAAATTAATTTAAAAGGTAATCCGTCTGTGATTTTAATGTCCGGACTTCAAGGTTCGGGTAAAACGACATTCTCCGGAAAACTTGGTTCCTACTTAAAAAATAAAAAAGGAAAAAATGTATTACTCGTTGCTTGCGACGTTTATCGTCCTGCGGCAATTGATCAATTACATGTCCTAGGTGAACAATTAGGAATAGAAGTATATTCCAATCGAGAAGAAAAAAATCCCGTTGCGATTTCTACTGCGGCGATTCAATATGCTAAAAGTAAGTCCTTTAATGTGGTGATCATAGATACCGCAGGACGTTTAGCTATTGATGAGCAAATGATGAATGAAATTGCTCAAGTCAAAGAAGCTGTTCAACCTCATGAAACCTTATTCGTGGTAGATTCCATGACCGGTCAGGATGCAGTAAATACAGCGAAAGCATTTAATGATCGAATCAATTTTGATGGCGTGGTCCTCACAAAATTAGATGGTGATACACGCGGTGGTGCTGCTTTATCAATCAAAGAAATTGTCAATAAGCCCATTAAATTTGTTGGGACGGGTGAAAAGATGGATGCATTGGATGTATTCTATCCTTCACGTATGGCAGATCGCATACTTGGTATGGGTGATGTTGTCTCGCTAGTAGAACGTGCTCAAGAGCAGTTCGACGAAGAAGAGTCAAGGAGATTGCAAAAGAAAATCATGAAAGATCAATTTGATTTCAATGATTTCTTAGCGCAATTACAACAAATAAAAAAAATGGGGAATGTCAAAGACCTCATGGGCATGATTCCTGGAATGGGGAAAGCCATGAAGGACGTAGATGTTCCTGATGACGCCTTTAAAGGAGTTGAAGCCATTATCTTGTCAATGACACCAAAAGAAAGAGCGAATCCCGCTTTACTGAATAATCCGAGAAAAGCACGCATTGCCAAAGGAAGTGGAACAAGCTTGCAGGATGTCAATAAACTCATGAAACAGTTTGAGGACATGCGTAAAATGATGAAAATGATGAGTAATCCCCGAAATATGATGGGGATGATGAACAAAATGAAAGGGATGGGCGGAATGCCTGGCATGTAAGATGGAGGAATTTGATATTTACCCTCAAAAACCCTTGATTGAGAAAGTTAAAATCGAAAGCAATTGGGGATTAACGTTTTTTTCATTGGTGCTTTTTGTCGGCACATTCTTGTTCCTTTTTAAGGATCAGCTTCGTTTTGTTTTATTTCTGATTCTCGTGTTATTCATTCATGAAATGGGACATTTTATTTTCATGAAAATATTCAACTACGAAAATGTCCGTATGCTTTTCATCCCATTAATGGGCGCTTTTGTTCAGGGAAGCAAAGATAAATATTCGCAAAAAGAAAGTTTTTTAGTGATTTCCGCAGGCCCTTTTCCGGGAATTTGGATTGGTTCGGCCATTCTGATTTTTGCTTCCATATATCAACAAGAATGGATGTTAGAATTAAGCTTTTTGTTTTTATTTTTAAACGTCGTCAATTTATTACCGATTGATCCTTTGGATGGTGGACAATTGTTCAAATTGTTCGTGAATAAGAAGCGGGATTTGTTCCTCATGCTTTTCGCTTTGACTTCTTCTCTATTAATGATTATTGTCGGTTGGATGATTGATAGTTATATCATTTTAGCTTTTGGCTTTTTGATGGGATTCAAAGTGCGAGGATTCCAACGTAGCTTCCATTTAAGAAAAGTGTTAGATGCCAAGCAAATTCGCTATGAATCTACCTATAACGAATTGTCCAACGAGGAATATGCGAAAATAAAAGAGGTGCTCATTGAGGAAACCCCAGCATTAAAAAAGTTCTTAAGTGTTTCGGAAGAAAACAATGATGACTTATTGGCTTCGCATGTCAATTCCGCACTTTTAGCACCAGTTAAAAAAGATGCTAAGTTCATGTTAAAAGCCATTATTGTTTTTTTGTGGTTACTTTCCTTGACTTTACCCGTCTATCTGCTAACAAGTGATTTACTCGATTTTAGTTGGTATTTTGAGAAATTATAAAACGATATTTTTGAAGAATTTCCTAGTCTACTTTTTTGTTTTGATTTCATCTCAGTTGATGAGTCAATGTGAACAAGTATTTGTCTCAGGAAGAGTGGTTGATACGATGAACAGAGATATGTTTTATAACTTAATGGTCATCAATAAATCTACTGGTCGCGGTGTTTTTGGTCAGCCAAATGGCTATTTTTCTGTCTATGTAAATCCTGGAGATAAAATCGCGCTTTCTACCAAAGGGTATCCGGTTTACGAGTTTATCGCTTCTGCCGATAAAGATTGTCAAAATCACCTTCTTGCCTACATTGAACGCATACCTCAGGAAATTGAACAGGTAGTCGTTCGTCCATTGAAATCACTAGAACAAATCAAAGAAGAGCGACAATCTTTAACACAGCGAGAAACACGTTTAGTAACTGGAATAAATGTGCTAGAAAGTCCAATTACCGCTTTGTACCAAGCCTTTTCCAAGAAAGAACAGAACAAACGATGGATTTCGGAGCAGCAGTACAAAGATGACCAACGTCGCGTCGTGAAAGAGTTACTTCGCTTGTATGTGGCTTTTGATATCATTGATCTTTCTGAAGCTACATTTGATGACTTCATAACCTTCTTGAACATCGATGAGAACTTCATCAAAACGGCATCCGAAATGGAACTTGTGTTATTCATCAAAGATAAGTACGATCATTTCAATCGCTTAAACCGCTGAATTTACTGAAGTCGTTTGGTTGGTTCCCAAATACTCGATTTTACCCCTCTCAAAAACTTGAAGAATCCAAGGAACAATGCTATGTTCATGGAGGTAAAGTGTAAAATGTATCGCAGCCATTTAAAATGAATTCCTATTTTCTTTCCAATATAATCTGGGATATACAAAGCCAAGGGGAGGGTAAATAATGCATTAATGATGGAATACGCAAAGTGTTTGTGTATCAAAAAGCTTGATCCTATCCAAATGAATAGCATGAAAAACGGTAAAATCCAACGGAGAAATTTATGAGAGAAAAAAGCGTAAGAAATGCCGTCAAAACGCAGTAACATCGGCCAAAATTGACTTAGGTTTTGAAAGTTCCCAGCGGAGATGCGGATCTTTCGTTTGAATTCTATCCATGATTCATTGGATACATCCTCGTAAACAAAGGCATTCTGTTCGTTTATACATTGATATCCTTTCTGAAGGATAAGCATGTTTAAATAAAAATCATCCACTAAAAAATGTGTAGGTATCGGTTCAAAACATACTTTTCGAAATGCGAAGCAGCCACCAAATGGACCCATCATAGCGCCCCAAATTTTCCCTTCTGCATTTTTAGTTTGAACTTCGTTTGAGATGTAACCATTTTCTGCATAAGAAATCCCCGTGTCTTTGAGTCCAAAGTGCTCCATGCGACTATCAACCAAACCGATTTTAGGGTTTTTAAAATGTTTGACCAATTCCGGTAATGTTTTCGCATCAAAAAGGACATTGGCATCGGTCATAATGATGATGTCGTGCTTCGCTTCTTGAACTAATTTATTGACGACCTTGATTTTTCCTTGCCTCTCTTGAAATTCAATGAGTTTCATGTCCTGAAACTTGCTTTCATAGGAGCGAATGATCTCACCTGTTTCATCCTGACAATTGTCAGCTCCAATCAATAATTGAATGCGATTAAAGTCATAATTAGTCTGTAATAAGGTTTCTAATTTTTGTCTAATGACTTTTTCTTCATTGTGCGCGGGAATGATGATGGTAATATGTGGAAAATCCTCCGTATAGATCATTTCGTTGGTTTTTCGAAAACGAGCGAAATATTGAACCATTTTAGGATAGATTACATAACTGTGTATGATTAATCCAACCCCTAGCCATAAAATGATTTCAATGATAAACATGATAGAATCCTTATGACACAATATTAAACATTATTTACTGATTGTCTTTCAAAATCAAGCGATGGAGGACAATTCTTTTTGTAGAATATCGATCACTTTTTTAGAGGAGAAAGCGGATTGAATGTATGCTTTCCCGAGATCTCCACGCATTTTTTGTTTGGATTGATCATCAAGTAATTCGATGACATCAGAAATATAGGATTCTTTATCCAAGTGAATAGGCATCTTCGTGTCTAACGATAGACCTTCGGCTGCTTTCGATGTTAAAACACAGGGAGCGCCAATGCTCATTGCTTCAAGTACTTTCATTTTAATCCCTGATCCAGATTGAAGACTCGCAATAAAAAGTCCATTTTCGGCAATGAACAACAAAGGATTCTCGACAAATCCATGGATGATGACATTTTTACCTCTCCATTCATTTGGAATGAGTTGACTTTTTCTACCAGCAATGTGAAATTGTAAAAGCGGGTATTTGGCTAGAAGCGAAGGAAATACTTCTTGAATGAACCACTTCATAGCTTCCATATTTGGTTCCCAATCAAAGGCGCCCAAGAAACAAATTCGGTCCTTATTCCATTTTACTTCCATCGCGTTTTCGGGCATAGAAGATGGAACACAGTGCACTGTTTTGTGTGTGACTTGTTTCATCATTATAGCATCCTCTTTCGAAATAGAAAAAATACAATCGACTTGTTTCCAGATGGATAATTCCTCTTTTTTTAGCGATTTAGCTAATTGTCGGATGTACCATGCTTTCAATGGTTTGTGTTCGTTTTTGGATAAATCCTCCCAAATGCGGTATTCCAAATTGTGAGAGCGATAGCAGATTTTTCCACTGAAAACTTCTCGTATGACAGGCGTGTAAATCGCAGCATATAAACTTTCGAAAATAACTACATCATAGCTTTTTGAACGAAGTTTCTCAACTAAAATTTTTGAAACCTTGTTGTTAAAGAAACGCTTTGT
Source organism: uncultured Flavobacteriales bacterium (assembly GCA_903860985.1). Taxonomy (GTDB): domain Bacteria; phylum Bacteroidota; class Bacteroidia; order Flavobacteriales_D; family Crocinitomicaceae; genus UBA952. Next base: position 36,964 of record CAIOSO010000175.1, read on the forward strand.
GTGATAGGATTGATTGGTCAATAAGCAAGTCAAAGCCGGAAGCATTTTCAGTTTTGTGTCAATTTCGATTCCTTGAAATGTGACTTTGGGTAAATCAAGTGCTTGATAAGCTTGCGGTTCGAATTGATGTTTATGCGTACTTAATGTCAAGTAATCAATCTGTTGAATCATTGGCATTTCGCATAAATCCAGGAGAAAACGACTCATGGCTAGACAGCCACCATCGACAATAGGGTAGGGTGGTTTGTGACTAAGTACGAGAATGCGCATTTTTCCTGAATAATTTAGTAGCGAATTTACTCCACATTTCTTTGGAGAAAATTTGTGCGTCATTTGCGGCAGCACGCGTGATTACCCAGGCAACTGGGGTAAAGAAAAATCCAGCTAACCACATGCCCACAAATGGAGAAACGGTATTCACTTCCGCTAGATTTTGTCCGATGCTATTGAGCATGAAATACACCATGAATGTTAATGCGGCTACAACAACAGGGGCGCCAAATCCACCTTTGCGAATAATTGCACCAAGTGGACCGCCAACAAAAAACAAAACTACCACAGCATAGGTTAATGCGAGCTTTTTGTGGAACTCAATCCAGTAAAGGTCAGCCTCCTTTTCCATTACTTCCATAAACCGGTCTTGATTATCAACTGTTTCATTGGTTCTCCTTAATCTGGAAATAACGATGTTTCGTGCTTGTAGTTTATCAAGATTTGTTAAACCTTTAAATTGTACAGTGGGGATTTTTTCTGGTTCGGCCAATCCTGTATTTGGATCATGGTAGACAATTTTATCGTTAAAACTGACAAATTCTTTGCTGCTATTTTTTGCGAATGTTTTATATAGATCACGTTTCTTCTTTTCTAAAGAATCCATCGCCGAACTAATTTGAAAGACATTCATCATTTCATATTTATCCGTGAATAAGTCCTCATCCGTGCGATTCAAGCTAAATCCAGCAATATTCAATTTATACGTTCCATGCTCAAAATACGAAATCCTAGATGGTCTTCCAGAAGGATTCTGAATACTGCCATTCGGGAGAAAAAGTGGATTTTGAATATCTAGTTCCTCAAGGATTTTGCCATTTTTTAAATCAAAAAACATGAATTGACCATTTTCTGATTTATAGATGCGGGCTTCTTTAGCCTTTACTGTTTTTAATTCGCTTGGGTGGCTGTAATCATGAATGGTTATCCCTTTGTATACTGAATCGTTATAGGATTCTACTTTAATAGAGAATCCTTCGAAATCTTTTGTGTAAACTCCTGGCGTCAAAATAGAAGATATTTTGGTGTTTTGAATGTCGTAAATTAAGGTGTGAAATTTTAAATTAAACACAGGAATTACATAATTTGCAAAATAAAATGTGCTGATGGAAATAACGACTACAATCAACATAAGTGGACGCATGATGCGATACAGTGAAAGTCCACTGGATTTAAGTGCAGTCAGCTCATTGTTTTCAGCGAAACTGCCGAAAGTCATTAAAGAGGAAAGAAGAATGGCTAGGGGCAATGCTAATGGAATCAGGTTTGCGGAGACATAGAACAGCAATTCAAGAATGACCCAAACGCTAAGTCCTTTCCCCATTAAATCATCCATATATACCCAAAAGAACTGCAAAATTAAAATGAACATCGAAATCACCAGTGTCACTATAAATGGACCGGCAAATGATCGAATGCTAAATAGATACAGTCTTTTCAATGCTGAAAATTTCGTCAAAGGTAGCTAATATACGCTGAAAATGAAGAAGAATTGTGTGTGCTATGAACCAATCACTCTTTTTAAATCATTCACTTGTTGATTCCATAACATGATGGAACTTTCTTTATCTGAAGGATCAGCAAAGTCAGTGATTTGAAGCGAAACAGAAGAAGTCATCGGATCCACGATGTATGCGATTTCGAAGTAAACATCAAGGTTATCTTCTTCATCAGAAAGCCAACGCCAACGAATCCTTGCATTCGGTTTATTTTGCAATAGGCGCGCTTCTTCTAAGTTTCCATCCCATTCAAATGAATAGATGTCATCAATGATGTTGACATCATCCGCGAACCATTCTGATAATCCATCAGGCGTATTGATTAATTTCTCCAATATACGGGGTGATGTTTTCAACAGGAATTCTAATTCGTATTTTTCTTTCATGGGACTTCCGTAATAAATTCTAATTTTGTTAAGCCTCTGCAATATACTAATTAAATCGGAAATGTCGCTCTCCAATTCGTTTGAACAAATAGGGAATCAACTTTTTAGATACCGTGGATTTGTCCCCGTGATTTTTGCTGTTGGAGCGTTTTTTATCCAAGTACAGGATTCGCAAGAACGAATGTCCTTTGGTTTGTGTGAGGAAATAGCACTTTTTTTAGTTTTTTTTGGTCATTTGATTCGTGCCCTGACAGTCGGACATCGCAGCATGCAGACTTCTGGACGTAATCGTAGTCATCAGGTTGCGGAATTGCTTAATACAAAAGGAATGTACTCCATCGTTCGACATCCGTTATACTTGGCGAATATCTTGATTTGGATAGGCTGGACCACCTTACTTTGTATTCCTTGGTTGATTGTGGTGGCGACGTTTGTTTTTGTCGTATACTACTTGTTCATTATGTATGCGGAGGAGCAATTCCTGCGGAGAAAGTTTGGTCAGGATTATGAAAGATGGCAGCGCAGAACGCCTCGATTGATTCCCAATCCATTTTTGTACGCTTCAAGTTCCAATGATTTTTCGTGGAGAATCGTATTCAAAAACGAATATCCAGGCTGGACAGCCAGTATGACAATAGCCTTGTGTATTTACTCTCTTCTTGTTAATATGAGTTATCCATTTTCACAATATTACCAATTCTACATTAAGGGGTGGTTGCTCTTCGGAGGAGGCATCGCTTTGTTTGGATTGACTTTTCGTTACCTCAAACATCGAACGAAACTCTTTCACGAGATGGACTAATGTCCGCTTTGAAATACTTGACGTTGCTGAAGGGAACGTCCAAGCGTGAGTTCATCTGCATACTGCAATTCGGATCCAACCGCAATTCCGCGAGAAATCGAAGTGATCAAACATTCGAACCGTTGAAGTTTTTTGAA
>CAIOSO010000176.1 GCA_903860985.1 uncultured Flavobacteriales bacterium
ATCCATAATTTCCCCAACTAACTTGATTTCCTTCACCCTTTATCTCATCATCCTTCTCCATGCCATTGAATCCACGACGGTAAAAATCACCCTCCACTGTCCTTTCATCAAGGCTTACACCGAAAGGAGAATAGTCGGATGTGTTTTGCAAGCAAACCCGATACGAATCAACGACACCGTCTGAGTTGTTATCTAGTGGCACTTTTACATCACAGAAAATGGTCAAAACATTCCCTAAATGGTTGCTGAACTCATACTTTTTCGTACCTAAAATTCGGGTATAACTGTACGGCGTCACTGTTGCGTTTAGCATGTTTTTGTGGTCATCCTTGGTTCCTAAACGGGAAGAACCAAACATGTTGCGCTCCACCAATAAATACTGTGCCGTTTGTGCACTGGCTAAATGTTCATACATCGAAACCTGGTTACCTTGGGCATCGAGAATATAATACGTTGATTTTTTCAAAGTAATACCCGTGTTGTCATAAACATGCTTTGCAATGCGGTGGCCCATGGCATCGTAATCAAAACGTATGTATCGTTTAGACGTGTCCGACCCACGTTGAATCTCTTTGACCTTTCCATCAACCCTCCATACAATTTTAGAAATCTCTTCTTGTACGTCTTTGGTTAAACGCCCCTCCTCATCGTAAGAGTAATTGTTATTGGTGTTGATCGTACTTACCGTTGAATTAAAGGTACCCATGTCATCAATATCCGTTAAATCAGTGGTGGAAGCAACAGCATCGTTGATGTGATACAATCGATTGCGCTGCAACTTACCATTCGCATAATGATATTGGTAACTCATGTCTTCGATTTTGGTACCGTCCCGCTTATGGCGCTCTTGTGTCAAAATATTCCCCATGGCGTCGTATGAGAACGCATTGAAATAAGAATTATTATAAGTCGTTGGATTCCAAACATTCGAACTAAAGCCACTTTCATAACTTCTAGATGCTTTGAGCCTGTTTAATTGGTCATACTGATAGGCATTTAACATCGGCATCTCAGCACCAGTAGTTGGATTCGTTAAACGCGTTTGCATATACCGAATGTTACCATTGAATAATTCTGAACTATTACTTGCTGGATGACTGGAAGAATTTACAGGAGCAATTGGTGCTTGTCCATTAATTGGTGTATAATCGTTATTGAAATAACTCAAGCTGAACGCGGCTAAATCTTTTCCGAAATACTGATTTGGATTGGATCCAGAGGATGGTTTAATTCCATCTTTCCCTGGGTCATTCTCTGCTGATATGGCATTGATTCCTTTCATCCATCCTTGTAAGTTATAAAGGTAATCAAATCCTTGTAATTGATCCTCCCCTATTTCAGTTCTCGCCAAAGGTCCATGATCGTAGTAATAATAAGCGGCATCCTCTTCCCAATCGGCATTGTAAACGAGTTCGTTTTGTAGTTCCGATGACAATCGAGCGAGTGGCATGATTGGCGTTTGCGAATTGGTGTATGCCGCCGTAATGCGGTTATCTGCGTCGTACAAATAAGCATGATGCCATTGATCTGCACTGCCGCTTTGCACGCTCATGCGGTGAACGTTTCCTGAGACTAAATCATAGCGATAATCCATGCGCTTGTAGCGTTGTGACGCGAGGGAGGCAAAATTCGTTGCCATTTTTTTATTGTCTTGAATGAGGGTGCGCAAAACCATGAGATTATTTAAATTTAACCAATTGATGTTTCACGGCATACATGGCAATTCCGACCATGTTTTTCGCATCGATTTTTGCCATGATTCGTTCACGGTGAGATTCGACCGTTTTTCTCGATATAAATAAGGCTTCCGCTATTTCTTTACTGGTCTTCTCTTCACAGATGAGTTGAACAACTCTGACCTCCTGATTTGAAAGAACAGAAGTATTAAAGGATGGGAAAACAATACTATTATTGAGGAATTCTTGGATTTTCGATAATGGTACTCGTTCGCTTAAATAATAACCTATTTCCATTACTTGTTCAATCGCTGAAACAATGTCACTGATTTCCTGAACTTTTAATAGGTATCCCCTGCCTCCATTTTTCATGAGTCGGTCTACAAATGCTTCGTTATCATACGAACTTAGTCCGATTACTTTAATGTCGTTGTAAGAACGCGTAACTAACTCTGTTGCTTCCCAGCCATCCATGTTTGGCATTTGCATGTCCATAAGGATCACATCAACTTGAATTTGATTGTTATTTTCTTTCAACCAATTGATGATTTCAATTCCATCCGCTGCCTCATGCACCACCTTTATGTGTGCGTGATCTTCAAACATTTTGATAATTCCTTGTCGCATGAGTTTTTGGTCATCGACGATGATTACATTAATTTCTGATTTCATCGCTTGGTATTTTAATCAAAATTTCAGCCCTTCCTTTTTCATTCACTTCATAACTGATAGTACCTCGAAAGTTATTGATTCTGGATTGAATACTTTTCAAACCACTTCCTTTTCCTTGGCGCAAAAGGTGTTCAACTTGTGCGTTGTTCAGCCCCTCACCAACATAGTTCAAGGCAATGTTTAGGCTGTCATCGGAACGCATGACCAACAATTCAAGCTGTTCGGTATGGCTATGTTTTAGGATGTTGTTGACGGTTTCATTGATAATCCTATACATGTTAAATTCCATTTCCACCGGATAACGAAAACCCTTTAAATTACTTTGGTAATCAATGGTCATTTTACCTGTTGCTTGTATGGTTTTTACTAATTCAATCAGTGTGGTATCTAAACCCATTTTGGCTAATGTCGGTGGCGAAATCCGATTGGAAATACGACGTATTGTATCCGCTGTTTTCTCGATGAATTGGGATGTTTCATTCAGGAGTCCAAACAAGCGTTCTGGTTGATCTAATCGATTCTTCGCGTTGTAAATATTTATTTTTAGTATCGTTACGAGCGCTCCAATTTCATCATGTAAGTCCATGGCAATCTGCGCACGTTCTTGTTGTTCAGCCTGAATGGTGGCTTCATGAATTTGCCTTTCAAAATTTATTTCAGCTTTACGCAATGCTACCTGTTCACGTTCCAAGCGTTTTTTAAATGCTCGGTATAGCAAATAAAACGCACCCGACATGAATACGAAAAAACCTGAGAAAATGAGAATCAGGACTAAAAATGTGTTGTTTTCGGTAGTTTCCAAAAGGCGTATGCGATGAATAATTTAGTTAAATTTTCTACGATGTTATGAATAAACCAAGCTCCCGTTAACATCAGTTGGTCAATAAAGAAGAAAAAAACCAATGAAAAAGAACTATATAGAAACACCGTCAGGGTATAATAAACCTGTGTTTTATGCATGGAACTAGAAATGTTATTAGATTGGAGTGAGGCTACATAGAAAAGCAAACAAAGAATGATTTTGTAAGCAATTTGTGTAATCAATGAAACTTCAAGAGATGATGTTTTATTCATTTCCCAAATAAAAATACCGCCCAAAACAACAGCCATCCCCAAAATCAGCTTACGTAGGTACTTATTGCTAATTATACGGTAAAAATAAATGGTTAGACAAACGAATTCGCTAATGGCATATGCATTAAACACCGCATGATTATTGTGAAATAACACTGAAAATAAAAGCAATAATATGGTCGCCAAAACGGATAAAGTCAATAAAATTACAACTTCCAAATTGAACTTTTTTCGCTGAAAAAGCAAGACGAAAAGAGGAATTAATCCAATAATTATCTGAATGTAAAAAGTGAAGCGATGTAAAAATTGAAAAGACAAAATGTCACGAGTTTATTTATATCCGTACAATTTAGCATTTAAAACGATTACTTAGCATTTGAATTTTCAATTATTAGGTATTTATACCTATTGATATGGGGCATAATACGAAGATGGCCTGATATTTCAACGCAAACCAACTCAGCTCCAAAAAACACCTAACTTCTATTTAACTTAAGTAATATGGCACTTGACTTAAGTTAGAAATCCTAGGAATATTCGTTTTGTGAATTTACTTTGAGTTCATTTCTATTATTGTGCAAACATCAGGCCGAGTTCTAACTTTTCGAACGAATATTTTAATCGAGTTAACTCGTTGTTTTTCAGATGTTTTAAAGGAAATAAAAAGCGGAGATCCGATCGTAATTGATCAAATCTCCGCTCGAGTGACCCCGGAGGGATTCTAACCCACAACCGCTGGAGCCGAAATCCAGTGCGCTATACAGTTGCGCCACGGAGCCTGATGTGACGAAAAAAAGAAATGGATTTCTTCTCAATCATCATAGGGCAAAGATACACTCGATTTTTTGTTTTGTCAATGGAAATTTACAAGAATTGGAGAATCACGAAATCATCGCACCTTCCTTCAAGGAATATGGCGAAATAAACACCTGTGTTATGGCTAACTGTCGAAGAACCCAGCGTGTTTTGACCGCTGCAATTGGCGCCATCCGCTTGCGAATCGCAATGATGTGTGGGTTTTGGTCCCGCTCCGCTTGACTTGATGCCATGATTTGTTCCAACATCGTTTCAAAATGAGCAAAATCAACTTCCACTGCCCTACCCTTCGCGTGGAATGGCTTTTCGTGCATCAACTCAAAAAAGGTTTCAAAACTTCCCGATGAACCGATGAGCTTCGTGGTGTTCAACTGCCGTAAATATGTCCCGCAGGCTTCTTCTAAATAGGATTCAAGCGAGTGAATGTCCGCTGGACTCATTGGATCCGAAAAGGTGAACTGTTGGTAAATGCGGGAAACGCCAATGTTAAATGATTCCATGGACAAAAGCCCTTCGTCGTTTGCGAGAATGAACTCGGTACTTCCTCCTCCAATATCCATGATTAAGGCCGAATCTCCAAAAGGCATCGTCTGATGAACGCCTCTGTAAATCAATTGCGCTTCTTCTAAACCACTGATCACTTCGATGCTAATTCCCGTTTCTCGTGAAGCGCGTTCAATCAGTTCCGAACGATTATGTGCATCGCGAATGGCAGAAGTTCCAATGGCGCGAATGACGGAAACACCGTGAAGTTCACATTGTTTCTTGTAGCGTAGCAAACAGGCCACTGCACGTTCGATCGCATCGTCCGTTAACCGGTTTTCTTGAATACCTCCCATTCCCAAGGCCACGCCTTCCTTTTCACTGTGAATGACATGAATCAATCCGGCTGCGTCGATGTCAGCAATCATCAGGTTAAACGTATTCGTTCCTAAATCGATCAATGCTTTCATCGTGTTTGGAATTAAGATTTGAATAAGCGCCAGAATTGTGAGAGTCGCAAACGATGTCCAAATTGTAAGATACCGTTTTTGTACAGTTTCCCTGCAACTTGCAACATCAATACCGCGGAAAGAACGATGATTAACCAGTGGATCCAAATCAAATAATAGGATTCAATCGGAACACCTTGTGCAAGTTGAATCATCACCACCATCGGTGCGGTAAATGGCAGATAGCTAATCCAAACGGCAAATGTTGAATCGGGATAATGAATGTACATGTAGCCCGATAAAATAGAGAATCCAAGCAACAGTAAAATCGGCATGACAAATTGTTGTCCGTCGCTTTCTGTTCCAGTCATCGCGCCAATCATGCTGAAAAAAGCACCATAAAAATAATACGCTGCAATGAAGAAGAAAACAAAGTGCACACTCATCCAAACATAGTCGATGCGCGCATAGACCAAGTCCAACACTGGATTGTTACTCAATCCTTCCTGCGCCATGACGACTTGATTTTGTACATCCGCAGCCATTTGAATACCTTGCCAGTTGACTGGATTCATCATATCTGGAAAAATGGTTTGTCTTAAGATCCACAATCCGCAACCGATCAACACCGACCAAATCGCTAATTGGAATAAGGCCGCAAGTGCAATTCCGGTCATTTTACCCAACATCAATTGACGTGGTTTGACCGCTGAAAGCAAGACCTCCACGATGCGGTTGCTTTTTTCTTTCGCGGTACTTCGTAAAATCGTCATTCCGAAAATTCCAATGAACAAGAAAATCAATGCACCGAAGACGAATCCAACCCAACTTTCCAAGTCGCTCGATTCATTCTTGGGATCATACACATTGCGGAAATCCATGATTAACGGTTGTTTGATGCGTCGGAAGTGATCCAAGGATAAGTTCGTAAAGGATTCCACCACCAATTCTTCAATGCGTCGTTCCATTTGAAATTTTAACTGCATTTTCACGTCCATCGAAGGGGAAGCGCGGTAAAAGACAAAGGCTTTTTTGTTGATGAGGATTTTCTCGTTGATTTCCACCATCGCATCAAACTTCTGGTATTTCGAGCCATCTCGAAATTCTTCAATTTCTACGTAATCATCGATGAAGAAATAATGAACTTCGTGTTCGGCTTGTGCCATCACTCGGTGATCCATCAATTCTGCCGGATCGACAATCAAGACATTGATGCTGTTTTTTCCTTCATCGCCTGCTTTGAACAAAAAGGACAACATCAGTAAACAAACCAATGGACCAATGAACAACATCCACAAGAAGGTACGGTTCATCACGCGCTCCGACCATTCTCTTTTCGTAAGTAACCAGAAATTACGCATGTGCTTCCTCCTTTCCGCGAATAATGTCAATAAATACTTCTTGCATGGATGGCAGTTTTTTCTCAATCAATTCGATTTCGACTTTTCCGACCAGGGCATTGATTAAATCGTTCATTTGACTTGCTCCGCGCATTTTCAATTTTGCTAAAAATCGATTTTCACCAATTTCCTCGTGTCCAAGTAATTCAAAGTCGGTCCAAAGTGCATTCACGAAACCAATCATGTTTCCTTTGAAACGTACCATGTATTCACCTTGATTGTGCTGCTCGCGTAAATTCCATACGGTATCCTCGGCTAATTTTTTCGCTTCATGGATCAAACTCGCTCGGTCACAAATTTCATCCACACTTTGCATGTTATGTGTCGAGAGGATAATGGTTTTGCCACTTTCCTTCAATTCTTTCATTTCGCTTAAAATCAATTCCACATTAACTGGATCGAATCCACTTAGTGGCTCGTCTAAGACTAACAACTGTGGATCATGCACCAACGCCGCAATGAATTGTACTTTTTGGGCCATTCCTTTAGATAAGGATTCCACGCGCTTCGATCGCCAGTCTTGAATGCCGAATTTACTCAACCAGTGACTCACGTTTCGTTGGGCTTCCTTTTTTGTCAAGCCGCGCAACTGCGCTAAAAAAATCAATTGTTCCTCGACCTGCATGTTTTTGTACAAGCCTCGCTCCTCTGGTAAATAACCGATGTTTGCCAACTGACTTTGCGTCATCAATTGTCCGTTCATGCGAATCGTTCCTCGGTCCGCCTCTAAAATCTGATTGATGATTCGAATCAAAGTGGTCTTCCCTGCTCCATTCGGACCAAGCAAGCCATATATTTCTCCTTTTCCAACAGTCAAACTCACCTCATCGAGGGCGATTTTCCGCTGAAAGGACTTACAAAGATTGTTGATTTCTAGCATAACAAGGTAAAGCTAAAAAAAAGCAGAGAATTCCTACATGCTTTGCATGATTTCTTTCCAACTTGGCCACTTGTAAATGCGTTTGAAGATCACAAACAGCGATGGCAATAGAATGACCAGAAAGATGAGGGATGACCAGCCACTATCTGGCTCCTGGTGATTCAAAAAGAGTGCATCCGTTCGAAAGACTTGCCAATCTGTTGTCACGAAAATAGCCGCAATCAAATTATTCGCGAAGTGATAGCCAATGGCCAATTCGATTCCGTCGTCGACCGTCGTGATGAGCGCTAAAAACAATCCGGATAAAACATAATAAACAAGCATGTGGTAACCCAATTCCTGAACTTCTGGATTTCCGATGTGCATGAGTCCAAACATCAGTGAACTAATCAAGATGGAGGTCCCTGTGCGTTTGATGCGTAATTTCAATCCTTTCAATAGATACGAGCGAAACAACAATTCTTCGCACGCTGTCTGAACGGACAACATCAGTAAACTAACCACTAACAACGGAAAAAACTTCGCTGCATCGAATTGAAATTCAAAAGCTTGTCCGTGACCGAAAGAATCTGCATAAATCTGAATGGACATTAGTCCGACCATGACAACGATGATGAAAAAGAAGGCAAAGAACAAGCGTTTCCAACGGAAGTTCTCCATCGATGTGAAGGCCTGAATGATTGGACGTTGATGCATCCATCGGTGATGAAGCAAGACACCTATAAAAACCAGTAAATAAGGAAATAGCACCCAGAATAAAAACCGGGTATGTCCCATCGTTTGATAGAATGCCGTGTCCATGGATTCAATGGACAAACTCGGGAAATTAAAGTGGATGTCCACCAAAATTCCCAAGCTTCCTAAAAAATATAAAATGAAAATGAGCAGAATTCCACTGACATAAGTTAGTGGTGAATTGTTTCCGTTTTCCGCTAAATCGATAAATTTCATCAATGGAACATGTCGCGCATGCGCTTGAAGAATCCTTTTTCTTTCTGTGCTGCGCTCGGACTAAAGTTCTCACTTTCTTTTAACTTTTCCAAGATTTCTTTTTCTTCTTTGGAAAACGTGGTTGGTGTGAATATATGGATGTGAACGAATTGATCACCGGTTCCATAACCTTGAACGCTTGGCAATCCTTTTCCACGTAGGCGAAGTACTTTTCCACTTTGTGTTCCTGGTTCGACTTTGATCTTTGCTTTACCGCCAATTGTCGGAACTTCAATAGACTCACCTAATACTGCATCTACGAAATTAATGTAGGCGTCGAAGTGTACGTTTTCGCCTTCGCGACGAAGTTCTTCGTGCTCTACTTCTTCGATCACCACGATTAAATCTCCAGCAACACCGTTGAATGGACCCGCATTTCCGCGTCCTTGAACGCTTAACTGCATCCCTTCCTCTACTCCTGCTGGAATTTCGATCTCAATGACTTCTTCTTGACGTTTTAATCCTTGCGCATCCGCATCTGCCGGTTTTTTGTCAATGGACTTTCCAGCACCTTGACACACATGACATGCAGATTGTGTTTGCATCGCACCTAGGAAGGTTTGAGCAACACGTGTAATTCTTCCCGTACCATTGCAGGTCGGACAATTTTTGTAGGTCACTCCCTCGGCATTCACCAATTTGTTAACCTTGATTTTCTTTTTAACCCCATTGGCAATTTCCTCCAAGGTCAATTTCATTTTTACGCGTAAATTGGTTCCACGAACGGTTCTTGATCCACCGCCGCTTCTGCTTCCACCGAAACTTCCGCCAAAAGCACCACCGAAAATATCTCCAAATTGCGAGAAGATATCGTCCATGTTCATGCCACCACCGCTAAAGCCTCCTTGTCCACCCATTCCTGCGTGTCCAAATCGATCGTATTGCGCACGTTTTTCTCCGTTGCTCAATACTTCGTATGCTTCCGCTGCTTCTTTAAACTTATCTTCAGCGCTGGCATCATCGGGATTTTTATCCGGGTGAAACTTGATCGCCAATTTGCGGTAAGCTTTTTTGATTTCCGCTTCATCGGCATTTTTTGCAACACCTAGAATTTCGTAATAATCTCTTTTTTGACTCATAATTTGGGTCCTGTTATTGTCCTACGACTACTTTCGCAAAACGAATCACTTTATCGTTTAAATAATATCCTTTCTCAACATCTTCGATCACTTTACCCACCATCTTTTTGTCAGGTGCTGGAATATTCGCAATTGCTTCGTGTAAATCACTGTTAAAAGATGCACCTTTCGCTTCCATTGGCTTCAATCCTTTGGAATCCAAAACACCCTTAAACATCGAATAAATTAAATGGAAACCTTCTTTCATTGGAGCAATATCCTCCAGTTTTTCATTGGTTACAATCGCACGTTCGAAGTTGTCCATGACAGGCAACAAACTCAACAATACATCTTTGTTTGCAGTAGCAGTTTGTTCGATGCGTTCTTTGTAAGTTCTTTTTCTGTAATTATCAAAATCAGCGTGCAAAAGCAAGAAGCGGCTATTTAATTCCGCATACTTTTCCTCAGCTGTTAACTCTTTCGGAGCTTCTTCTTTATTTTCTTCACCAGCTAATTCTACTGAATCCGTTGTTTCCTCTTGTGGATCTTGATGTTGGTCATTTTTCAATTCATCTTTCTCTTCTGACATATGTTGAAATTTTAATTCGCTTTTGGGTTTGCAAAGATAAGACCATTGTGAAAATTAAGTCAAGGTGTCAGCAAGTTTCACCAATTCCTTGAAAACTTGTCAGTAAAATCGGATTGAAATGAATTTTCCCCGTAAATTTGTCGCACTAATTCAAGCTTATGAAATTAACGCATCGCTTATCGATTCTAATCAGTTTTATCGTTTTATTGAGTAGTGCAAACGCACAATTACTTTATCGAATTTCCGGAAATGGACTAAAGCAAGATTCCTATCTTTTCGGAACCATTCACACTATGCCGAAGGAAGATTTTGAAATGCCAAAAAAGGTGATGGACGCACTAAAGTCCAGCGAAGCGATTGCCATGGAAATCGACATGAATATGTCCATGTCTGAACAAATCGAAATGGCAAAAATGACCTTAATTCCCAATGGTGAAACCTTGAAAAACTACATGTCAGATTCCGCTTATATCAAGTTAAAATCTTACTGCATGGACACGCTTGCTTGGAAAGAATCCAAGTTCGATAAATACGCTCACATAAAACCCTTTTTCTTCAGTTCTGTGGTCCTTCAAGAGAAAATTGGAAAACAAAAATCCTTTGAAATGGAGTTTCAGAAATTGGCGAAGAAATACGATAAACCTTTAATGGGATTGGAAACCGTGATGTATCAAATGGAAACCATTGACCGCATTAGCATTAAGGATCAAATTCAATTCATGGATGACTTTTCCAATATGTCTGAATTCGATGTCATGTTCGACTTGTACCTAAAAGAAGACATCAACGCATTGTATACCTTGATTTCCTCTGAAACGGATATGCTTCCAGAATTCAATCATTGGTTTTTGGAAGTCCGCAATGCCAATTGGATACCTGTCATTGAAAAGCAAATCAGTAAGGAAGCAACGTTCATCGCTGTCGGCGCCGGACACCTCGGTGGAACAAATGGCGTTCTTGAATTGTTAAAAAAACAAGGCTACACTGTAACAGGAATAAACAATTAAACGATCCACAAAAAACCAATTGACACTCCGCCGCGGCGGAAGCACATTGGCAAATTAGCACATTAACTTATGAACACAGAATTCCAACGCATCATCGAATACAGACGTTCAAACCGCAAGTTTGACGCAAACACACCCGTTCCAAACGAAGTCATTCAAACGAGTATTGAACGAGCAATCCTTTCACCAAATAGCAGCAACATGCAACTTTGGGAATTCCATTGGATACAGTCCAAAGAGATGTTGGAGACTTTTGTCCCCTTATGCCTTGGCCAAAGTGCCGCACAAACCGCACAACAAATGGTGGTTTTCGTTACCCGTAAGGACAAATGGAAAATTCGTGCGAAATGGAATTTGGACATGGTGAAGGCAAGTGTCGTTGGAGAGCCAGACAAAGCACAAAAAATGGGAATGAATTACTATGGAAAAATAATGCCGCTTGTATACACCAACGATCCATTTGGATTCATGAGTTTACTTCGTCGCAGCATTAGTTTCTTCGCAGGACTTAGAAAACCGTTTGTTCGAACTGGGGGAATCGCAAATCAACGCATAGGCGCGCACAAATCCTGTGCATTAGCCGCTCAAACGTTCATGCTTTCGATTGCCGCCGAAGGATTCCACACGTGTCCAATGGAAGGATTCGATGAGAAACGCGTAAAGCAAGCATTAAAACTTCCGAGAGGTGCTGAAATCAACATGATTATCTCTGTTGGACTTGGAACAGAACCAGGTATCTGGGGTCCAAGAATGCGTGTTCCAAAGGAAGAAGTGATTTTCACATACTAGGACAACCAAACTTACGATATAAGCAAAAAAGAAAAAGCGAGTTTTCACTCGCTTTTCTTTTTTTAAGATTCTTTTTTATCCGCGCTTTTCTTCGGCGCTTTCGGTTTTTTGATGGTCACTTTCAATTCCTCTTTTCCTTCTTCGTGGTCTAGTAAAATCGTATCCCCTTCTACCAAATTTGAATTAATGATTTCTTCTGCTAATGGATCTTCGATAAACTTTTGAATCGCACGTTTCATTGGACGTGCACCAAATTTCTCATCGTATCCTTTCTCCAAAATAAAGTCTTTCGCTTTTTCTGTACTTTCCACGAAATACCCCATTCCTTTAATTCGAGCATGTAATTTTTCTAATTCAATGTCGATGATTTTGTGAATACTCTCCCGACTCAATGTTTTAAAAATAATCATGTCGTCAACGCGGTTCAAAAACTCTGGAGAGAACGCTTTTCTCAAGGCATTTTGAATCACCGATTTGGAATTCGTTTCTTTTGCCTCTTCTTGTGATTTCGTTCCGAATCCAACACCTGTTCCGAAATCCGCTAACTGACGTGCGCCAATGTTCGACGTCATGATCAAAATCGTATTCTTAAAGTCAATTTTTCGTCCGAGTCCGTCCGTCATGTGTCCATCGTCTAACACTTGTAATAACAAGTTAAACACATCTGGATGTGCTTTCTCGATTTCGTCTAACAAAATGATTGCGTAAGGCTTGCGACGAACTTTTTCCGTTAATTGTCCACCTTCTTCGTATCCAACATATCCCGGAGGTGCTCCCACCAAACGAGAGATTGAGAATTTCTCCATGTATTCAGACATATCGATGCGTATTAATGCATCATCAGAGTCGAATAAATTACGAGCAAGAACTTTCGCTAATTGCGTTTTTCCGACACCCGTTGGACCTAAGAAAAAGAACGATCCAATTGGTTTATTTGGATCTTTTAATCCGGCACGGTTACGTTGAATGGCTTTCACCACCTTCTCAACCGCTTCATCTTGACCTACAATTTTTCCACGAATGGATTCGGCCATTTTTACCAATTTACCCATTTCGGACTCTGAAACTTTCGTCACAGGAATACCACACATCATAGAAACAACTTCTGCTACATCTTCTTCCGTTACAACGACACGGTTATTTTTAGAATCTTCCTCCCACTTCGTTTTCGCTGTTTCTAGTCGTTCCTGTAATTTACGCTCATTATCGCGTAATTCAGCAGCTTTTTCATATTGTTGCGAGCGAATCACTTCTGCTTTTTGCTCTTTTAATCCTTCGATCTGACCTTCGATGTCCACAATTTCTTGCGGAACGTTGATGTTGGTAATATGTACACGCGAACCAACCTCATCCAAGGCATCAATTGCTTTATCTGGAAGGTGTCGGTCCGTTATATAACGCTCCGTTAATTTCACACAAGAAGCAATGGCTTCCGGTGTGTAAGTCACTGAGTGGTGTTCTTCGTAGCGTTCTTTGATGTTATTCAAAATTTGAATCGTCTCATCCGCTGATGTTGGTTCGATGATTACTTTTTGAAAGCGACGTTCTAAAGCGCCATCTTTTTCAATGTATTGGCGGTACTCATCTAATGTGGTCGCGCCAATCGCCTGCATTTCACCACGCGCTAGAGCTGGCTTAAACATGTTGGAAGCGTCCAAAGATCCACTTGCGCCACCTGCACCGATAATGGTATGGATTTCATCGATAAATAAAATGATGTCTGGATTTTTTTCAATCTCCTGCATCACTGCTTTCATACGCTCCTCAAATTGACCTCGGTATTTTGTTCCAGCAACTAAAGAAGCGAGATCCAATGAGACAATGCGCTTGTTAAATAAGATACGAGAAACTTTACGTTGAACAATACGCAATGCAAGTCCTTCTGCGATTGCACTTTTTCCAACGCCAGGCTCACCGATTAAAATCGGATTATTTTTCTTGCGTCGAGAGAGAATTTGACTCACTCGCTCAATTTCTTTTTCACGTCCAACAATCGGATCCAATTTTCCAGCTTCCGCCATCTTAGTTAAATCACGTCCGAAATTATCTAAAACAGGTGTTTTCGACTTTGGATCAGTTGTTTTACGTGGAGCACTGAAATTTTCTTCTTCTTCCCCACCACTATTACTAGGGAATTCAGCTCTTGGTTGTTTGCGTTCTTCTAACATAACTTCATATTCGTCTCGTGCATTTTCATACATCACTCCATACTTATTTAAGACTTGGCAAGCGACACTGTCTTCGTTTCGAAGAATGGTCAACAATAGGTGTTCGGTCCCAATAACAGCGGACTTAAATTCCTTCGCCTCTAAATAAGACTGCTTGATGATATTTTCTGTTTGTTTTAATAAAGGTAAATTGAGATTGGCAATGTAAGTCACAGAGGATTTCGATAAAATCTTCTCGACTTCCGCCTTCACTTTGGTCAGGTCCAAATTAAATTCTTGTAAAATATGAACCCCAGTCCCCTCGTTTAAGCGAATCAATCCCAACAATAAATGTTCTGCGCCAACGAATTCATTCATTAGTCGAACAGCCTCATCGCGGCTATGACTAATTAAATCCTTGACACGAGGTGAAAATTTCGCTTCCATGTGTTCACTTTTTAAGCATTACAAATATAACTTTTATATTTCGCTTGCATCGATAATTATTCACAATTTATGCAGCGATTTTGTTAGTAAATTTAGATTTTGGACCGAGGATGGCGTTCATATTTCATTAATTTTGAATGCTTAAATTGACAAGCAGAAATTAATTATCAATAGAACATGGCTGAAGGAGAAAGAATTATTCAGATAAACATTGAAGATGAAATGAAATCAGCGTACATCGATTATTCGATGTCCGTTATCGTTTCACGTGCCTTACCTGATGTACGAGATGGATTTAAACCTGTACATAGAAGGGTTTTGTACGGTATGCAAGACTTGGGAGTTTATTCGAATCGACCTTATAAAAAATCCGCAAGAATTGTCGGGGAAGTTTTAGGTAAGTATCACCCACACGGTGATAGTTCCGTATATGACACCATGGTGCGTATGGCGCAACCTTGGTCCTTGCGTTACCCACTTGTGGACGGACAAGGAAACTTTGGTTCTGTGGATGGTGATAGTCCTGCAGCAATGCGTTATACGGAGGCCCGTTTTCGTAAAATCGCAGAGGAAATGCTGGGTGATTTGGAAAAGGAAACCGTAGATTTTAAAGCTAACTTTGATGATAGCCTTCTAGAGCCTACTGTGTTACCTACTAAAATACCTAACCTATTAATTAATGGTGCGGCAGGAATCGCGGTTGGTATGGCTACAAACATGGCTCCACACAACCTAACAGAGGTAATTGATGGGGTTATTGCTTATGTAGATAATAAAGACATCACAGGTGAAGAATTGTTACAATACGTGAAAGCGCCAGATTTCCCAACCGGCGGTATTATTTATGGATACGAAGGTGTTCGTGATGCTTTATTAACTGGACGTGGTCGAATCGTTATCCGTGGAAAAGCGGAAATCGAAGAAGAGAATGGACGTGAGCAAATCATCGTCACGGAGATTCCTTACCAGGTGAACAAGGCAGAGATGATCAAAAAGATCGCCGACCTTGTGAACGATAAGAAAATCGAAGGTATTTCTGACTTACGTGATGAGTCCGACCGAAGCGGGATGCGTGTTGTATTTGAAATCAAACGCGATGCCATTGCAAATGTCGTTCTCAATAAATTGTACAAATTCACCGCATTACAAACGTCGTTTTCGGTAAACAACATTTGTTTGGTGGGTGGACGTCCCCGTATGATGGCTTTACGCGACTTGATTCAAGAGTTCGTGGAATTCCGTCATGAAGTAGTGATTCGTCGTACGCGTTTCGATTTAAGAAAAGCGGAAGAGCGTGCGCACGTCTTAGAAGGATTAATCATTGCATCGGACAACATCGATGAAGTCATTGAAATCATTAAAACCTCTTCTAGCCCAGATGCAGCAAGAGACCGCTTATCCGTGCGATTTGGACTTTCAGAAATTCAAACACGAGCGATTGTTGACATGCGTTTACGTCAATTAACTGGACTTGAGCAAGATAAGTTACGTGCTGAATTCGACGAATTAATGACATTAATCACTGACCTAAAAGACATTTTAGCAAATGAAGAACGCCGTATGCAAATCATCAAAGATGAATTGCAAGAAATGCGCGATAAATACGGTGATGAGCGTCGTTCTAGGATAGAATACTCTGCAAGCGAAATGCGCATGGAGGACTTAATCGCGGATGAAGAAGTAGTGATTACTATTTCACATGCTGGATACATTAAGCGCACCAACTTAGCAGAATACAAAGTTCAAAACAGAGGTGGAATGGGATCTAAAGGATCAGCAACACGAGACCAAGATTTCTTGGAGCACTTATTTGTTGCGACAAATCACAACTACCTATTGATCTTTACCGAAAAAGGAAGGTGTTTCTGGATGCGGGTATATGAAATTCCGGAAGGCAGCAAAACATCGAAAGGAAGAGCGATTCAAAACCTCATCAATATCCCTCAAGACGATAAAGTAAAAGCATATGTAAAAGTGCTAGACTTGACAGACAAAGATTACGTAGAAAATAACTTCATCGTGATGTGTACGAAACATGGTGTGATTAAGAAAACATCTTTGGAAGCGTACTCTCGTCCACGTTCAAATGGTATCAATGCCATTGGTATACGTGAAAACGATGAATTATTAGAAGCAAAATTAACGAACGGAACAAATGAAATTGTTCTCGCAACAAGTTCAGGTCGTGCGATTCGCTTCAATGAATCTACGGTTCGTCCAATGGGAAGAAATGCTTCCGGTGTACGTGGAGTTACTTTGACGAGTGATGATGATCATGTGATTGGAATGATTTGCGTGGAAGACATCTTCTCTACCATTCTAGTTGTTTCTCAAAAAGGATATGGAAAACGTACCTTCTTGAATGATCCGGAGGACAAAGAACCAGTATATCGCATCACCAACCGCGGTGGAAAAGGAGTAAAAACCCTAAACATTACGGACAAAACCGGAAAACTACTTTCGATTCAGAACGTATTTGACGAAGATGATTTAATGATTATCACGAAATCCGGTGTAACCATTCGCATGCACATAGATACGATTCGTACGATGGGTAGAGCTGCGCAAGGTGTTCGTTTGATCAACTTAAAATCAAATGCAGAAATTGCAGCTATTGCGCGCGTACCACGTACGGAAGATGAAGACGAAGACATCGAAATAATCGAAGGTGCAGAGATTCCATTAGCGGATGAAGCAGAAGATCTTGGCACAGAAATTGAAACGAGCGGGGAAGAATAAAAATTAGTTAGAATCAACTTAAGGAATATGAAAAGAAACATCATCAAACTCTCTGCAGGAATTGCTTTTACTGCATTGGCTTTCACTTCATTTGCACAAAAGAAGAATGTGACAGATGCGATTATGACGTACAAAAAGTATAATCCAATGACCAACGGCATCGAACCATCGAAAAAAACGGTGGAAGAAGCACGTAAATTCATTGATTTAGCTGCTGTAAATCCAGAAACTGCGGAGGATTTCAAAATGCACCTTTACCGTGCGGAGATTTATTATAGTTTGATTGAAGTGGCAACCATGGACGCTACAACGAATCCATTGGACGACGCAAAAATGAAAGAATACGAAGCGATTTCGAAAGCATCTTTCAAAAAAGTGTTAGAGGATCCGAAAAAAGCATGGTCAGCGGATGCACAATCGTTTATTTGGTTTCGCTCAGACATGATCTTTAACCAAGGAATCGAAGCATATACAAATAAAAAATACGAAGAATCGCTCAACGCGTTCTTGATTTCATACTATTTACGTACGTTTCTTGGTGAAGAATACAAAGATGCAGAAATCAACACAACCTTAAGCTTAAACAATCACGTAGATAAACTGCTTGATGCAAAAGAATTTGACAAAGCGATTATTTCCGTAAACAGTGTATTGGAGATTTTTCCCAATAACATTGATGCTTTGATTTCCATGGTGAACATTTACTTGCAAAAAGAAGATGTTGCAAACACGGAAATCTATATAAACAAAGCGCTAGCTATTGATGCAAACAACAAGCAGTTGTATTACATCCTAGGGACTTCATATATCCAGTTAAAGCAAAATGATAAAGCAGCAGAAGCCTTGTCAAAAGCGATTGAAATTGATCCAGAATATAATGAAGCTTTGTATCAATTAGGTGCGCATTATTTTAATTGGGCAGCAGAAACAAGAACGGCAGCAATGAATTTGGATATGAAAGATCCGAAAGCAAAGGACCTTGAGAAAAGAGCAAATGAATTGTTTACCTTAGCATTGGTTCCTTTGGAAAAATACATCGAGAAAAATCCAAATGAAAAATCCATTTTGGATATTTTGTACAAAACAAACACCAAACTTGGACGCATTGAAAAAGGACAGGAGTACAAAAAACGCCTTGAAGTTTTAAAACAACAATAATCATTTTGTAATAAATAAAGGAGGCTGCCCGATTTCGGGCAGTTTTTTTATGCCTAAAAAAATCGCAGTCATCGGTGGTGGGTTCTCAGGAACGATGGTAATCCGTCAATTAATTGACCAAGGGTTTCAAGGGAGTATTGACCGATTTTGCACAGCGAATTCTCAAACCTTAGGTCCAGCATACAATCCTCAATCCGCTCATCATTTGCTCAATGTTCGCAGTCAAAACATGAGCGCATTTCCAGATAAACCGAATCATTTCATTGAATTCCTACAAGACCGTCATCCAGAAATCTCCCATGCCAACGAATTTGTTCCGCGTGCGATCTATGGAAAATATCTGCAATCGTTATGGGAA
>CAIOSO010000177.1 GCA_903860985.1 uncultured Flavobacteriales bacterium
AAAACAAGGAATCCGACGCGAAGAAGAAAGAAGGCGAAAGCGAGGATAAAATCCTACCGATTTTTGAAAAAGGCGAAAGCGGGCCGCACCAACCGTTGATACACAAGGGAAAAACGAGTCCACCAAAATACTACACCGAAGCGACCTTATTGCGCGCCATGGAATCCGCAGGTAAATTAGTGGAAAATGAAGAAATGCGGGAGATCATGAAGGAGAATGGCATCGGACGTCCATCGACACGTGCGAACATCATCGAAACGCTTTTCAAACGCAAATACATCGAAAAGAAAAAGAAAAATCTTGTTGCGACCGATACAGGAATGAACCTGATTGACACCATCAAGAGTGAATTGCTGAAAAGTCCAGAATTAACGGGTCAATGGGAACACAAACTGCGTCAGATTGAAAAAGGAACCTACGAGGCACAAACCTTCAAAGAAGAATTGTTTCTGATGGTACGCGAGCTAACAGACGAGGTGATTTTTGGAAGATAGGCAAAGGGAATGTGTACACACAGGGCATGCCCTGTGTATACAGCATGCCCTGTGTAAACAAATAATCGTAAATCACCATTCACGCAGGGCGTGCCCTGCGTCTACGAATGATAATTTTCAACGTTTTTGGAAATATAATTTTCAATTCTATCCAATTCCACGGACGATCGAATGACCCGATCATGAAATCGAGGGTGCCATGCAAATACGGGATTAATTTCACGTGATTTTCTTGAAACTGCCGATTTAAATGATCCAACGATGGTTGAAATTGATTGACTACCGATTTTTTGAAATCGATTTTCTTTCAACAAGAGATCTGTACTTACGGAAATTGATTTATCTATGACAATTATGCCATGCATATGATCCGGCATCACAACAAATTGCCTTAAATGAACATTCGGGAAATGCGCTTCAATTTCCAACCAACATTCTTCCGCAATTTTACCAATTTCAGATAAGATCATTTTACGCTGGTTTATTTCCCCGAAAAAATGAATGCGGTTCTTTGTGCAAATAGTGATAAAATAGGCTCCATCCTTTCGGTAATCCCAATCGGGAATTCGAAATTGGCTTTTTCTAAAATTAGCGGACATGCTTTTTTACTTTAAGTTAAGCAAAAAAGACAGGAATGAATCGAAATGAAAACGCAGAAATGATCCTTACATCTTCATTGGCGCCTGCACACCTAATACCATTAAGCTTTGTTGAATCGCGCGTCGCACACATTCGCTCAACGCTAATCGTAGGTTTTTATTCGCTGCGTTTTCTTCGGAAAGAATTTTCACTGCTTGATAAAAATGATTGTAGTTCTTCACCAAATCATAAATGTAATTCGCAACGATTGCCGGAGAATACCCACTTGCTGCTTCGTGAATGGTTTGCGGGAATTGAGTCAATAATTTGATGATTTCCTTTTCCTCATGAATCAAATCCGCCGTTTGGATTTCACTCAAATCAATTTTTCCTGCACGCTCCAACAAAGTTGAAATTCGGGCGTGTGCATATTGGATAAACGGGCCTGTATTTCCTGTTAAGTCAATCGACTCTTCGGGATTAAACATCATGCGTTTTTTCGGATCTACTTTCAATAAATAATATTTCAGTCCACCTAATCCAATTTGTTCAAAAAGCGCAGTGCGCTCCTCCTGACTTAAAGATTCGATATGTCCACGCTCTTTGGTCATCTCTTCTGCTTTCTCAATCACTTCATCCATCAAATCATCCGCATCGACCACTGTTCCTTCACGGGATTTCATTTTTCCAGTAGGTAAATCCACCATACCGTAGGACAAATGGAAGCAATTTTCCGCCCAAGCATAGCCCAATTTTTTCAGAATCAGGAACAACACTTTGAAATGGTAATCTTGCTCATTTCCAACGGTGTACACCATTCCATTTAGGCTCGGGAAATCATGAAAACGGTCAATTGCCGTTCCGATATCCTGCGTCATGTAAACGGCTGTTCCGTCTGAACGGAGCACTAACTTCTCGTCTAGGCCATCAGCGGTTAAATCGATCCACACAGAACCATCTGGCTTTTGAAAAAAGACACCATCCGCAATTCCTTTGATCACTTGATCCTTACCCAACAAATAGGTTTCAG
>CAIOSO010000178.1 GCA_903860985.1 uncultured Flavobacteriales bacterium
ACCACGTATCCACCACCTAAATTGATTCCGTTTGTACCCCAGATGTGATTTCCGTTGATGTCTAATTTAAACGCGAATCCGATTCCACCATTTGTTCCCGTTGCTCCGATATACACGTTTTCATTTTGGTCGACAGCCAACTTCATGATTGCGGTGGATGTACTCATGGTCATATTATTACTAACCAATACACCATCCGGACCAAGTTGCTTAACTCCTTGGTTATTCAAAACCTGCATACGCAGTTCGTAGTTCACGGGAGAACCTACGACTTTCCAAAAAACAGAAACCGTTTTTCCATTGACTGTCCCGAGGACTTTCATGTCGTCTGTGTTCGAAGTTGCCACTTCGGTATTGACATCGGTGAGGGGAGTCCATTGCGCGTGCATGGACAAAGTTGCCAACAAAAAGGTAAGGAATAGCTTGATTTTCATGTCATTAATTTTTCTAAAAGTAAGCAAATTCAGGGCTAATCGTGAAATTTTACATTTGCTCATGAAACTTATCGAGATGCCAGGCATTAGAAAAATATAACTCACTTAAATAAAAAGATTGTTTTACTCAGGTTTGGAGTCTTTGCCACAATCCTTAATTCGTAAAATAATGTACCGAAAATCGCGTTAGCTTTAAGAACCCCATCCTCTTAAGGCCATGAAGAACGAATTGATGTTGTATCAATCCGATACATTGAACGAATCCATTGAAGTGAAAATTGAGGACGACACTGTTTGGTTGTCCCAACAACAAATGTCCAGTTTATTTAAACAAACGAAGCAAAATATTAGTTTGCACATTAATAACTACCTCAAGGAGAACGAATTAGATAAGGATTCAACTGTCAAGGATTCCTTGACAGTTCAAAACGAAGGTGGTCGAAAAGTGAGTAGAAAAATAGAATTCTACAATTTAGATGTTTTATTGGATTCAATTTTTCAAGATTATTCAGAATAGCAATAAGGAAAAGTAGCTGATCATGATTCGCTTCATTTCTTTCCGTAACTTTGCGCAAAATTTTTCCCCATGACTTTTCGTGACTTAAACTTAAAGAAACCACTTTGGAATGCACTAGATGATTTGGGCTATGAAACGCCAACAACCATTCAAGCAGCAAGTTTCAATGTGATGATGTCTGGAAAAGATACGATAGGAATTGCGCAAACCGGAACAGGAAAGACCTTAGCATACATTCTTCCCTGTCTATGTATGTGGAAATTCTCGAAAGATCCTCATCCACAAATTTTGATCATCGTTCCAACGCGTGAGTTAGTTGCTCAAGTAGTTCGCGAAGTAGAAAAATTGACTCCATACATGAATGTTGCCGTTGGTGGTGTTTATGGAGGAACGAACATGAATACGCAAGCAGCGATGGTCTTACAGGGCTTAGATGTCCTTGTAGGAACTCCAGGTAGAATTCTCGATTTAGCCGCAAATGGTTCCTTGCAATTGAAACATGCGAAGAAAGTTGTCATTGATGAGGTGGATGAAACCTTGAGTTTAGGTTTCCGTGCTCAGTTGTTGCGCATCTTTGAATTCTTACCAGTGAAACGTCAAAACATGGTGTTCTCTGCTACTTTATCTGAAGAAGTATCTGATTTCCTCGAAGCGAACTTTACGGTTCCCGTTCGAGTGGAAGCTGCACGATCAGGAACTGCCCTTGCGCAGATTGATCAAATTGGATACAGCGTTCCTAACTTTTTGTCCAAAGTTCAGTTGCTTCATTATTTATTAGAGAATACAGCTGATTCATCTAAAGTATTGGTGTTTGTCCAGTCAAGAGTTTTGGCGGATATGTTGTTCGAAGAGATGGAAAGTTCCTTGCTAAACAGCGTTGGAGTCATTCACTCGAACAAAGCACAAAACTTCCGTTTTAACAGTGTTCAAAATTTCCAAACAGGTGTTTTCAGGGTTTTAATTGCTACTGATTTGATTGCGCGTGGTATTGATGTAACGGATGTTACCCACGTAATCAACTTTGATATTCCGGAAATCCCAGAAAATTACATTCACCGAATCGGTAGAACAGGTCGTGCAGACAAAAACGGAGTAGCCATTACATTTGTCAGTGAGAAAGATGCTGATGCCTTGTCCAAAATTGAGTCCTTGATGCAGCAGCAACTTCCATTCACGGAGGTGCCAAGCGAAGTAGAAATGACGGACGAGTTATTGGAATTCGAAAAACCGCTTACTCAAATTCCTGGAAAATTACTCAAACTTGCTAAGCGCGAAGTAGGTGCGTCATTCCATGAAAAGAAAGCAAAAAATAAAAAAGTAAATGTCCGTTACGACCATAAAAAAGCCATGATGGATAAATACGGCAAGCCGAAAAGAAAAAGGAATTAATTTTTTTTAGTCAAAGGCATCTTTTGAAATAATACAACGTCATAAAATCGCAAAATATATAAATAACAAAAAAAAAATCAAACGCATGAAATTAGCATTATCCTTTATTCTTGTATCGATTGTCGGATTAGCATTTGGACAAAACGTAAAATCAGAAGACATTACGTACACGTATGTTAAATTGCCAACGAATCCTCTTCAACCAAAAGTGGAGAATTACTATTCGACAATGACTTCATCTTCAGAAGCTGCAAATGCGAAGTTATTGGCGGAATTCGAAGCGGACAAAGCACGAGCGGAAGCTGATTACCAACGTGAATTGGCTGATTATCCTGCGAAAGTAAAAGCTGCAGATGATAAGTTTGCGAAAGAAATGGAAGTGTATAATGCGAAATCTGTGGCAACTAAAGTCATTGAAAAACAGTTATTGAACGAAAATACGAAACCCGTTAAGGATTACGTTGCGCAACCTTACCGTCGAACGATTTCTCAGCCAGTATTGAAATCTAGTTACGATTATCCTTCGTTAGCTGCGACTTATTTAGTGTTGGATGGATTTACGAAAGCACAGGTTAATGCACTTTCTTACTCCGTAAATATTGAAGGTTACGAACACTCTCAACCAACAATCAAGTCTGAAGCGAAAGATGAGGTTTCAGTGAAAGATGGTGTGAGAACAACGTACAAAGTGACTTATTATTGGATCGAATTCACGTACCGAATGCCAATGTCTGTTCGTGTTGCGGGAATGAATAACCAAGAAATTTTCTATGTTGCTCCAGCTGAACTTTCAGCGTTTAAAACGTACAAATCAACTTCCTCTAAAACGGCACCGTCCTCTGATTTCTCTATGTTGGTTAAATCCACAGAAGAGAACTTATTAAAGGAAAACTTGAAGTTTATCAATCATTTGGTAAACGACCGTATTGGTTATGAAGTGACGACACGTGTGACTTCTTTGGACTATGTGAAATCGAAAAACGATGCGCACGCAGACGTGATGGAAGCATACAACAACGCAACGATTGGATTAAAAACGTTGACGACAAACGAAGCAATGGCGAAACAAAAGTTAACAGCGGCTATCGATGCATTCAAAGTGATTTTAACAGAATCGGATATCTACGACAAAAAAGCACGCATCGATAAAGATGTAACGGTAGCAGTTTACTTTGATTTGATCGAGTGTTATTTCGCGATGAGAAACACAGTGGATGCGGAATCAGCATTGAAAAGTGTTGGTCAATTGGATTTGTCTAACCGCGACAAAAAACAAAAAGAAAAAATGGACGAATTGTTCTTGGATTTAACGCTACGCAAAGCTGCGAACGGTTTGTAATCTGTAAAAATACGCTCTGATTTATTTAAGGTCTGTGTTTACACAGGCCTTTTTTTATGTCAAAATAAAAAATAATTAAACAAGCGTTTAATTATTTTTGAAAAATTAAGCGCTTGTTTAAAATAAGTGCTTAAATTTGCAGCGCGAAAGATCAATTCATGATAAATAACCTGAGTACGGAAGAGAAAATAAAGGATGCAGCACGTAAGGTGTTCATGACGAAAGGATTCTCTGGTTGTACCACGCGAGAAATCGCAAAATCAGTTGGAATCAATGTGGCTTTGCTGAATTATTACTTCCGTTCCAAAGGGAAGTTATTCGAACTCATTTTAGAGGCCGCCCTATCTGATTTGATCGATGGAATGGTGGAGGTTTTTCATCAAGACATGTCCCTAGAAGATAAAACGCGTTTGATCATCGATAAAGAATTCGAGTTTTTGAAAAAATATCCCGAATTTCCTTTATTCATTCACGCTGGACTGAATCAAGAATCCGATACAGAAATGGACCTATCAAGTTTCCTTGGACGTTTGTATCAAACAGGGATCTTTGAGCAATGTGAAAAAGCACAAGCGGAAGGAAAAATGCGCAAAGTGAACATGATCAATGTTACCCTGTTGTTTATGTCGAATTGTCATTTCCCAATTATGAGTAAAAAACTGATTTCGGGCATCTATCAAATCTCGGAAGAGGAACACGAAAATCTTTTAATCGCACACCAAGAAATCGTCAAAGAAATGTTAATCAATTATTTATTCCCTAATACCAATCAACATGCGTAAATCTCTTTATCTCGCTGGACTATTTTTGATACTTGTTGAACTGAATTCTTCACAGGCACAAGTACTCGATTTACCAACCTGTCTCCGTATGGCTGATACAGCCAATCTTCAAATCCGAAATGCGAATTTGGATGTGTTAATCAATGAACGTCAACGTGAAGCATACCTTGCTTCACGAATGCCACAGTTGAATTTTAACGCGGATTACAAATACAACGCTGTTATTCCTGGTCAAATCATACCCGCATCGGCTTTTGGAGGCCCTGTGGGAGTATACAACACGGTGAAATTCGGTGTCCCGTATATTTTGTCAAACAACCTACAGTTAACACAAATTTTGTTTAACTCTCAACTCAATTATGGCTTGGCGGCATTAAAAATCAATGCGGAAGTAGTAGGCACACAACGAGACATGGCCATTCAAGAAGTTCGTTATCAAGTTTCCAATACCTTCTTTGTGTTGCAAGGAATCTACCAGCAATTAAGTTTCATCGATGCCAATATAATTCATACGAGAAGTATTTTGAAAAACATGGAGGCGACACTTGCGCAAGGACTCATCATTCCAACGGAAGTGGACAAAATTAAAATCAATGAATTAAGTTTAATCAATGCGAAATCAAATTTACTCGCGACAAAAGATCAACTCGAATATTTATTGAAAATACTGACTGGTATTCCTGCGAATGCAACCCTGCAATTGTCGAAAGACGTTTTGGTGCAAAAAACCATTTTGAAAGAAGTAAATACCCCTAATTTATTGCCATTAAATTTAGTGGAATCTCAACGTAAAATGAATGAGGAGGAAGGTAAAGGAATTCGTATGAGCTACTTGCCAAATTTGAATTTTTATGGGATGTACAACTACAACATCAACCTGAAACCAGCGGATAATTTGCGCATAGGAATTCCTGGGGCGTATGTTGGACTTCGCATGGACTGGAATTTGTTCTCCGGAATGGAACGAGTTAATAAAGCGAAAGTCAATCAATTCAATTTGGAGAAAATCAATAACCAATACGAATTACTCAATCAGCAATTGGATTATGCCATCAATAATAGTAAACGACAAATTACCGTGAAAGCGGAATCTTTGGAACTTAGCAAAGAACAACTTCGTTTGGCAGAAAATGTCCATGCGAACGCCAACGTAAAGTTCAAAGAAGGAATGATTAGCTCAAACGACTTAATCATGGCACAAACGGGCTTAGAACAGGCACAGTCCAACGTGGTGTCAGCGTACATTCAATTACGTCAAGCAGAACTAGAATATTTAAAATCAATCGGAAACATAAAATAAGAAAAATGAAACGAATCATCTCCATCGCAGTAGTTGCAACAGTCGTCATTGCCCTTTTGGTCATGAAGTTACTGTCTAACAAAAAAGCTGCAGAAGAAAAAATCTTTATTTACGATGCTAAACAATCCATTTTGGTAGAAGGAGAGCATCCATTAACTCATACGTTTGAACGCTCCATGAGCTTTCTAGGTACATTCGAAGCAAATCATCAAAACAATGTCGCTTCTGATGCATCTGGAAAACTGATTGAATTAAGCGTGAAAGAAGGTGATTTTGTAACGAAGGGACAAGTGTTGGCTAAATTGGACAATGAAATGGTTCAATTGCAAATTGAAAATGCGAAGTTAAACATTGCTCAATTGAAAAACGACAATAACCGCTTTTCGAACTTACGTAAAGACCAAGCGATTTCTGCCATTGAAGCAGAAAAAATGGAATTAGCATTGAAGTCCGCAGAGGTTCAATTGAAACAACTACAAAAACAATTAAAAAGCACAGCGATTCTGGCGCCGTTTAGTGGCGTTGTTACCAAAAAGCTTGTGGATTTAGGTTCCATGGTGATGCCGGGATCTCCCATTGTTGAATTAACAGATATTTCTGCGCTAAAATTGACCATTTCTGTTCCCGAGCGCGATGTGATGAAGTTTAAAAAAGGACAACAAGTGATTGCGAATGCGGATGTATATGAATCGGAAGAATTTAAAGGAAGTGTGAGCATGATCGCTGTTCAAGCAGACGCTTCTCACAATTTTAAAATTCAAACAACCATTCAAAACAGTGCAAAGAATCGAATCATGGCAGGAATGTATGGCTCTGTTTCTTTGGCAAATTCTACGAGTGTTACAGCACTTGCTGTTTCTCGAAAAGCCCTGGTTGGTTCTTCGAAAAACCCACAAGTGTACGTGGTTCGAAATGGAAAGTCAATGTTGATTTCGTTTACTGCAGGGACATCGGACGGGGAGTTCATAGAGGTCGTTTCTGGCTTGACGAAAAACGATGTGATTGTCGTGAAAGGACAAGTGAATTTAGAAAATAACTCCAACGTTAAACTAGCTAAATAAGCCTCCATGACACTCACAGAACTTTCGATAAAACGTCCATCGTTTATCATTGTAATATTCACCATTTTAATTGGTGGGGGACTCATCAGTTACAATCAACTGTCTTACGAGTTATTACCTGATTTTTCTCCGCCTTTATTAACGGTGACTACAACATATCCAGGTGCTTCTCCGGCAACGGTGGAGACACAGGTATCCAAACCGTTGGAAGATGCCTTAAGTGGTTTGGAAAACATCAATGAAGTCACAGCTTTTTCATTGGACAACGCTTCACTGATGTTGTTGGAATTTAAAGCATCGGCGGACATTGATAAATCCTTAGAGGATGCGCAACGCAAAATCAATAATGTACTTAATAATTTACCGGAAGGAGCTAAAACGCCGGTCGTAGCGAAAATTGAGCCGAATGCTTCTCCCGTTCTTCAAGTAAGTGCGGTTGCGTCTCATATGGATGAACGTTCATTGATGGAATTAATGGATGACCAAATCCTTCCGCAAATCAAGCAAACGAAAGGTGTTGCTGAAGTGCAAGTGATTGGTGGTGAGCGCAGATCGTTTAGAATCAATGTGGATAAAGATAAGTTGAAGCGTTACGGTTTAACATTGACCAATGTCAATCAAGCTATTGCTTCATCCAATGTGGAATTCCCTACTGGAAAAGTAAAAGGTGAAGGCGAGCAAATGACGGTTCGTTTGGCTGGTAAATATTCAAAAATTTCTGATATCGAAAACTTGATTCTCTTTTCGAAAGGCATTTCAAGTGTGAAATTGAAAGATGTTGCCGAGGTACTTGATGCCACGGAAGATCACTTGGCTGTTTCTCGATTGAATGGGGTGAATGGGATCGGACTGCGCATCAAAAAACAGAGTGACGCGAACGCGGTGGATATGTCCGTTGCGACGAAGGAACGGTTTAAAGTGCTAGAGGAAAAATATAAGAAAGAAGGATTAAAATTTACCGTGGCGACCGATACTTCTCGTCCAACAGTCGAGTCAGTAAATGCCGTTATTCATGATTTGGAATTAGCTGTTCTATTAGTTGCTGCTGTGATGCTCCTATTCTTACACAGCATTCGAAATGCCTTTATTGTTTTGGTTTCAATTCCAGCTTCTTTGATTGCGACTTTTATAGCCATGTATCTCATGGGATACACCTTGAATTTGATGACCTTGTTGGCGATGTCACTAGTGATTGGAATTCTCGTTGACGACTCAATCGTTGTACTGGAGAACATTTACCGACACTTACAAATGGGAAAAAAACGTCGTCAAGCTGCACTTGATGGACGAAATGAAATCGGATTTACAGCCTTGGCAATTACTTTGGTAGATGTTGTGGTCTTTTCGCCTGTCGTTTTCATTGAAGGAACGATTTCAGACATCCTTCATCAATTCTCCATTGTAGTCGTTGTGTCTACCTTAATGTCCTTGTTTGTATGCTTTACCCTAACACCATGGTTGGCTTCACGCTTTGCCCAAGAAGTAACATTAAATCCCAAAAATCCATTTCAAGCGTTTTTACTCTGGTTTGAACGACGAGTTACTATTTTCACGAATCAATATGTGAAATTGGTGGCTTGGTCCTTAAAACATAAGTTAATCATGGCTGGAGTGATAATTGGTCTTTTTGTGGCAAGTTTCGCTACAATGGGACTTGGGATCGTTGGACAAGAATTTGTTGCGCAAGGTGATCAAGGAAAATTCATGGTCAAATTAAAATACGATAAGAGCACAACCTTCGAAGAAAACAATGCCATTACATTGGAAATCGAGCAATTCTTATTGGCACAAAAGGATGTAATTGAAACAGTGTTTGCGAATGTTGGTGGACCTAGTTCCGGAATGGGAGCAACTTCTTTTGGGTCTGAAAATCGTTCCGAAATTACGGTGAAAATGAAAACCGGGATGCAGAAAAGATTTCCAACCATTAAATACATGGATGAAATCAGCAAGCGAATAAAATCAAAACATGCTGGTGTCGAAGTAAAGGCCCTAAACATGGGTATGGTTGAATCGGAAGAGGCACCAATTGAAATGTTCCTTTCATCAGACGATAATGAACTACTGATTAGAGAAGCGAGAAGGTTGAAAACGCAATTATTTAAGATTAAAGGTGCAAAAGATCCAGCAATATCAACAGATGATGTCACCCCGGAAGTGCGTATCGAACTGGACCGTGAGAAAATGGGACAACTCGGATTGCCAATCGCACTGGTTGGAATGCAACTTCAAAATGCATTGACGGGTAATGATGATAACCAATTTGACGAAAAAGGACATGAATACGACATCCGTGTGATGGTGGATGCATTTGATCGGAAAAATATCGAAGACATAAAAAATATGACCTTCAATACTTCGGATGGCAAACAAGTGCAATTGGGAGAATTTGCCGAGGTTTCCGTAGAAAATGGCTTTGGTACCCTGGAACGCAAGAATCGTATTCCGAATACCACACTTCGTTGTTGGGTACTTGGTACGGCAGCAGGAAATGTTTCCGCTGAAATTGATAAGTATCTAGAGAAAAATCCGTTGGATAAAAACGTTCGTTTGACTTGGGGTGGAGAGATTAAGCGTCAAAAAGAATCGATGGGAGCGCTAGGAATGGCCATGGGTATCGGATTGATCCTCGTTTACTTAATCATGGTCGTATTGTATGATAACTTCGTTTATCCATTTGTTGTGCTATTCTCGATTTTGGTTTCCTTGATTGGAGCGATTTTAGCTTTAGCCTTAAGCTCATCGAATATGGGAATCTTTACGATGTTGGGAATGCTCATGCTGCTCGGACTCGTCGCCAAGAATGCGATTTTGATTGTCGATTTCACCAATCACTTGAAGGAAAAAGGCATGTCGACCTATAACGCGCTTTTGGAATCAGTGCAAGAACGTATGCGGCCAATCTTGATGACTACGATTGCCATGGTTGTCGGAATGATTCCAATCGCCACAGCAACAGGTTCTGGAGCAGAGTGGAAAAACGGACTCGCGTGGATTCTGATTGGTGGACTAACAAGTTCCATGTTCTTGACGATCATTGTCGTACCGATGATGTATTACACCGTGGACCGCATTCAAGATAAATTTCGCGCACGAACGAAAAAATTGATCGTAGATCCAGAAGATTAATTAGAAGATAACTCCTTTAAAGCTCGTTTCGGTATGCACTGAAACGAGCTTTTTTCATTTATTCACATTAGCACATTAGCACATTGGCAAATTAGCACATTACTCCTTAACCAACTTCTTCATCTGTTTCAGTCCATTATTGTTGACACACAGAAAATAGGCTCCAATTGGAAAGGAACTCACATCAATGAGCGTTGTTGACTTGTCAATTATCGATGAATAAAGTGAACGACCACTGACATCTAAAAGTTCAAACGTCGCACCAAGCAGCTGTTCTTCGACTTGAATCGTCAGTACATCCTTCACTGGATTGGGATAAATCATCCAATTCCCGCTTGCATACTCATCGATGGAAAGCGCCAGCTGGAAATCGCTTGTTTCGTAGCTACAGCCGAATGGATCAGTGATGAGAACGCTGTATGTTCCATTTGTTGGTGGACTCAGCGTATCGTTTTGTTGGTTTTGAATCAACACGCCATCCACGAACCATTCAATGGTGGAAGATGCAGGATAATTGGCTAAAACCAAATCGTTTGCGGAATTAAGTGAAATACTTGGACTCACAAACGGATTGCAATAGACTGCCGTTAAGGTATCTGAGAAACTGACGCAACTGGTAGGATTAATCGCTACCACATCATAAATTCCACTTAAGTAAACGACATGCGTTGCATTGGTTGCACCTCCGATCGGACTCCCGTTGAAATACCACTGATATGCGTAACCTAAATCAGGTGTGCTAATCGTGTGACTCGCTTGATCGTAACTGATGATAGGAGTAGGTGGGTATCCATAAACGTGAATCGTGTCCTGGGCAAGGACGGTTGGACTTGGGTAAATGACTTGGTGATTAATGGTGTAATTGAAATTCGAGGTCCCTGCTCCGCAGCCACTGCATCCATTGATGTTCGCGGTGTGACTTCCCATAAAGTCATCAGCACCAAGTAAAGGTTCACCGTAACTTGCGTCTGCTTCCCAAATTTCAAATACATAGGTGTTGGCTGGATTTAAATTAATGCTAGTCGTCCATTCGACCGGTGGATTCTGGTCGCCAATGATGTTCGATTGATAGATCAAGGTGCCATTTTGAAATAATTTAAAATACGCATCGGCGCTTTCATAGGACGGGAAGGAATTTCCGTAGTTGCTCATGCTGTTGATGTGCACATTCGTTAAGGTATAGACATTCGTAGTGTCCAAGTTATTCCACGCGGTATACTGAACAAGGTAATCTCCAGGCGTTGTATAGACTTGCGGAGCTGGATTTTCACTCAGCGATATATTCCCATTCCCAAAGTTCCATAAATAGGATAACATGCCCGGATTGTTGTTCGTGAAATTCACCGTAATCGGTGCACATCCCGATGATCCAATCATGTCGAATCCATTGTTGGAAACACTTGCGGTACTTGGCAGAACTTCCATGTAGATTTGAAAGGTGAATGGGTATCCTTGAACGATGGTCAAATCCGCGATGACCGTCACATCGATCGTGTATTGTCCGGCGAGTAGGGGAGTGCCACTGATATGGACACAGCCATGCTGACTCACTTGTGGATTATAGTCACAGTTATTCGCCGAATTATTGCATTGCCAGGAAAGTCCAACAGGAAGCGAAACGGATAAAATGTGAAAATTGGTAAAATCATAGCCCATGGTATCGAGTGGCATCACAAAGGTGATATCTGTCCCATAGGTTTGTCCAACATTTCCGCTTGGTAAGGTGTCCGGGTAAATGCCAGTTACCGTCTGACTAAAGTCGATGTTGCAGATTTGTGCGTGGATAAAGCTTGTTAAAAACAAAGCGCCAAAAACGAGAATTTTTTTCATGTTGAAGTAGTTAGGTCTATTCGAAAGTAGAAATAAATAAACGCAACGCAAAATAAAGGGGTGGACAGAACCGAATTTAAATGGATATAGTCGATGCGTATGGGCTATTATGCCCGTGGACCAAGTTCGATTAATTCGAGGTCGTGAATCCGGTCATCGGTGATGCAAAAACGTAAAATCGTTTTGACTTTATGAAAGCCTTTGTAGCCACATGCACCTGGATTCATCCACAACATATTGAATTTCGGGTCCATTTGAACCAAGGTGATATGTGAATGTCCACAAATGAACAATTTCGGCGCACCATTCTTCATTAATTCAGCGTAAGCTGGATTCGCGTATTTACCTGGACGTCCAGCAATGTGTGTCATCAACACCGAAACTCCTTCCACTTGAAATCTCAGAAATTCTTCGGTGTCCCTGCGTATGATGTGATCATCAATATTGCCCCAGACGGCTCTCGTAGGCTTAAACGCACGTAATTCGTCCAGTGCTTCCAGCGTGCCAATATCTCCCGCATGCCAGATTTCATCGACGTTTGCGAAATGTTTTTTGATTTTTGGATCGATAAATCCGTGAGTGTCAGAAAGTAAGCCTATACGTTTCAAAAGAATGTTTTTTCTTGAGTAAAATTATAAAAGAATCAATTGTTAGCATCTTTTTAAGGAATTATTAAATATTCGATGAAAATGTGTAAATAATCATTAGAATGATATAAATATTCATTGGACGAGCAAATGTTTTCAACAAATTTGAGTTTGACTTTTTTAGTATGTAAATTTATCAACCAAAATTATATCTGTACCAAATTAAATAAAGTTATGGAACAATACTATTCTCCAATTAAAATGAGTCTACGCAACTCCTCAAAAGCGATGATTAAGTTTCTTGTATTTTGTGGTTTTTTAGTGACATCACATTTTGTCAACTCTCAAACCGTTACTATCGGTTCTGGGGCTACAACACAGTCTTATTTTCCAATTTATAGTTGTTATGGTTACAACTACAGTCAACAGATATATACTGCCGCGGAAATTTCTGCAGCTGGTGGTACTGCTGGTAGTAACATCACAACAATTGCTTTTAAGGTAGGGGCAACGGCATATGCCACGGCTAATTTCCTGAATTGGACAATTTATATAGGGAATACTGGGTTAAACAACTTTACCGGAACAGCTGGTTGGGTTCCGCTAGCTTCGTTAACGCAAGTTTGGACAGGTAATATCCCTACATTGACCGCTAATGGTTGGATGACGATTACCTTAGCCACTCCGATTACATGGACGGGAGGTAATTTAGTGGTTGCCGTTGATGAGAATACACCTAGTTATACGTGTACACAAGCGTGGTACTCATTTGCAGCTACTGCCGCTGCTGGTCCTAGAGGTTTATTGTATTATAGTGATGTCACCAATCCGAGTCCAGCTGCTCCGCCAACAGCAAATTATTCTTCTACTACGGCTAGAGCTCAAGTTCAGTTCACGATGATTTCTAATACACCTTGTTCTGGTACTCCAACACCCGGAAATACGAATGCCTCTGTGCTTGCAGTTCCTCCAGGAAATACAACAAACCTTACACTTCAAAATTCTACTCCAGGAAATAACGTAGTCTATCAATGGCAAAGTGCACCTTCTTCAACGGGTCCCTGGACTAATGTTGGAACAAGTTCGAGTTCTTACACTCCAACAATTAACGCCGCTACATGGTTTAGATGTGTGGTCTATTGTGGTGTAAATGCAGGAACCTCAAATCCAATACAAATTAATTTGGGTCCTTGTATTCCTTCGGGTTCAACTACATACTATCTAACAAATACCAATTCAACAGGTGGTATTTCAAACATTGCCACGACAGGAGCGAGTCCTGGTGGATATGGTAACTACTATAATACACAAACCGTTTCTCAATATCCAGGAATGAGTTTTGTGGTGAATATGAATTCCATTTATTCTTCGGATTATTTCCATGTATGGGTTGACTGGAACAATGACTTCGATTTCTTGGACGCCGGTGAAACCATTTTTATCAGTGCGGGATATGTAGCGAATGCGTCCGTCACTGTACCTATTGGAGGTAGTCAAACGCCAGGTGATTACCGCATGCGCGTGGCAAATAGTTACATTGGTTCAGTTGGTTCGTGTGGACCAGCGACTTATGGAGAGTATGAAGATTACAAATTAACGGTTTTAGTTCCACCACCATGTTCAGGAATGCCTAATCCAGGTAATACTGTAGCAAATTTAAATTCCGCTCCTATTGGAACAACAATTGTATTAGGATTGCAAACTCCGACAATTGGAACAGGTGTTACTTACCAATGGCAAACTGCTAGCTCTTCAACAGGACCTTGGACGAATATTACCGGTGCAACTTCGGCGACATACTCGTTCGCATTTGCAACTCCGGCATGGTATCAATGTATCGTAACCTGTTCGGCAAGTGGAAGTACAACTTCTGTTCCTATTCAGATTACGCAAAGCGCATGTATTCCAACTTCTACATATGGAAATTCTGGTGCGTTTTATGGTGTAATTACCAATGTCTCCTTCGGAACAATGAATCATACTTCTGGAGCTTTAACGGCCCCTTGGTATGCAAGTTATCCAACAACAGTTGCTACGACCTCTGTAGTTGCGGGGACGACTCAAAACCTTTCGATTTCAAGTTACTACTATGATATCGTTGGTGTTTGGTTTGACTGGAACAATAACTACATCTATGAAACAACGGAGTACGTGGCAGTGAATCCTTTGAGTAACTCAGCTGGAGTTGCTTGGACAGGAACTGCATCAGTCCTTGTTCCTGCCAATGCAAGTGTTGGATTGGTGAATATGCGCGTGCGCACAAACTACTATGGATATGCCTTAACTTCAGCGGATCCATGTACGACAACCCTATACGGTGAAACGAAAGATTACAAAATTACGATTGTTGCTCCTCCGGCAGCACCTCCGATTAATGCCACAGCGTTTTCTTCATGTGCGGCGGGTGTAACATTAACAGCTTCTGTTGCAGCACCTGCTAACGTTTCTTATTACTGGCAAACAAGTGCTACTGGAACAAGTACCGCTAATGGTGTTGCTTCTTATGTGGTTTACGGAAATGGAACGTATTATTTACGTGCGGTGAATACCTTATATAATGTATGGGGATTAGCGAGTTCAATTACCATCACATCCTTCCCAACAGTAACTCCTCCAACGGCAATCATTGTGAGCACACCAAGTTGTCCAAGTGCCAATTTGACAATGGGTGCAGCTCCTTCAGGAATCAATTACTATTGGCAAGGAACGAACTCAGCTGGATTCTCCACAACAAATAATGCGACTGCAGCCTTTACGGCAGCAACAACAAATACCTATTACGTACGTGCGCAAAATGCAAGTGGTTGTTGGTCAGACAATACTTCTTCTTTAGTAACCATTTATACTTCTCCAAATGCGA
Organism: uncultured Flavobacteriales bacterium; assembly: GCA_903860985.1. Taxonomy (GTDB): domain Bacteria; phylum Bacteroidota; class Bacteroidia; order Flavobacteriales_D; family Crocinitomicaceae; genus UBA952. The sequence goes on from CAIOSO010000178.1 coordinate 15,229, forward strand.
CCGCAAACTTTGTGGCGCCTATTACTTGTGGTACAAACGGACAAATCGTATTCAACGTTCAAGGTTCAGGAACAGTGTTCTTAAGTGATTTTGGTACAAATACATTGCCAACAGGAACAATTTCTGCGGGGAATGACTTCAATCCAAGTGTAAACGGACGAATGCAGTTGACTTCTCCAGTTGGAAGTAAAAATGGTGGGGTAGTGATTCCAAATAATACGGGAATTGCTTCGAACGACTTCCAAATTGACTTTGATTTCGTAACGATTTCTGCAGGTGTTGCAGCAGCAGATGGATTTAGCTATAGCTATGGTCCAGATGTAGTGGCTCTGCCAGATGCAACTGCGGTTCAAACAGCTTTAGGTGCTGCTCCTGCAACCGGTGTTTCAACACTTTGTCCAGAAAATGGATCAGGTACAGGATTGAAATTGGCATTTGATGCCTATTCAAATACAGGTGGATGTCCAGTAGCAAATGGTGCTGCGGCTTCTGGTCCGAATACCTCTGTAGGTAACTCTCCAGGAGTATACTTAATGTATAACTCTACAAGCCTACACCAAGGATCTTCTTGTCCTGGTGTACTTTACTATTCAAATAATACCGCTTGGGCTGCATCTGGGCTTGCGGGTACAGTTACATCCACTCACGTTACCATCAAAATTAATGCAACGGGTCAAGTATCTATGTGGCAAAATGGTGTACAAGTAGTGAACAACGTTGCATTAGGTACTGGTTACCTTGCAGCGGATAAGAGTACTTGGAAACATGCGTTTACGGCTCGTACGGGTGGACTTTATGAAGGACACTACATCGATAACTTAGATATTCACTACAATTTGTATGAATATTCTATTGATAATGGTGCAACATGGACCATGCAAAATCCTATTCCAGTTCCAATCGGAATGTACCAAACAAAAGTTCGTTACGCAGGTGTAACAAACGGATGTGAGACTTCAGCAACCATTGGTTTAGCTTCAAATGGAGCGGTTAACATTGGTTCGGCTTTAATTAATGGTTCAGCAACTGCCAATATCTGTTCAGGAACGAACTTCACAGTTATGGCGGCAGGCTTGCCAAATGCAGGTGGAGGATTTCAATACCAATGGCAAGCATCAACAAACAATGGTGCGACTTGGTCAAATGTTGGAACACTTATGATTGCTTATATTGATCTTACAACTTCGGCTTCTCAAAATACGCAATACCGCTTACAAGTAATTTGTCCGACAGTGACAACATACACATCTGTTGCAACAGTGACTATTTTCCAAACTCCGGCATTTACCTTATCAGCAAGTAACAATGGTATCTGGTGTGATAATTACACCGGTGCTCAAACGATTACTGCTTCTAATTCAGGAATTACCTACGCTTGGTCTCCAGCAACTTCTTTAAGTGCTGCGACTGGTCAAACGGTTACCTCAACAATTCCAGCAGGTACGCAAGGAACGTATACCGTGATTGGTACAAACGTAGCGGGTTGTGCATTGACACAAACCATTTCTGTAGGATTACCTTTCATTAACGTAACCTCGAACGTATCTAACTTCTGTGGATCAGGTGGATCTGCTGTTTTAACGGCAACAACCAACGCAGGAGCGAATGCTTCATTTACTTGGTCTAACTTAAGTCCAACAACGGCAACATTGACTCCAAACGGAGCAACTGCAAACGTGAGCATTACAGCAACGTCAAACTTCCAAGTATCGATTGCATCGTACAACGGAAATGCAGGTTGTGCTTCTGTAGGAAACTTCTCCTTAGGTGTATATCCATTGCCATCTGCGACCGTGACGACTTCTGCTTCTGGAGTTTGTCCGGGAACTTCGGCAGTAATTAACTCTGGTTTAAGTAGTGGAAACTTCTCCGCGATTTGTACACCATATGTGAATTATCCAGCTCCTTCGAATGCAACCTACTTGGCTAACACAGGATTGGCACAAGTGGCACTAGCTTCTGGTTCATTGGATGATGGAGGTTGGAGCGGAATTCCAATTGGATTTAACTATAATTTCTTTGGAACAACCTACAACACACTTAACGTTGGAACAAATGGTGTTCTTCAGTTTGGAGCCTACAATGCAACAGCTTTAGGAGACTTTACGATTGGTGCTTTACCAAATACAGTGGATCCACTAGGTGCAATTTACATTTGTGCAAATGACCTTGTGGAATACAATGCAAATAACTACGTGCGTTACTGGACAGATGGATTTGCTCCAAATAGACGATTTATCATCGAGTATTTTGCGAGTCAATTTGGAAATGCAGCCAATAACGTAAAAGTAAAAGCTGTTTTATACGAAACGATTGGAGTTGTTGACATTCAAGGTATTGAAATCATGTCAACGAATTCAAAATCTATCGGTGTGAATAACGCGACAGGAACAGTTGGAGCTGCGGCGCCGAACTGTCCTTCAAATACACCTAATTACTGGTCTGCACAAACAGCAACAATTCCTGCAGCGTCTCCACAAGCTTGGAGATTCACGCCACCAGCGAATTACTCAACGGTTTGGACGGCAACAGCGGGTGGAACACCAATTGTTGTGGCAAGTGGAACGAATATCTTTAGTTTGAACGTTGCGCCAACAGTAACGACGAACTACTCGATTTCTTACACGAACCAAACAACTGGATGTTCGAATGCGCCAGGTTCTGCACAAGTAACAATGGCTGTATTAGGTGTTGTTGCTCCATCAGGAGTAAACGCATTAACTTCTAATGCGCTTGTTTGTCCAGGTGAACCATTTACGCTTTCTAACAACTACACGGGAATTATAGACGGATTGACTTACCAATGGCAAAGTGCACCAGCTGCATCTGGACCATGGACAAATATTACCGGTGCTACAGCAGCTACAAGTGTTCAAAACATGACGGCTACAACGTATTACCGTTGTAACATACAGTCTTGTGGTGGAACAGCCGCTGCTACAGCAACAGTATTGGTTTCTTATAACACAAACTGTATCGCTGTTCC
>CAIOSO010000179.1 GCA_903860985.1 uncultured Flavobacteriales bacterium
GCAGATATTCACTTCGACTTGCATCAGATTCCCTTAGAAGACAATCGTTTTGATGTGGTTTTTTGCAATCATGTCATGGAACATGTCGATGACCCTTTGCAGTGTATGCGTGAGCTTTTCCGCGTGATGAAATCGGGGGGATGGGCGATCATGCAAGTACCGCAAGATTTTACACGTGAAACGACCTACGAAGATCCGAGCATAACGAGTCCGGCAGAGCGCGAAAAACACTTCTGGCAAAAGGATCATGTCCGTTTATTCGGAAAGGACTATCCACAATGGTTGGAAAAAGCAGGATTTACCGTAACGGAATTCGATTTGAACAAGCATTTTACTCCCGAACAAATGGAGCGTTTTCGTTTGATGAAAAACGAAGTATTATACATCTTTCGTAAAGCTTAGTACATGAAAAAGTTGTCATTTTTGCTCCTGCTACCATTTTTTGGCTTCGCACAAAAGAACATTTTCTTGAACATTGATCCGGTATTTAATAATCAAGCATTTATTCCTCAGGTCGTATACACGAGCAACAACGGTCAAAACGTTTACTTGGATTATTTGAAGTATTATCTTTCTGACATCAGCATTACACATGACGGAGGACAAGTCCTGGATTTGTCGCAAACCGTTTACCTAATAGACGATACAAATCACAGCATTTATTTAGGTGCGCACAATGTCACCAACATTGAACAAATATATTTTTTATTGGGAGTTCCAAGTCGTTTCAACACGCAGTCCGGCGCTTTGGCACAAGATATTTCTGTTTATGACGCCTCCAACGCTTTAAGTTTTCAATCTCCATCTATGTATTGGGGTTGGGCAGCGGGCTACATGCACATGATTGTTGGTGGAAAAGCAGATGGAAACAACGATCAGGTTCCAGAAGCGTATTTTGAATTACATAACTTGGGTGATCACAATCAACGATCCGTGAGTTTCGCTAATGTGGTGCAAACCAATACCACATCGACTCAAATTGATTTGAATTTCAATTGTCAAATTGATCATTGGTTAAATGGGATAAATTTAGCAACTGTTGGTGTTGTTCACGACGAAACAGGAGTTAATATTCAGGTGATGCAAAACGTGAATACACAAGCAGTTTTCGCTCAAGTGGCCAATGCCACAGTACCGACGATTGATAAAAATATTCTTCAGTTTTCGTCTATGCAAGGCGCCTTGCAATGTGCTTGGACTGACTTGGACAAGGAATTGAGTTTGAACTTGCTTGACCAAAGCGGTAAAATCTTGCGAAATCAAGTTCTTTCCAATCAGCAAGGACAATTCACATGGATCGGCTTATCTCCAGGAATGTATTTTATTCAATATGCTGATCAACAAGGGAAAGAACAAAGCCGTCAAGTTCTTGTATTCTGATGAAAATCATTCGTTTTTCCGGTCCATTTTTACTGTTACTCTTGATGGGACTTTCCCTCACTAAGTGTAAGAGTCCACTAGATTTAAATGCTGGTATTGTTGTTCCAACCCCCAGTGATAATCCACAGTCGGATGCGAAGATCGAATTAGGAAGAAAATTGTTTTTCGACACGCGTCTTTCCGTCGATGGAACGGTTTCCTGTGCCACGTGTCACAAACCA
>CAIOSO010000180.1 GCA_903860985.1 uncultured Flavobacteriales bacterium
AAACGAATGAACGGCATGTCCAGCTTCGTGTACCATCGTCACTAAATCACGCTGTGCTCCAACGGAATTCATAAAGATAAAGGGAACGCCAATTTCATACAGTGGATAATTGTATCCGCCTGGCGCTTTGCCTGCTTTGGAATCTAGGTCTAAGTGACCCATTTCTTCCATGGTTTTCAAACAGTCAGCAAAATAGGGATTCAAGTTTCCTAACATCTGAATGCATCCATCTAATAGCTCTTTGCCCGTTTCAAACGGTTTTAATGGCGCTTTTCCTTCTGGATCGACTTCTGTATTCCACGGTTTAAATTTCGTCTCACCGGTAATCGCTAGTTTTTTCGCTTGAATGTCTTTTACAAGCGGAACAATGTGTGTTTTAATCGCGTGATGAAACGCAAAACAATCTTCTTTGGAGTAATCAAAGCGTCCGAGTGCTTGAAATTTGTAGTCTCGGAAATTGTTAAATCCAGCGTTCAAGGCTAATGCATGTCGTTTCGTGACCAACTGCGTATACAATTCGTCTAATGAGTCTGTATCGACGCGACGTCGTTCCACCATTTTATCGAATACGGTTTGACGTACCGCTTCATCTTGCTCTTTCAACAATTGACTTGCTTTTTGCATGGTCATCGTTTCGCCAAGGTAGTCTATAGATTGCGCCGCACTGATTGCTCCATATTTTTGAGCCAATTCGTTGAGTTCTGCCTCAATGGGAACGTTTTTCTCCTGAAACAAATTCACCTGCGTTTCAATGCTTCTAAAGTAAATTTGATGGGCGGAATCTGTGTAGTCATGTCGGAAAGGGGAGTCCATGAATTTTCGATTCAAAGCATCGTCCAAGGGAGCTAACTCCGGTTGAATTTTCGTCACAAAAAACGTGTAGGCAGATGCGAGTTCTTCGTTGTTTGTCTCAATGGACATACGAATGTAACGCCACGCTAAATCTTCTTCTAAGACAGCGTCTAATTCGCTGCGGTCACTCAACCAACGTTCAAATTCCTCTTGACTATGGAGATCTCTAGCCAATAAATCGTCAAAATAGGGTTTTAAGTCCTCCCAAGCTTGAATACTCAAGTCTTCGTCGAGAAAATATCGTTTGTTTTTTTGAATAATCATAGTGATGGAATTTTTGGACAAAAAAATTCACCTGATGATGGACCAGGTGAATTCGGTAATTGTTGAAATGAAATTATTTTCCGCGAGAACTTCCAGTTTTCACTGGTGCGGCTTTCTTCAAGTTAGCTGGCTTCGCTGATTTTGCTGGACCTGCAGTAGTTACGGCTTTCTTTTTTGCTGGTTCAGCTTTTACTTTCGCTTCTTTCGCTGGCGCTTCAGTACCTTCGGCACCTTCCGCTGTAGCTTCAAATAATCCAGCTTGTTTGATTAAATGATACCATTGGAAAATTTTACGCACGTCAGATGGATAGACTCTTTCTTTGTCCCAATTCGGCAAGAACGTCTCTAGAGATTTCCCCAAGACTTTCACGTCCTCTTTGTTCGATGGACAATCATCCGTGAATGTTTCGTTCATTTTCGAAAGCACATCCGTCAATTTCACGTCTTCTTCATACGTGAAAATACTGATGTCCTCTAAGGTTGAAATTTTCTCAGTTGCATAGGCTGGAAAACGTTTTTTGTCGATCATTGATTCAACAATCACGCTGTTTTTACCTTGTGCGATTACTTTAAATAGTCCTGGTCTACCAGAGATGGAAATGATACCTGTCAGATTCATGCGTTTGTTTTAATTTGGGTCAAAAATAGGGATTTTAGTCTTTGTAAACGTTGCTTTTTTATTTCATGTTGTGTAATGAACGAAATAAGTTGATATAAAGTGAATATCAATCGTAAATAATGACCTTCTGATGCGCGAGGATTTCCGTTCCTTGTTCGAGTACGAGGGTGTATTCGCCTGCTGCCATCTTGGGTACAGAAAGCGGGTAGGTATCGAGATCAAATGCTGTTGATTTATAGGCTAATTGTCCATTGGATTGGTAAAGTTTAATGTGCCTCAACTGTTTTGATGGATTCGGAAAATATACGTTACACGTCGATGAAAACGGATTTGGATAGGTAATGAGTCCAGCTTGATAGCAAATAGGTGGATTCAACTTGTTCGGAAAGTTCAGTTTCCATAAGACTCCATTATTTTCGATTACATACATGGAATTCCCCACTTGTTCGACATCCACGGGAAGATAAAAGCCAGTCACAATGTTCGCGCTGTGTATCGTGTAATCTGCTAGCAAGGAATCGTATTGAAGGTCCATCATCACTAATTCACGAGAAGAATCGACAAAGGGACAAGGAGTGCCCCACGGAGAAAGAGGGGTGTAGCCTGTGCTGTCGCCTCCAGGCATGAAACTCATGACAAACGATTTTCCTTGGTAGATGGATCCGAGTAGTTCATCTCGATCGATCACGAGTCCGAGCGGTGAACGATGTGCTGTAAATGTTCGAACGTATGTTCCTTCCTCACTGGCACGTTTTATTTGACCCGTATTTTCTTCCTTGTAAAAATCTGCCGCATTCCCATAGTTTCTAAGTGGTTCTGTAAATTGAATGCCCGCTGGAATGGGAGGGAAGTTCGGGTCCGCATTAAAATGTCCAGCTAAATAAGCGCCGTTGTTCGGATTAATCAATGGATCTTGACTGGCGTCATAACTTGGATTCGTCAGTGGATTGACATTGCCACCGATTCTCCATGGAAATCCATAATGCTGTCCTTCTTGAATCCAATTTAATTCCTCTGGATCATCTCGCTCCCCGGCATTGTCCACCGCAAACAAATGATTCTCTGCATTCCACGCCATATCGTAGGCATTTCGTGTCCCTTCTGCGAAGACAAACCCACTATTCATCAAAAACGTAGAGTCGTTTGGCCAATAAAGATTTTCTGCATCAATGGGAATTCGGTAAATCTTACTGGTCAAAGCTTGCTCGCGCATTCCAGGGTAATTCCCGTTGTTGGATATGACTTCTCCAAAAGAGGTTCTTGATCCACCTGAAAAAAAGAGGAATTGTTTGCTTGGATCCACATTGATTCCCGTAAATCCATGGTCTCCCGATGAACTACTCGTTGGATACGCTTCTGTTACAAGAATGCTTGACCAAACTCTGGTTCCATTGGCTTGCAATGTTCCTTTCATAATCATTCCTATTCCAGTGGTACTGTACCAAATATTTCCAGCGAGGTACATCGTACTGTCCAAAAAGCAAAGTCCCTGCAATCGCGATAATCCATGGTCATTCGCAGTATAACGCAACGAGTCTGATTGACTATCCTCAAAAACTTCGTAGATATTTCCGTTGGAACTAGTATAAAAAAGGTGCTTTGTGATGGGGTCAAGGGCTAATTTGGAAGCGCCAGGTTTGACTTTCAAGATTGAATCAACCGAAACATCAGGTCTTAATGACACAACTCTTTGCCCAAAAACGGAAGAGAGGCATACGAAGACAAATAGGCAGAAACGAAAAAATCCTTTGATGCGAAACATGCATACAAGATACGAGTAATATCAACAGCATACAAGTCAGTTTTTATTTTGTTTTAGAAATTCATCATTCGTGTAAAACAGCACTTGAGGGAATCCTAAAACGCTATTATTTAAGATGTTTAATGGTTTTTTAACATTAAGAATCAACTTATTAACAACTTATCCTTTTATTATGTGTATCTTTGCACCCAAATTTAAAATAACAAGATGACATTTGAAGAGCTCGGATTGAGGAGTGAGGTGCTGAAGTCGTTAACAGAATTGGGTTTTGAAGCACCGACCCCCATCCAAGAAAAAGCAATTCCCTACCTGATGCAGGAAGATTGCGACTTTGTCGGCCTAGCGCAGACAGGAACAGGAAAGACAGCGGCGTTTGGTTTGCCGTTAATTAATAACATCGATACAAAAGCCAGACTCCCACAAGGTTTAATCATTTGTCCAACACGCGAACTCTGTTTGCAAATTACAAAGGACTTAAATGTTTATTCTAAATACCTTGACATTAGCATTACAGCGGTATACGGAGGTACAGATATTAGAAAACAAATCACGGACATTAAGAAAGGAACCTCCATTATTGTGGCTACTCCTGGACGTCTCGTTGATTTAATGAATCGTAAAGTCATTCAACTATCTCAAGTGCGTTATGTCGTACTAGATGAGGCAGATGAAATGCTGAACATGGGATTCAAAGAGGACATTGATGCGGTTTTGGAAACAACACCAGTCGATAAAAATGTTTGGTTGTTTTCCGCAACAATGCCCAACGAAGTTGCGCGCATTGCGAAAACATACATGCATGATCCATTGGAAGTTTCTATCGGACACAAAAATCAGAGTAACGAAAACATCGACCACATCTATTATATGGTGAAGGAACGCGATCGTTATGAAGCTATAAAACGTTTGATCGATTTTAATCCAAGTATTTACGGATTGATCTTTTGTCGCACCAAAAATGAAACAGCAACCGTTGCGGAGAAATTAGGTCGTGAAGGATACAACGCTGAGCCTTTGCATGGTGATTTGACGCAAGCGATGCGTGACCGTGTGATGGATCGCTTTCGTTCGAAAGAATTACAAATCCTTGTAGCAACAGATGTTGCTGCACGTGGATTGGATATTGACAATATTACACACGTCATCAATTATAATTTACCTGATGATATTGAGAATTACACCCACCGAAGTGGACGTACTGCTCGTGCTGGTAAAAAAGGTGAGTCGTTGGTGTTGATTAATGGACGTGAAATTGGAAAAATAAAAGCCATTGAACGTCAAATGCGCACCACGTTTACTGTTGGTGAAATTCCAAACGCAGAGGAGATTTGTGAAATTCAGTTAATGAAATTGATCAATAAAACCATTGCAACAGAAGTGAAAGAAGATGACATCGCGAAGTTTATGCCACAGATTTTAGAGGCATTTGATAGTTTATCGAAAGAGGACATCATCAAACGCTTTGTTTCTACAGAATTTAATCGCTTCATCAATTATTACGATCGTGCAGGAGATTTAAATGCTGCTGCAAGAGATGACCGTAGTGGTGAACGCAATAAAGGAGGTAAATCTGACCGCTCACGTGACGAAGGAAAAACACGTTTCTTTGTCAACCTAGGAAAACGCGATGGATTGAATCCAGGTGCACTTCTAAGAGTCGTATGTGATGCTACTGGTTTGAATTCTCAGGCAGTTGGACGCATTGACCTATTGACTTCATACTCATTCTTTGAGGCAGATGAAGAACATACAGAGAAAATTTTGAAAAATGTAAATGGTACAGATTTCGAAGGACACCAAGTGAACATTGAAGTAACTGCTCAAAAAGAAGGTGGATCAGGTCGCAGCGAAGGCGGACGTGGACGCGGAAGTTTTGGCGGTGAGTCACGCTCAGGTGGCGGCGGTTACGCTGGTCGCTCTGGTGGATCAGGCGGTGGCGGATATGCTGGTCGTTCTGGTGGATCAGGAGGCGGAGGCGGTTACGGTGGTCGCTCTGGTGGATCAGGTGGCGGAGGCGGTTACGCTGGTCGTTCTGGTGGATCAGGTGGCGGAGGCGGTTACGCTGGTCGCTCTGGTGGATCAGGTGGCGGCGGTTACGCTGGTCGTTCTGAAGGCGGAAGCACAGGTGGATCTAACCGCAGTGGTGGATTCGGTGCGAAAAGTGAAGGCGGTGATCGTCCTCGTGGAGAAAGAAAACCATTCGGTGGAGACCGTAAACGTTCTTAAAATAGATCTCAATTAAGTAGCTAAAAATAGCATAATAGTATTATGGAAATTAGAAATATCGCCATCATTGCTCACGTTGACCACGGTAAAACGACATTGGTGGATAAAATCATTGAAGCAGGTACAATGATCAATGAACGTGATCGTCCAACAGGAGACTTGATCATGGATAACAATGACTTAGAACGCGAACGTGGAATCACCATCGTCTCTAAAAATGTTTCTGTCACTTACAAAGGGACAAAAATCAACATCATTGATACCCCAGGTCACGCCGACTTTGGAGGAGAAGTTGAACGCGTATTGAACATGGCAGATGGCGTGTGTATTTTGGTGGATGCCTTTGAAGGACCGATGCCACAAACACGTTTCGTTTTGCAAAAAGCACTTTCATTGGGATTAAAACCATTGTTGGTGATCAATAAAGTGGACAAAGAAAATTGTACACCTGACGAAGTTCATGAAAAAGTATTCGACTTAATGTTCGAATTGGATGCAAGCGAGGAACAATTAGATTTCCCTACCATTTATGGTTCTGCGAAAAATGGTTGGATGTCCGAAGATTGGAAAAGTCCAACCACAAGCATTACTCCTTTACTTGACTGCATTTTATCGTACTTTCCACCGCGTCCTATCGAGGAAGGAAATACACAAATGTTGGTGACTTCTTTAGACTTCTCATCTTATGTTGGTCGTATTGCGATTGGACGTTTGTCTAGAGGTGTTTTGAAAGAAAATCAACCAATCATCTTGGCGAAATCAGACGGACGTTTAGAAAAACACAGAATTAAAGAAGCGTTTGTTTTTGAAGGAATTGAACGCATGAAAGTGACGGAAGTTCAAGCAGGAGACCTTTGTGCGGTAACAGGTATTGAAGGATTCGAAATTGGAGATTCCATTTGTGATGCTGAAGATCCAGAGCCTTTGCCTACGATTAAAATGGATGAGCCTACGATGAGCATGTTGTTCTCGATTAACGATTCACCATTCTTCGGTAAAGAGGGTAAGTTTGTGACATCTCGTCATATTTCCGACCGTTTGCAAAAAGAATTGGAGAAAAATTTAGCGATGCGTGTTCATGACACCGACAAAGCGGATAAATTCATGGTATTCGGACGTGGAGTATTGCATTTGTCTGTATTGATTGAAACAATGCGTCGTGAAGGGTATGAATTACAAGTTGGACAACCACAAGTAATTATTAAAGAGGTTGACGGTGTAAAATGTGAGCCAATTGAAGAGTTAACCATCGATTTACCTGAAATACACAGTGGAACAGCTGTTGAAGCAGTAACACGTCGAAAAGGTGAAATGAAAAATATGGTTCCAAAAGGTGAACGTATGACCGTTACCTTTGAAATACCTTCTCGTGGAATCATCGGTTTAAGAAACTATTTATTGACACAAACGGCAGGTGAAGCAATCATGAATCACCGTTTCTTGGAATACCAACCGTACAAAGGTGAAATTCCAGGTCGTCAAAATGGTTCATTGATTTCCTTGGAACAAGGAACATCTATTCCATTCTCCTTGAATAACCTGCAAGAACGCGGAAAATTCTTTATCGCTCCAAATGAAAATATTTACGAAGGACAAGTGATCGGAGAGAATTCTCGGGCAGGTGACTTGTGTGTGAATGTTACGAAAACAAAGAAACTTACAAACATGCGTGCATCAGGATCTGATGACAAAGTACGTTTGGCTCCACCAAAAGTATTTAGTTTGGAAGAATGTTTAGAATACATTCAATCAGATGAATATGTAGAGGTTACACCTAAGAGCTTACGTATCCGCAAAATCTTTTTAAAGGAAGGTGATCGTAAACGTAACGGAAAAGCGTAATAAATCGTAAGTTTATACGTTATCAACTACGATGCGAAAACTGATTGTTATGTCCCTTATATTGTCTTGCGTTGGAAGCGTTACAGCCCAACGCAAGACTTTTTTTTCTAAATCAGAATTTGGTTTGAATGTGGGACAAATGTATTACATCGGTGACCTCAATCAGTTTAAACCTTTTTATCAAAGCAATTGGTCTGGTGGACTCATGTACCGCTATAATTTGCAACCAAGAATCACCCTGCGCTTTAATTACCTATATGGAAAAGTCGAAGCGTACGACAAAGAAAGCTCGAATCCATTGTTTGTCAATAGAAACTTAGAATTTCGCTCTGTTATTCACGAAGTCGCTGGTGGACTAGAATTCCATTATGTTCCGTTTACCTTTGGGAAAGGAAATAAAAATGCGGGCACTGTTTACCTGTTAGCTCAGTTGGGTGGATTTTACATGAATCCCAAGGCGATGTACATGGATTCCTTAGTTGCGCTTCAGCCGATGTCCACCGAAGGACAAGGAACCTCGATCGCGACGAGAAAACCATATGGAAATTTTCAACTTTGCGTTCCACTTGGAATGGGTGTGAAATTCGCTATCGGCAATAAATTGACCGTTAATTTTGATCTGGCTATTCGAAAAACATTCACGGATTATTTGGATGATGTTGGTTCGGCTACGTATGCGAATTCAAAAGTGATTGATAAAGAAGTTTCCCAAATGGCAGCTGATTTGTCGAATCGTAGTTTGGACGGCTCGAAATACGGTGTGCGAGGCAATCCATCTACTAAAGATTGGTACGTTTATTCTGGAATAACAATCGCTCTTCGACTGGGTCGAGAGAAAATCTGCTTTTACTAAATCAACGAGGATCTTTCCAGACCAAGGTTTTCGTCGCATTTAATATTCCTGGAACACAATTTCCATCACCCATTCCGGAGAATCCTCCATCTGGAGCACAAACAAAATTGCAGTCCGCATCGTATAGTTCACTAAATTGATCACAACACGCAGCCGTAAAGTAATAGTAACTTACGCCGTTGTATTCCCATAACCACACTTCTTTAGGTGGATTTTCAACGGGTTGATTTTTAATGTGTTGAATTTTGTTTTCTATGCAATTTGGAACGTCTACCGCAAAATTAGGTTTGTTACAGGCACTGAAAATGACGAATAAAATGAGCAGTAAAAACGATAATTGTTTCATGGCTTAATAATTAGATAAAATCTGTTTGATTCAAATTGATGGTATGCGAAAAGACTTCTTTCCATCCATGCCAATGTGCGTAATCACCAATCGTTTCATTGTGCCAGATATAGGAGAATTGTCCACCGTAATGACAAATCTCTTCGTAAAGGGAGGTGATTTTCTTCTTGGCCTCTGCTGGACTTAACTTCAAATATTCGTGTAAGGTTCCATCCATGTAGGTAAATGGATGAATGCGCAAAGCGGTCGACTCGTTTTTATGTAAATCAAACCAATTGAATACACGTGCGGTTCCAGCTCGAAATCCAGTAATATCAGCGTAGCCCATCGTGTAATCGTCCGTGATGTGCTGACGAAGCAAAGCTTGATACGTGAACGGTAGATTGATCATTAAAAAGTGCTGTCTATTTTTGGAAACTTCTTTACCCGTGATTTCTGCCAATCGACCCATTTCTGTTCCTAATTGATATTCCGCGTCATTCGATCCGTAACTACCATGGACCCCAATTTCTATGGTTTTAGACATCTTACGAATCAATTCGCGTTGATCTGGCTGTAGGTGGGAGATATTCTTGTCATACGTACCATAATCACCAAGAAGCCAAAAAACGAGGACATTTGCGCCAGACATGGCTAAGGTCTGAATAAAATCAAACGTATCATACGGGTCCTTTAATTCACCAGCGAGTACTTTTTTTCGATCTTCCAATCGCTCTTTCCGATTGTATAGATAATCCTTTGCTATGGCAAGCTGTGTTCGAAGTGTATTTTTATGCAAATAGGCAAACGCATTATCGATATCAAAAGTGGCAACTGATTCAATCAGTTCTAGTCTTGGATTCCATATTAATCCGCATTTTTCTTTGAGGAAGGACAGGAAATCGATGCTCCAGCGATCGCACATTGCTTTTTCATGCCAATTGAATTGAAATAACAAACTTTTTTTTCCAGGAAAACGTCCCAAACTATCTTTTTCTGTTGTCAAGTATTCTTCCATTCGCGTGAGGGTGAAAAAGATACTTGCTAATGGATCCGTTATGCCGTTAAAACAAAAACATTTTTCCTTGTGGAATTGATTTTTACTTACTTCATATTCTTCAATGCTTTCTTCAAAGAGTAACGAACTTGGAATAATTTGTGGCGTGTTTTCAAAGTAACGCTCCGAATAATTCAGTTTGACTCCTTCGGTACGATCGAATTGCATGAAGTCATTACACAATTGATAGGTGACTCCTCGTTGATCCAATACAAAGTTCAAGGTGTATAAAAGACGTGTCGATATGTGATCTACGTAGATGCTTAGCATAGCAAATCTCCCAATATTTTTTCACAAATGAATGTTGCCGCTTGACCATCACCAAATAGATTCGGGTGACTAAAATCGGATTTCGCTAGCATTTCAAGGCTTTGACGAACAATCAATTCTTCGTTAGAACCAGCTAGTCGGGCATTGCCATTTTTAACAATTTCAATCCACTCAGTCTGCTCCCTTAAAATGACACATGGTTTTTTAAAGAAAAAAGCTTCTTTTTGAAGTCCGCCACTGTCGGTAATAATCAAGTTCGCGTGTTTTTCTAGGGCAATAATATCCAAGAAACCAGCAGGGGGAATGATTTTGAATCCACTAGACTGCGCTATTTTACTCTTCAGTTGAGGACTTAACAATTCATCCATTTTCTTTTTGGTGCGCGGATGAAGAGGTAAAATAATGTCTAGTTTGCTTTCCGCTTGAATGCGAATCAAGGCATTGAAAATGGCGTTCAAGTGTTGCGTATCATCGGTGTTGGTATCACGGTGAATCGTGCAAAGAATAAATTGATTTTTATGTAAATCGTTCTTCGCCAAAATAGTTGAGTTCTCCTCTGAAAGTTCCGAGAAAAATAAACTATTATCGTACATGACATCACCGCAGTGATAAACATTTGGTCGGTCAATTGTTGCTTTTTGAACAGTAGTTAAGTCAAAACCTTCCTTTTTTAAATTATCCATTCCAGCGCGTGTTGGCGAAAACAATAAGGAACTCATGTGGTCACATGCGATGCGATTGATTTCCTCAGGCATTGCTTTGTTATAGCTTCGAAGTCCAGCCTCGACATGAATAACAGGAATATGATTTTTTGCCGCTGCTAAAGCCGCTGCGATGGTTGAATTGGTGTCGCCATAAACAAGAACAGCGTCTGGTTTCTCACGTGTAAACAAGGATTCTAGTCCCTCCAACATTTTCGCTGTCATGGATCCATGTGAACCGCTTCCAACATTCAAATTAAATGCGGGCTTAGGAATGCCAAGTTCATCAAAAAACACTTCGGACATATTTTCGTCGTAGTGTTGTCCTGTATGGACAATAAGCTCTTCCAATTGGTCGGAGTAATGACTTGATATAGCGCGGCTTATCGCGGCAGCTTTAATGATTTGGGGACGAGCCCCAATAACGGTTATGATTTTTTTTATTGACATATTCAAAGAAGGCCTTCATCGGCGAAGCTAAAATAACCATTATCTGTGAAAATCAGGTGGTCAATTAGCTGCATGTCGATGAGTTTGGCGAAATCCCGCATTTTATTGGTGAGTTTTCGGTCGGCTTCACTTGGACCAATATGTCCACTTGGATGGTTGTGACTCAAGATAAATCCAGTAGCTTGGCACGCTAGGGCATAATGAAAAAGCAGCTTTCCATCCACAACGGTACTCGTCATTCCACCAATGGAAAGTTGTTTCGTTTCAATGATTTCGTTGGCAAAATTGAGGTAAACGACGTAGAATTCCTCATGCGGAAGTCCGGAAAAATGCTGTTTTAAATGATTGTAAATCATTTTGGAGCTACTCACTTTGGTTTTAGCTGGAATTACGGTTGCTGTTTTTCGGTTTCCGATTTCTAAGGCGGAAATGATGTTGATGGCCTTTGCCGGACCAAGTCCTTTGATTTTCATGAGTTCGATGGCGGACATTTTACTGATTTTATGCCAGTCGTTTTGTCCGTGATCCAACACATCTTGCGCTAAATCCAATGCGCTTTTGTTGCGGTAACCGGTTCCGATGAGAATGGCGAGTAATTCCGCATCGGATAGGCTTGCCTTGCCTTTTAAAAGCAATTTTTCTCTTGGACGGTCGTCCTCTGCCCACATTTTGATGGATGGCTTCGGAATTTGATAGGGTGGATTCTTCATCGGATAAAGTTTAGCTTATACCATAACTTTAATTCATCGAAATTATTGTTGAATTGGATTGAATTTCGGAGTTGTTTGTACATTTGTTTATGTCAAAGAAAGAAAAGAGCCGTGTTAATGTTGTGTATTCAACGAATCCAGATTTTCAATTTCAACATGATGAGGACGAAGAACAAGATACACTTGCAAATAATCAGCAGCGCCTATACGTTTCCATCGATCGTAAACAACGTGCTGGAAAGGAAGTGACCTTGATCGAGGGATTCACTGGGACAGAAGATGATTTAAAAGACCTAGGGAAGCTGTTGAAAAGCAAATGTGGGGTAGGTGGTACCGTAAAAGATCGAGAGATTTTAATTCAAGGAAATTTCAGGGATAAAATCTATGATTTGTTGATCAAAGAAGGATTTACGCAAACGAAGAAAAAAGGATAGTTATTTTGTGTGTCCAGCTGGTTCAATGTGAATCAACACATCAGCAATCGTTGGAATGCATTCCATTAAATGATCCTTTAATCGATGGGAGATTTCGTGTCCTTCAAATACGCTGATGTCTCCAGCAACTTCTACATGTAAATCAACAATGTAGACCATTCCTGTTTTACGCACCCAACATTTCTCGGTATCGACCACGCCTGAAACTTCAAGCGAATGCAAGCGAATTTCGTCAATCAGGTCATGGTGAATGTGCTCGTCCATGATTTCGCCCAACGCAGGACGAAAGATTAAAAAGGCATTGTAAACAATGAATACAGAAGCGACTAGTGCCGCCCAATCATCTGCTTTTTCGAATCCTTTGCCGAAGATGAAGGTGAGCGAAATCCCAACGAACGCAATGCCAGAAGATATCGCATCGCTACGGTGATGCCAGGCATCTGCTTTCAGCGAAGATGAGTTTGTCTCTTTCGCTTTACGATTGACGTATTGATAGGAAAGCTCTTTGATGAAGATAATTGCACCCAAAACATACAAGGTGAAAAAAGCAGGTTTTTCTTGAGGCTCACTTAAGTTTCGAATGCTTTCTACCGCAATGATCGTCGCTGATATAAGTAAGAATCCAACCACAGCAAAGGTGACAAGTGCTTCCGCTTTCCCGTGTCCGTATGGATGATCTTCATCGGCAGGTTTTGTGGAGTAATTCAACCCAAACAAGACCAAGAAACTAGAAAAAATATCGGCTGTTGATTCAATCGCATCGGCAATTAATGCATCGGAATGTCCAAATACTCCAGCAGTACCTTTTACTCCGGCCATGACAGAGTTTGTAATGATGCTCAGAATGGCTGTTTTTTTTGCTGTTTTTTTGATTTCGTTCACGGACGCAAGGTACAAAAAAAAACGCCCGATAAATCGAGCGTTTGTTTAAGGTCTTGTTAAAAATGAGTTACTGTTTCATCACTTTTAAGCTTGAATTTCCATTGTTACTTTGAACATTCAATTGGTAAATTCCAGCTGCTGCATTGGAAACAGATATACTTTCTGAATCCGTTGCTGATCCGCTTGAAATGATTCTACCGGACAAATCAACGAGTTGATAGTCAAAGTCTCCCTCGCAAGAAATCGTTAGGGATTCGCTTGCTGGATTTGGATAAACATGGATGTTTTGAACGCTACCCTCCGTAATTCCTTCTGTCCAATTGTTGAAATTATAGGTAGTGTTTGTGATAATCGGATCATTCCAATCAAAGTAGATATAAGCGGTATTTTCAATTTCTGTCCCGTACGTATTTGAAGCATTTTCCATGATGCGGTAAACTAAATGACCGTGACTTTCCGCTTCATTGGTTGTACTGTCTGCTAACCAAATATTCGGGAATTCAAATCGCATGATGCCATTTCCAAGGTTAACCATTTGCATGTTATGTGTCGCCTCTACCAGTGTTAATGTACTCCAATCCAAATCTGCATCCAATGTGTCAATGATGTAAATATTCTGAGCTGGAGCCGTACCTGTATTTTGGAATCTAACGGTATACGTTAACGCTTCTTGCAATTCTGCAGCAATGTATTGGGTTTGATCTCCAAAGAACTGAATGGCGAAATCCGGACGCTGCACGACTTTATCATTCGGATCATAACTGTTTCCAACTAATTGAAGTAAACTTCCGGCATTGTTAACGGTTGAACAATCTGTTCCGGTAGTCGGTGCAATCGTAGAAGTAAAATAATGTGCTGTTCCAGATGCAAGTCCACTTGGGACGTTAAACGTAATCACGTCGTAATTGCTGAAGAAACTTGATGCCGAATTCAAATTCCATGTAATGGTATTTCCACTAACGATTCCTCCATTCGCAATTGTAGATGCATTGACAGTTACTCCGGAAGGGAAACTCATTGTCATTGTATAATTTCCTGCTGCTCCTGGGCCATAATTCCCCCAGTTAATCTTCACGTATGCCGTACTGTTTTGGTAATAACCAATCCAAGGTGTGACAGTTGTCCATAAGTCAGCACATGTTGTCGTTGTTCCACCGCAGTTTATCGCAATGTAGCCGGTGCTAGTCGTACCTGCTGGACTTCCAATCAATGTGATGACACCAACGGTTGGATTGTATCCATTGTAGGTTAACCAAGATTGACTGATCGTCGCAAACACGTAAGTGCTTGTGCTGTACTGTCCACAGTAAATGAAATAACCTGTTGAGTCTGTGTAAACGGTTATGGAGCTGTTGGTAGCCGAATTATTGTAGAGAATGACAGGTGCTCCTGCCAAAGGTGCTTCATTTGGATTCATGACACCATTTCCGTTTGAATCACAGAACACGAATCCAGAATAACACATTGTCGGAGAAACGGTTCCTCCGCAGCTTAAAGGGTAATTTACCGTTGTAATAGGGATCCCGCTGTTGCATGGCGCACCTAGTATATTGGTCACATTATTACCGTTATTATTCAGGATGGCATAGCCATGTTGTGTTAGCCAATTTGAATTCATAGTAAGTGCAAAAGTATTGTTCACCGTTCCAGGATAGCTAATGTTGTAAATACCATTTGCGTTGGAATATACTACAGTTCCATTAACAGAAATGGGCGCATTGGCAATCGGTGTTTCACCATTATCCATCATTCCATTGTCATTGGCATCACAGTAGACTTGTCCAGTTGCACACAACATCGTGGTTTGAGAAGCGCAATTTAAGGTGATGAGTGTTGTCGTAGCGCCGTTTGAAATAGTTACGGTGGGACTTGGGATAATATTTCCAATCACATAATTATTCGCGGCTAACCAAGTTGGATCAATCGATAAAGTATAGGTTCCCGCCCAAACATTGTTCATCATGAACATGTTGTTTTGGGTTGTGTCTGTATAGGAGGTTGTTCCGTTCGTTAAGGTAACAGGCACAGGTGCATTAATTTGAGAATCAATTGTTCCGTCGTTATTACAGTCTACTTGAATCATGCAATAAAAATAAGCTGTACAAGATCCAACAGTTAACATCACAGAATCCAATGCATAGGTTTGATTGGATTGATTGTAAACGGTCGTGTGAATGCTATACGTTCCTGGTGTTGCATAGGTATGCGTAATTGCTGGTGTCATGGGAATATTTGTCCCACTCGTAGAGGTTCCACCATTTGATGTTGTGGTAACACCATCACCCCAATTCACTTGCGATACAAATTGAAATCCACTGAAATTATTTCCGGTGATTACATAAGGAATCGTCGCTATTCCGGCTGAACTTGTACTCGGTGTTAAAGCCGAATAAGAGACATTCGCTGTCAATCCACAAATCGTGGTTGGCATCGTACTTGGCGTTGATAGTCCATTGATTGCAAATCCTGTTACTTGGGAGTGAAAGGACATCACATTAGCTAAAAACATGCATGCGATGGCAAAACTTTTGAAGTATATCTTTTTCATATCGAATGTTTTATAGTCCAATGACGTGTTGATTCCAATATGGTTGCGCGTAAACGTTGATTATTGTTTATTTTTGTTTAAATACTCACTGGAATGAATCCAAGCATCGATAGACTACGCTTAGCGCAATTTGGCAACTTAGAAGTGTTGGCAAAGCAAGTTGTGGAAGGATTTATTACTGGATTGCACAAAAGTCCTTTTCATGGCTTCTCCGTAGAATTTGCGGAACATCGTTTGTACAATCCTGGTGAGTCCACGCGAAACATCGACTGGAGACTTTTTGGACGAACAGAGAAAATGTTCACGAAGAAATACGAAGAGGAAACGAATTTACGTTGTCAAATCGTCATGGATGGATCAAGCTCCATGTTCTTCCCCAAAGGTGAGTTATCCAAGTTTGAATTTTCTGTTTATGCTGCCGCGAGTTTAATTGAACTGTTAAAACGTCAACGCGATGCGGTAGGACTATCTGTTTTCTCTGATAAGTTGGATCTACATACAGCTGCAAAATCATCTTTGCTTCACCACCGATACTTATACAGTGAATTGGAGAAGCGCATGAAGGATTACGAGGAGAATAGTCGAACCGGAACGGATGCTGTTCAAGCACTTCACGACATTTCTGAGTTGACACATCAACGAAGTTTGGTGGTAATTTTTACCGATTTATTGGATGATCCAAATCGCATAGATGAGTTCTTTAGAGCCATGCAGCATTTGAAACACAATAAGCACGAGGTGATTTTATTTCATGTCTTGGATTCCAAAATGGAGTTAAATTTTGAATTGGAAAACCGTCCTTACCAGTTGATTGATATGGAGTCTGGGGAGAAAATGCACCTGCAGCCAGCGGAGGTGCGCGAACATTATGTGAAAGGAATTGAAGCGTATTTCAACGAGATAAAAATGCGCTGTGTCAATCACCGTATAGATTTTATGCAGGCGGATATCCATGAAGGATACAACCAAGTGTTATTGCAATACTTATTAAAACGTCAGAAGTTATTTTAATGCGGCATCCACACGTTTATTCATGACCCAAAAGAATAGGGGAGGAATGAACGACAGCAACATCATTCCTGGATACCCAGTTGGCATGACCGGTGAATCATCAGAAGTTTCTAAGAGTTGATAAGGTCTGTCCGCTTTGAAATGATGATCAGAATGACGGCTTAATTCAAACAATACAACACGGCCAATGAGGTGATTGGAATTCCACGAATGTTTTGGTTTCACGGTTTCGAAGGTTCCATTTTCGCGTTGTTGGCGGTACAATCCGTAATGCTCGATGTAGTTCACGGTTTCCAGTAATAAAATCCCAATGGTTGCCGCATAAAGGAAGTACACAAGCACCATTCCACCGAATACGCTGTAGATAGCTGCAAGGAAAAGGAAGTGAAGTGTAGTATACTGAATCATCTTGTGCTGCAAACTAAACCGTGATTTCCCAATAATGCTCATACGCGTATTTTCAATTTGCCACGCTTGAAGGTAACTTCCGATTTGAGATCGTAACCAAAATAAATACACCCATTCGTTTCTTCGTGCGGTTGCTGGATCTTTTTTCGTTCCGACATTCGTGTGGTGTCCACGGTTGTGATAGGGAACAAAGTGATTTTCCAAAGAGGTCAATAATAGCAATTCTCCGATAAGTTGTTCCAGTCGATTCGAACGATGTCCAAGTTCATGACCAATGTTGATTCCAATTACCCCACACATGATGCCCATCGAAAGAATTTGTCCAACTAAATCTGTGGTATTTTTCGTTTCTGTAATGTGCGTCAAGAAAAACCAGAGAAACCCAAATTGAATAGGAAGCATCAAACAGAGTAGAATCGTATAAAATGAATCCTTACCAGCCAATTCTTTTTCTTCTTCGGATAAATTCTCAGTAGAGGAAGGTATGATCAATTCCAAAAATGGAATCGCGCCGAAATAGACAAGAGCGGGAATAAACGTGATTACACCCGTTCCGTGAAAGCTGATCCATACACAAACGGGAAGAGAAAGTACGCTGAGGTATTTAAACTTTTGCATACAAGCCAATATTACTTGATTATTTTATGTGTTGTTTTGCCAGTAGCTGTGCAGATGTTCAGGTAATAGATTCCTTCGGAAAGGGCTTCGGTATTTACTGTTGCCTCTGTTCCAGAAATAATTCCCGCGCTCAATTTCATGCCATTAGCGCTGAAAAGCTCGTATGATTCCATGGTTTCTTTACTTTCAATTGTCAATTCAGTATTGAACGGATTAGGGTAAATTTTTATTACGTTAAAAATGGATTCAATTAGGTTTGCGCTACCCGGATTTAACCTTGTTGGAAATGATTCGTAGCAATCACTTTGAATGCGCATCATATCGAAGTACAAGGCACCTGCATTGCTAATCGTTCCTTGACTAACTACTAGTCCAGTTTGTAAGGAAACGCCGTTAATAGCAAGTCCACCGGACGTTCCACCACTAATGAAATAGTAAATTAGATTCACTGGGTCAATCGTTGAACTTCCATTCACTGAAAAGGAATTAACTCCTAATGATTGGGTGCTAATTTTTGTTACTTCTCCTGAGATGGCATTCACTTTCCCAAGATGAACAGCTGCTGAGTCAAAAACTTGTGTTGTCATTCCCGTGACAGGATTGTACACTGGTGTGTAATAGTTTGTGCGCACTAAGCCGTATAAAGTAGTATCGGCGCAGCTATACGTGAAATTATCAAAGTTCTGTCCACCATTTGGATACGTTAATGTTGGATTAGAGAATATACCTCCATTGTACATATCCAAACCGACTAACTGCGATCCATTCGAATAATAAAACACCATTTGATGTGGATCAATCGCACTTCCAGAATAAGCAAAACTTTGTCCAATTGAAGTAGGGGAGATTTCAGATATAGTCCCTGTACTAGCATCAATTGTCGCTAAATACATGGCTCCAGTTACCACGCCCGTTTGTGGATTGGTGACGTTTCGGCGCGATAAACCATACATCAAAGAATCGGAAGTGTTGAAACGAAAAAGATCAAAGTATCCTGTTCCATTTGGATTGTTAATCGTTGCCGTATTCGTTACTTGCCCAGTTGATAAATCAACTGATTTCAGTCCATTGTCGCCAAAAAAACAAAAGCGATTGTTATATGGATTCAAGGCTGCTCCCGTTAAGTTGATGGAGGAGGAAATTGAAGTTTGACCAATATTCGTAGCAACTCCTGTTACTGGATTCATCGTTGCAATGTAAACCGCTGCTGGATTTGTTGTTCGTGCGAGGCCGTACATCGTATTTCCTAATTGGGAAAAAGAAACCGTGCAACTAAATGTAAATAAGGAGAGTATAAGTGACTTCATCAATGATATTTTACGCTAAAAATAAAGAATTTAGATCGAAATAGTTCGATTAAAGTATTCAAATTGAAACAGTCAAAGGAATTAATTGTTCAAGTTGGAGAGTATAAAAACTAAAAAGTCCCGACAAGCGGGACTTTAAAACAAACAACAAACAAATTCCTTCTCTTGCCATGCAAGTTAGCGAAGGAATACCTTTTCTCCTTTCGGTAGTTGTTCGTCCGGAGATGAACCTTGATTCATTCTCATCAGTGATTTTAGTCGGATGCCTTCTTGGTTGGCAATCTGACGAAGTGTAGCGGAGTTATCCACTTTTATAAACTCTTTTTGAGTTGATTTTCTTTTTTTTCGCTCTAAATAAACGCTTGTCCCTGGTTCCAATACATCGGAAAAAGGACTAAAATCGTTGAATTTGTATAGTTGTCGCAGGGTGAGCTGTGTCGATTTCGAAATTTGGTATAATGTCTGTCCTTCAGTTACACTAATACATGAAATCGGTTTCTTTGTTGACCATTTACAATTACTGGGTTCATAATTCCCATTGCTATCTATACGATCTAAAGAGTGGATATCTGATGGCTTTTTACCCATATCGTTAAGAAAATTACTGAAATTATCAACCCATCTATCACAAATAATAATACCACGTCCTCCATAATTAAAATAAAAAGCATCATTTTTATTTAGGCATCTTCGTTTCATTAATGTCCATGACCTATATTCTGCAAAATATTCACACCATTCTTTTGAATTATTGTGTGTTATTGGTTTTGACTTTCTAATTTCATCGGAATAGCACCCGCAAGATTTGGTATAACCACCTACAAGGTGTTCAACTTTTACATTTGAATAATTACCGCAATCACACAAGCAAAGCCATAATATTCTGCCACCATTATGCCCGTTTCTTTTAATTGCAGTAAGCCTACCAAATCTTCTATTTTCTAAGTTTAATGCTAC
>CAIOSO010000181.1 GCA_903860985.1 uncultured Flavobacteriales bacterium
ATTACTCCAGGATTAATTGATGAAAATGAATTTTTAAAAGTAATTAATCCGAAAGCTGATGGAATAACGGAAAAATTTGAAGATGTATTTCGATATGCCGATCAAGGATTAATAAATTATATAGTTGGTCTAATGATCAATAAGAAATTAATCAAGGTTCAATATAATGACTTTTGGGAATGGAGTGAAAGTGAAAATACAAGAAAAATAAAATTGGAAGACTTAAAGCTTGGAAAATCTCCGAAATTTATTATTCATTGGGCCGGAACAAAACAATTATTTTTTCTTAATAATACACGGTCAGACTTAATAAAATATTTCTATGATGAATATTACAAAAAAGTTAAATTTGGAAACTGGAAGAAATTTAGAGAAATGTTTGAATTGAGACTAATTGCATCATTAAAAACCTTCAAACATTCAATTATTAATAAAATCAGAACAAAAAAGTAGAAATTATTTAGATTTTAATTTTTCAACAATTTTAAACACTTTTAATTTTACTTTAGTTTTTAATATTTTTCAATGATTTATTGGAATAATACAAAGATTATCATGTTACATCATGTAAGTGACCTTGTGGAATTCAAAAGTTTAGAACCATATTCAATAAGCAACTCAAAATTTTCAGAACTTCTTGATTACATTGAAAAAAATCACTTTAGAACAAGAAATTTTTATGACATCAAAAATCAAAAACGGAGCCATAAAGATGTAGTTATAACCTTTGATGATTGTTCTCGAGAATTATTAAATTTTGCCATTCCTGAATTGATTAAACGCAACATGAAAGCGGTTTTTTACATACCAACAGGATTTATTAATTCATTCAATGAATGGGATGTAATTGAAGGTAAAGACCAAGTTGATTTTTTTAGCGAACAAGAAATAATTGAAATTTCAAAATATTCCAATTTCGAGATTGGATCTCATTCTGTGACCCACCGAAAATTAAATCAATTAAACGATAATGACATTCTACAGGAACTTATTCATTCCAAAAAGGAGTTAGAAAGAATCACAAAAAAAGAAGTTATATCCTTCGCACATCCTTTTGGAGAAATGCCATCAGATAATAAGAATTTATTAGAGAAAGCAGGTTATTTATTTGCATGCGGAATTTATGTGAAAAGACAAAATAAATTTGCGCTCCGACGCTTTATTTTTCATAATGGTGATAATACGGCATCATTGAAAAAGAAACTCTCCATTAATTACCAAATATATAGAGCAATACGAGATAGATTTTGAAAAAACTACTAATTATCTCCCCACACTTTCCGCCAATCAATGCTCCAGATATGCAGCGTGTCAGAATGAGTTTGCCATTTTACAAAGATTATGGATGGGAGGTAGAGGTGGTTACAGTATATCCGAACTATATTGAAGGATTTCACGATGAATATTTAAGTGAAACAATTCCTAAGGAAATTGATGTAAATTATGTAAATGCCCTTCCCACTTGGATAACAAGAAAAGTTGGATTGGGAAGTTTATCCATTAGATCTTTTCTTTTCTATTTTACTAGAGTAAATAAACTGTTGAAACGAGGAAATTATGACCTAATTTTTTTTTCAACCACGATGTTTCATGTCGGTGCATTAGGTACTTATTGGAAACGGCGTTATAAAGTACCATTTGTAGTGGATTTGCAAGATCCTTGGAGAAATGATTTTTATCTGGACAAACCAAAATCAGAACGACCGCCTAAATTTTGGTTTGCCTATAAGCTGCTGAGTTGGACAGAAGCAATTGCAATACCAAAAGCTGCTGGAATAATGTCGGTTTCAGAGGGATATTTAAAAGAAATAAAACGTAGGTACGTTTGCACAGAAAATATACCTATGAAAGTTATACCTTTTGGGGCTTCACGTATTGATTTTGATTTAGTAAATCGAAAAATAATTAATGGGTATACATTCAAAGTAAAAAATCAAAACGTAAATAATATAGTTTACGTCGGGGCGCTTACTCCTTCATTTATTCCGGTTATTGAATCCTTTTTTAAAGTTTTGATGAAAGATGTAGAGATTTTATCTAAATATCATTTTTATTTTATTGGTACTTCGTATTCAATCTCGGAATCTACACCTCTAGTGAGTGAATTAGCAGTTAAATTAGGGATGAGTGATTTTGTAACCGAACAAACTAAACGAATTCCTTATTTTGAAACATTGGCAACATTACAAAATGCCGATATTTTATTTATTCCTGGTTCACTAGATGAAAACTACAACGCATCAAAGGTTTACAATGCGATTTTATCTGGAACGCCTATTTTTAGTATTTTCAACAATAAAAGCGAAGTGAAACAAATTATTGAAAAAAGTGGCTCAGGAAAAGTAATTGGCTTTGATAATTTGACGAATTTACAAACGAAAATTGCTCATGAAATAAGCGCGTTTTATGATTTATTAAATAATTCTTCAATAAGTAAAATACCTGAGGAGATACTTGCCGAATTCCGGGTAAAACAACAATGCGATTTTTTTAATAGTTGCTTGAAAAATTGAAAAGAATAGCCATCATAGCAACACACCCCATCCAATACAACGCACCCTTGTTTGCCTTGTTTTCCAAAGAACCAAATATTGATTTAATGGTATTCTATACCTGGGGAGAATCTTGTTTAGTTGAAAAATACGACCCGGATTTTGGAAAAGTCATCGAATGGGACATTCCCTTGTTAGAAGGGTATAATTATACGTTCGTCAAAAACACTTCTTCAGATCCGGGGTCACATCACTTTCAAGGCATTATTAATCCAACGCTCAATCAAGAAATTGAAGCATGGAATCCTGATGTAATTTGGGTATGGGGTTGGGCATTTGATAGCCATTTGAAAGCCATTCGCCATTTTAAAGGAAAAGTTCCCGTTTGGTTTCGTGGTGATTCTACCTTATTGGACGAAACCAAAGGTTTCTCCTTAAAAAAAGTAGCTCGCCGAATTTTCTTGAAATGGGTATATCGTCATGTAGACAAGGCATTTTATGTGGGTACGCATAATAAAGCCTATTTTAAAAAGCATGGACTTAAAAAATCCCAACTGATATATGCCCCACATGCGATAGACAACAATCGCTTTTCGGATGAATCTGGTGAAAAAACAATGCGCGCTTTGGAGTGGCGAAAAGAATTATCTTACTCTGAATCCGACTTTGTCATTTTGTTTGCTGGAAAATTCGAACCAAGGAAAAACCCATTTTTTCTCATTGAATTGATGCAGTCGATAAAGGAAAGTAATGTAAAGTTGCTCCTTGTTGGTAATGGACCATTAGAAGCAGAACTCAAAAAACAAGCAAAATTAGATGAAAGGATTCAATTCCTTGATTTTCAGAATCAAAGTGATATGCCTTTGATATATAGAATGGCTAATGTATTTATTCTTCCCTCTAAAAGCGAAACATGGGGTTTAGCAATAAATGAGGCCTTGGTTTCAGGAACAAAAGTATTAGCGAGTAAATTTTGCGGAGGTGCACATGATTTAATCAACGGTTTTAATGGAATGAAGTTTAACCCAAAACAAGGAACAGTTGAAACACAAAATTTCATCGTACACAATTACTGGCTAAATGAATCATTGACTCAAAAAAAATCATTACTTCAAGGGCATTCTTATCAAGATATTATTTTTGCAGTCAAAAATGAATTAAAGGCATGAAAATAATATTTAACTTCATCCTATTGAGTCTTTTTGGAATTCTCATTTTTCCTGAAATTTTCGCCGCTTTGGCATTCAGCCTCACTTTAACGATTGGTTTACAGATTTTCTTAAAATCAAATGATTCGTTTATGTTTCGAGAATGGGCTCTATTCTTGTACGCATCCAATTATCTGCTTTCACCGGCTATTACTTATCAATTGAATCCGGATCAAGTAACTTATGGTATGAAAATCCCTTCAGATATGTATTTTAATTTAGCATTCCCCGGTTTTCTATTTTTTTGCTTTGGAATGTATAGCATTCCTAATCGCTTATTTAAGCCAGAATTGAACAAGGTAAATCAAGCTTCAGTGATTAACGAACGATTTTTGATTCAAACCACCATTATAGGTATTTTCTTACGCATCTTCTCTGATCTCTTTCCTGGAGAAATTGGTTTTTTCGTTTATCTATTATCCTTGGTTCGATTTATTGGTGCTTTTTCACTCTTTGCTTTAAATTCAAAAAAGTTTGCTTGGATGGCGTTTTTAGTTTTGCTCATTGAGTTGTATTATGGATTTAGAGCAGGGATGTACCACGATGCTGTCATGTGGGTGTTGTTTTTTGCATTATTTTATATTTATACTTTAAAGCCTTCTATCAAAATTAAATTGATTGGTGCGAGTAGTTTGATTTTACTAGTTTTGTTTATCCAGTCAATTAAATTTGCCTATCGGGAGCAAGTGTGGGAAAATGGAAAGGAGGCAAGCATTGAAACAATTTCGAATGTAGGCACTTCTAAGGCAAATTCAGAGTCCTTAGTTGGAGAAGATAATCTTCTTTCCTCCTTAAATCGAGGTAACCAAGCATGGATTTTTGCCAGTACGGTTGAACGAATGGATCGTTTCAAAGATTTTCAAGGAATGAATAACGTGAATAAATACTTAGAAGCAGCCTTACTACCTCGTTTTTTAGCACCAAACAAGCTTACATCTGGTAATAAAGAGATCTTCAACCAATTTTCTGGACACATTATTAATGAAAACACATCAATGGGTCTTGGTATTTTCGCAGACGGTTACATTGCCTATGGCGCTTGGGGTGTGTATATCTTTGGTTTTGTTTTAGGGTTAATCTTCTCCTTAACTTTTAAGCTAGTGGAACGGTGGACCAAGATTTCTCCCTTTTATGTCCTTTTATTATTACCGATGCTTAACTATGCGGTAAGACCTGATTGTGAGTTGCAAACAACGATTAATCACCTAGCAAAAAGTATTGTGGTATATGGAGCACTAGTCTACTTTACCAGGAATCGTTTTACCTTGGAAACCCAAGAAAATCAGCGAAAGTTGTTGCATTTAAACCTTATGAAATAAAGTTTGTTGATTCCATTTTCGAAAGAAATCATAAACTAAAAACATGTGTGGCCTAGCAGGACATAACAGCACCCAGCAAAAGACTTTTGTACATGCGGCGATATTGGCGCAACTGGCTCACCGTGGTCCAGATGCCCAGGCGCATTGGGGAGAGCAGGGAATCGACTTGTACCATAGTCGTTTGAGCATCATTGATACCGATGAACGAGCGAATCAGCCTTTTCATGCGCAGTCGGGTCGCTATGTGCTGGTTTTTAATGGGGAGATTTACAATTTCCAGCAGTTGAAGTCGGGCTTGAGCTATCCGTGGCAAACGCAAAGCGATACGGAGGTACTTTTGGCTTTGCTGATCCAAAAAGGGAAGCAGGCACTTTCCGAATTGGAAGGCATGTTTGCGCTGGCCTTGTACGACCGAGAGGAACAAACGCTGTTGCTCGCGCGCGACCGCTTTGGGAAGAAGCCGCTATACATCCACCAAAACGAAACGAGCTTCAGCTTTGCCAGTGAAGTACGGGTTTTGATGCGCATGCATCCCTATTTAAATCGGGTTTCTGCCGAACAAGTAAGCAATTGGTTGTTCTGGCAAACGATTCCCGGTGGAACCTTGCTCGAAGGCATCGAAGAACTCGCACCAGGAACCTACGCAGAACTAAAAGGCGGAAAAGTCCTAACGCAAGGAAGCTTTGTTCGGGAGAACCCATATGCCAACACTCCTGTTTCCCGCGAAGAAGCATTGGCAACGGTCAAACAAAAAGTGACCGCAGCCGTTGAAAAGCGCTTGGTGAGTGATGTTCCCTTTGCTACGTTTTTATCTGGAGGAGTTGACTCAAGCATCATCACAGCACTTGCCGCGCAGCGCTTGGGCAAAGACCTACATACCTTCACGGTGTCCTTTGACGAAAGTCAGTTTTCGGAGCACCACATTGCCGCCGAAGTCGCGAAACGCTACCAGACGCAGCACCATGAAATCCGTTTGCAACCCAACGATTTCCTCGATTTACTTCCCGAAGGACTCGCAGCAACCGATCATCCGAGTGGCGACGGACTCAATACCTACATGGTATCCAAGTACACACAAGCCGCAGGATTCAAAATGGCCTTGTCCGGAATCGGTGGCGACGAATGGTTCTTGGGCTATCCGTACTTCCGACGGATGTCCGACTGGCAAAAACGCAGCATCCTCGGTCTCGGATCCAAATTCCAGTCGCTCCTTTCCTTCGAGAAACGCAAGGGCATGGAAATCGCAGCAGCAGTCTCCAAGTACGGAGGAAACGCCTATGCCTATCAACGCGTGCTGTTCGATCAAAGCAGCATCGAAGATTACTTTCACTTGAACAAACCAACGCTCTTTCCACCCAAGGAAAAAGGCCCTTTTTCACAGGCGCTCTATTCCCAGCAGGAATGGCAATACTATACACAACCCGTCTTACTGCGCGACAGCGATCAGTACAGCATGGCGGTCGGGCTCGAACTTCGCGCACCCTTCATGGATGCAGACCTCGTCGATTACGCCCTCGCCCTGCCAGACGCAATGAAACTCGGTTCGCGTCCCAAAGACCTGCTCATCTCGGCTTTTGAGTCCGAACTACCCCGCAACGTCTACGACCGTCAGAAGCAAGGCTTCACCCTCCCATGGGAACACTGGATTCAGAACGAACTCCGTGGCTTTTGTCAGTCCCGCATCATGAACTTCGCCGACCGCATCGATAGTCCAGACCTCCTTCCCGAATGGAATCGCTTCCTCCAAGGAAAGAGTGGGGTTTCGTGGAGTAGGTGGTGGTCCGTCGTTGCACTTGAAGATTGGTTGCAGCGCAACAATCTTCAAATGTGCTAACGACAATGTGCTAATGTGCCAAAATGCCAATCTGCTAATGATTCGTTCGCTCCGCCGCGGCGCAGCTTGAGGTTCATTGTAGACAGCAGAAATAGGACACGGAAAAACGAATTAGCACGGATTGATTTTTATAAAATATCGTAATAAACAAAAAACTACGTTGGCTCAAAGCAAGACATTAATCTACAATTCTCAATAGATAAAACAACATCATACATATCTTCGCTTGCGAAGAGCTAACTGCAACACATTGGCAAATTAGCAGATTGGCACATTAGCACATTAGCATCCTGAAGGGGTCGAATTTCCATACAAAAAACGCAACCACTAGAAACCACAACCCTGAAGGGGTTGAATTTTTGAAAAAACATTGTAGGGCGCAGGGCATGCCCTGCGCCTACGAAGACACCCGGGTAAACCAATCTTCGTCCGCAGTCGCGGACCCGAAGCTTCGGGATGCG
>CAIOSO010000182.1 GCA_903860985.1 uncultured Flavobacteriales bacterium
GGGGTACCGTTGCTATTTTATTAGTCTTAGTGATTACACGTTTTGATAAAATCAGTTTGCATGCTTTAGGTGTAGGTATGTTAATGGGGTTTTTGATTGCTTATTTCCAAACTCAGGCTCAATTTCAGTTGGGTATATTATTTCTGGCAACGATTGTAAGTGGTGTTGTTATGTCAGCGCGTTTATATTTAGGTAAACACAATCTACGCCAATGTTTGATGGGGTATTTTTTAGGGATGTTGGTGATTTATTTAACGATTAAATTTTTGGGTTAGTAACTCAATTTCCCCCACCTCTTTCCTCCCTCAAGGGAGGATGCCACCATAATTCATATTTATTTTTAATCAGTTTCTGGTTTATTTAATCATTCATTTCAAAAAAAAAAGACTGTCTCAATCAAGAAACAGCCTTTTAATTTAGTTATCCAAAAGACTAATGTCTTTCGTCTAATAATCTTTTGTCTAGTATTCAAAAGTCTCCATGAACTTAGTTGTAAAGTTTCCATTACAGAAATCCTCGTTCATCATTAATTTTTGGTGGAAAGGAATCGTAGTTTTAATCCCTTCAATGATATATTCATCCAATGCTCTTCGCATTTTAAGAATTGCTTCTTCCCGTGTTTGAGCTACTACGATCAATTTTGAAATCATCGAGTCATAGTTTGGTGGTATTGTATATCCTGAGTATGCGTGTGTGTCGATACGAACACCGTGTCCTCCAGGACAGTGGTAGGTTGTAATTAATCCTGGGGAAGGTCTAAAATCGTTAAATGGATCTTCCGCATTGATACGACATTGAATCGCGTGCATTTGTGGGAAGTAGTTTTTACCAGAGATTGTTTCACCTGCAGCAATTTTAATTTGCTCCTTGATTAAGTCAAAGTTGATTACTTCTTCTGTAATTGTATGCTCTACTTGGATACGTGTATTCATTTCCATGAAGTAGAAATCACGGTTTTTGTCTACCAAGAATTCAACTGTACCAACTCCTTCGTAATTTACCGCTTTCGTAGCTTTAATAGCAGCTTCACCCATACGTTGACGTAAGTCATCTGTCATGAATGGAGAAGGCGTTTCTTCCACTAATTTTTGGTGTCTACGTTGGATAGAACAGTCACGCTCTGACATGTGACAAGCGTTTCCGTGTTGATCCCCTGCAATTTGAATTTCGATATGACGTGGTTCTTCAATGTATTTTTCCATGTAGATACCATCATTTCCGAATGCTGCTGCTGCTTCTTGCTTTGCAGAATTCCAAAGCGCTTCCATATCTTCTTCTTTCCAAACGATACGCATCCCTTTTCCACCACCACCAGCAGTTGCTTTGATGATTACTGGGTAAACGATTTGTTTTGCTTGAACGATTGCATCTTCTAAACTTTCTACTAATCCTACAGAACCTGGAATACAAGGTACACCCGCAGCAATCATGGTTGCTTTTGCAGTTGCTTTATCTCCCATTTTCGCAATTTGTTCTGGTAACGCTCCGATGAATTTAATCCCGTGTTGCTGACAAATTTCGGAGAATTTTTCATTTTCAGACAAGAAACCATATCCTGGGTGAATTGCATCTGCATTCGTGATTTCAGCTGCAGCATTCGGAAATGATGGTATCTACATGGAAA
>CAIOSO010000183.1 GCA_903860985.1 uncultured Flavobacteriales bacterium
TATCTGTTCGTGCACCTAAATGGAAGACAAATTCCACTTCGCTTGCATGCGCTTGAAACCATGAAACAAATGCTGAACGCTCTATTTTGGAACTAAAATATGTGTTTATCCAATTGTCTTCCTTGTCAAGTTTCGTGAAATCATCGACTAAAACAAGGTTTGTATGTCCGAGCGCATTGAGGTGATCCACCAAGTAACTCGCAATAAATCCGGCAGAACCAGTAACAACGATCATGGGATATTTTTAGAATAAACCATTGATTTCAGCATCAATGGAATTGATGATTTTCCCTAAATCTTCTTGATTTTCAGGGAAACGATTGTTGTCAATGTCGATAATCAATACTTTTCCTTTATCGTAAGTGGAAATCCATGCTTCATAGCGCTCATTTAATCGTTTCAAATAATCTAAGCGGATGCTTTCCTCGTAATCTCTTCCTCTTTGTTGAATTTGATTAACTAATGTCGGAACGCTTGCGCGCAGGTAGATCAATAAATCAGGAGCAGAAATAAATCCATCCATTAAATTAAAGAGCGAAAAGTAATTTTCGAAATCTCGGGTAGTCATTAAGCCCATCGAATGTAAATTCGGTGCAAAGATGAATGCATCCTCATAAATTGTGCGATCTTGGATAACGGTATGAGCCGATTCCTTAATTTCTTGAATTTGAGTAAATCGACCATTCAAGTAATAAATCTGAAGGTTGAATGACCAGCGTTGCATGTCGTCGTAGAAATCATTTAAATACGGATTATGGTCCACATCCTCGTAATGAGTTTCCCAGCCATAATGTTTTGACAACAAGTTTGTTAATGTGGTTTTACCCGATCCGATGTTTCCTGCGATTGCAACGTGCATATTCTATAATTTAGAAAGGCTAAATTACGATAATTCCAAGGAATTAAAAAAGGAGAAAGCTTAGTATTTGACGGAATAGATGGAAATTTCATTGCCTTTTTGTATTCCGAGTACCTCTCCTTGAATGATAAATGAGGTAATTGGACTTTCAATCTGCCAATCTGGAATTCTTTGACTCGCTTTCATGTTGACAGGAACGAAACGAAGAGATGTCGCGTTGGCGTCCAAACAGACTATTTGCTGGTTCCAAAACTCGAATTGCTGACAGTTTTCGAGGGCGTAGGTCCCACTGAAGTTTAATAGGAAATCGTAACGATTCATCATTCCATCAGAGAAAAGCACATACAAGTGATCTTGGTATTCTTTCATTTCAAGAATCGAATTCCCCTTTGTTTCTACATTCTGAATGGACTGAAGGATTTGGGATTTTTGAAAATCTACTAAATTTAGTGAGGAACGGAATTGATCAAACACCCAAACTAAATTCGGACGATTCGATGCGCAAATAAAAAGTACATTAGAGAATCCTAATTCACTTAAATCGATGATGTCACCTTGCTGGGAAA
Organism: uncultured Flavobacteriales bacterium; assembly: GCA_903860985.1. Taxonomy (GTDB): domain Bacteria; phylum Bacteroidota; class Bacteroidia; order Flavobacteriales_D; family Crocinitomicaceae; genus UBA952. The sequence goes on from CAIOSO010000183.1 coordinate 1,426, forward strand.
GCGTATTGTCAACAATGGCCATGGACTGTTGCACATCCGAGAACAGCAATGTTTTCATCGCGTTGATCGGCACAATTGCCTGAATATTTCCTAACGATTTAAATGTTTGATTAAACCGGCGTTCTCCCTTAATGACTTTCTTTTGAATGTTATTTTCTGATGCCACTAATAGGTTCTGTTGACCGTCAATGGTCCAGGTGTCGATGGGAGTGGGGGATAGGAACGTTTCGACCAGCGTTAATTCTTGTGAATAAACGAGGAAACAACATGTCCAACTGACTATGAGTAAAATGAATTTCATCGTGTTAAGGTTAAAATTTCGTTTAATAAATCTGGCTCATTCATTAATCGTGGAACCTTATGTTGTCCACCTAATTTCCCTTTGGATTTCAGCCAGTGATGAAAGGTGCCAGTAGGGACGACGGTTAATTTAGGAAATCCAATGTTGATATTATCTTTTCGTTTCGCATCGTAATCGGCATTTTGCTCTTTTAGACATTTATCGAGATCGACCATGAATTTGGCTTCATCTTTTGCTTTCTCTCGGAATTCTATGAGCCAATGATGTCCACCAACTACTTTTTCTTCATCGAAATACGGTGCTGCAGTATAATCACTGATTTGGACATTATTCTGATTTGCGGCACTGCTAATGGCTTTTTCCGCATGTTCAATGATTAATTTTTCTCCAAATGCATTGATGTAATGACTTGTTCTTCCGCTGACCACAAAACGAAAGGGATGCAACTGACTAAAGCGCACGGTATCACCAATGATATAGCGCCAAAGTCCTGAAGAGGTCGTAATGACCAAGGCATATTCCTTATCGGTTTCGACATTCTCTAGCGTGACAACTGTTTTCGAATCTAGTCCGTCAAATTCATTCATGGGAATGAACTCGTAGAAAACTTGTGAATTGGTTAACAAGAGTAATTCCTTTGAGTCGCATTGATCCTGAAGTCCGAAATATCCTTCGGATGAATTGTAGGATTCTACATAATTCATTTTAGGTAGTTGTAAAATTTCTTCAAATGCAGCCTGGTAAGGTTTGAAGGACATTCCTCCGTGAATGTAGAGTTCTAAATTTGGCCAAACTTCTACAATGGAATTCTTACCTGATTTCTCCAATACTTTTTTCAATAATAAAAGTGTCCAACTTGGAATTCCCGCGATAATGCAAATGTTTTCATCTAAAACGGATTCCGCCATTCGTTCTAATTTTTCTTCCCAGTTATCCATCAGCGCGATGTCCTTCTTTGGTGTTCGCCTTAGTTCGGTCCAAGTAGGCAGATGGTTGATGATGATCGCGGAGAGGTCTCCAATAAAAATCCCTTCTTCTGATTGGTCAATTTTCCCACTTCCACCAATGATGAGGTGTTTTGCATTGTACAATTTGCGTTTTGAATGGTTGGCATAATACTGCGCAAGTAAATCCTTACCGTTGGCATAATGATTTTGTAACAGGGAATCTTCCGTGATGGGTAAAATCTTTATTCGATCAGCTGTAGTACCTGAAGATTTTGCAAACCAGCTTGTCTTTCCTGGCCACAATTGAGATTCAGCACCTTGAATTGAAACGTCTATATAAGGTTTTAAGGAACCGTAATCGCTGAGTGGAATTTTTTCTTGAAAACCATGAATCGATAAATCGGACTGTATCCCTACTTTTTTACCATAGCTTGTTTGACTCCCGTTTTTCATAAGGAAACCAAAGGTATTCAGTTGATTAGGGATGGGATTTTGGCGGTAATCATTGATACGCGCCATACGTCTGCCAATCAACCAAGAAAATACAGAGTTGAAAGGCATAATTCAACGTTGTGATGAATGGAAAACGAAGTTGATTTTATCCCCAAATAAGGACAGAAATCAGGATAGACAAAACAATAATGGTATAAATTGTTCCTACTGCTGCGGTCGACCCTTCAAAGAAATTATCTGACATAATGTTTTATTTTAGAGTTCAAAAATAGGAATTGTTTTGTTCATAATACGTGGTTTGGACAAAAAAAAAGCCCTGACAAGTGATTCGTCAGGGCTTTTCAATGTATTTAATGATTTCTTAATCTCTACTGCCGAAAAGACGAAGTAATGTTAGAAATAAATTAATGAACGTAATGTACAGGGTGAGTCCACCAAACAAAGCCATTTTACTTCGTTGCTCTTCGTTCAACTCCGCATTGTGCGCCATTTCTTTGAGCATTTGCATTTTGTATGCTACCAAGCCAGTGAAAACGAATACGCCAATGTAGGTAATCATTTTATCCATTCCAGAACTTTGCATGAACATGTTGATGATGCTCGCAATGATGATTCCACCCAATGCCATGTACAATAAACTCCCGAATTTTGTTAAATCTGTTTTTGTCGTGTATCCTAATACGGCCATGATTCCAAAAGCCCCTGAAGCAGCAAAGAAAGTTAGAGCGATTGATCCCATGGAATAAATCATGAAGATAAAGGAAAGGCTGAGTCCCATTAAAACAGAATAAACGATGAAAAGAAATAAAATGGTTCTCATCGACATACGCTCTAATCCCATACTCATGGCGAAGACCACAATAATTGGGGAGAACATTACCACGTAATACAAGGGTGAAACTCCCGTTTCTGTTAAAAATAAAGTACCGATATACGCTGGATTTGTCCCGACAGTATACGCAATAATACCTGAAATGCTCAAGGCAGCGAACATATAGGTGTATACGCTACGGATAAAATCTCTGGCAATGTCTGAAGATACAGACTGATCGTTATTTAAGTAATCATTCATCTTAATGTAATTTTGCTTGTACTAAATTAATAAATTCTCTGCGCGTAGCATCGTTCTTTAAAAATATTCCAGTAAAGGCACTTGTTGTGGTAACGGAGTTTTGTTTTTGAACACCACGCATCTGCATACACATGTGGCAACACTCGATCACTACTGCGACACCTTTAGGAGTTAATGTACGTTGAACACAATCGCGAATTTCGATCGTTAAACGCTCTTGCACTTGAAGTCGACGGGCATACGCATCCACTACACGAGGTAGTTTACTCAATCCGACAATTTTCCCATCAGGAATATAGGCAATGTGCGCTTTCCCGAAGAAGGGGAGCATGTGGTGTTCACACATAGAATATACTTCAATATCCTTGACTATCACCATTTCAGAATACTCCTCATGAAAAATCGCTTGTTGAACGATTTCATCTGGATTTAAGTCGTATCCATGCGTTAAAAACTTCATGGCTTTCGCTACTCTTTCTGGTGTTTTTTGAAGTCCTTCTCTAGTTGGATCTTCTCCGATTTGTTCGATTATTGAGCGGTATTGCGCTTCCATTCCTTCGTGATTCATCATTGTTGTTTTAAGTGAAACGAAGCAACCTTAAAAAGGTTCTTTCCCACCGTAATATTCCACAAAGTTATTTTCGGTTTCTATGAGTTTAATTTTAGCCATCTCACCTCCATGTTCTTGAACAAGAGGGGATAGGATATCCCAAATGGCAATAGCCATATTTTCAGTTGATGCCATCATTCCTTCCAAAAAAGGAACATCTAAGTTCAAATTTTTGTGATCTAGTGCTTCGATGATATGCTCACGGATCAATACACTGAGTAATTTAAGGTTGATCACAAATCCTGTTTCCGGATGAGGAACTCCTTTCACCGTGATAAACAATTGAAAATTGTGTCCATGCCAATTATGGTTCGAACATTTCCCAAACACTTCTTGGTTTTTCTCATCACTCCATTCCGGTCTCCAAAGTTTGTGCGCCGCATTAAACGTTTCTCTTCGGGTAATGTAAACTGTTTTCATAGCTTATACATTGATATATTAGGACACTCGTTCGCATTTCATGATTCCATCTCGATCCACGTCCAAAAGTTTAATGGATTGAAAGGTATTTACTAAGTCCGGCTGATATGCATGCTTTACTTTAACATAATTCTCTGTGAAGCCATACATGATTCCTTCATCTTCTTCTTGTTCAAAAAGCACCGTTCGTTCCGAACCAATATTTTCCATATAAAACTGACGTTTTTTACGGTCAGATAACAAATGTAATTGTTTGCTTCGTTCTCTTCTAATTTCCATTGGAACAGTTTCACCCAACTTAGGAGCCCCCGTATTTGCGCGCTCGGAGTAGGTGAAAACGTGCAAGTAAGAGATGTTCAAGTCCTTCAAAAAATCGATGGTTTCCATGAAATCATCGTCTGTTTCTCCTGGGAATCCAACGATCACATCGACTCCGATACAGGCATCTGGACGAAGTGATTTGATTAGTTGCACGCGTTCTGCGTACAACGCACGTTCGTATTTTCGACGCATGACACGAAGAATTCTGTCGCTGCCAGATTGCAAGGGTATGTGAAAATGTGGAACAAAGCGTTTTGAATCGGACAAACAAAAATCAATGATTTCGTTGCTTAGCAAATTGGGTTCTATGGAGGAGATTCGGAAACGATCGATTCCTTGTACTTCATCCAAAGATTGGATTAATTGAAAAAAGTTTTCACCTTCTCCTTGTCCAAAATCACCAATATTCACAGCTGTTAATACGACTTCTTTGATTTTCGTTGCCGCAATTTTTTCTGCTTCCAAAACCGTTTCGGCAATGGTGGCATTTCGACTTTTCCCCCGTGCAAGTGGAATCGTGCAGAAGGTGCAGAAATAATCACAGCCATCCTGAACTTTTAGAAAGGAGCGTGTGCGATCCCCGAAGGAATATGATGGAACAAACTCTTTGGTTTCTTTGATGTGATCGAAGGATACCACCGTTTCATTTGTGTCTTGATCGATTTTAGCTAAGTGCTCCAGAATGTTGAATTTTTCGTTGGCACCTAATACCATGTTTACTCCTGTGATTTGTGCGATTTCCGTTGGTTTTAATTGTGCATAACAACCGACGATGACCACAAAAGAATCAGGATTGATTTTTTTTGCGCGTTTCACAAGTTGTTTGCATTTTTTATCGGCGTTTTCCGTTACGGAACAGGTATTAATGACATAAACATCTGGATGTTCTTCAAAATCAACTTTTGCAAAACCTGCATCCTCAAACAATCTGGAAATGGTTGAGGTCTCGGAGAAATTTAATTTGCATCCAAGTGTGTAAAATGCGACTTTTTTGAATTGATTCATTGCGAAGGCAAAGTTAAGGACTTATTTTGTGAAAGGAAACCTTCTAAACACCCATTCCTTGTTCGAATTGTTATTTCTATGCAAGGACACGTTTGTTTAATTGCTAATTTTGTTGAAAATAAAAAGAATGAAATTCGATATAGCGGTGATTGGTGGCGGTATTGTGGGCGCGGCAACATTTTATAAGTTGCAAATGAAGTACCCAAATTTAAAAATTGCACTTTTTGAAAAAGAAGCACTTTTAGCAGATCATCAAACTGGACATAATTCAGGAGTCATTCACTCTGGACTTTACTACAAGCCTGGATCCCTGAAAGCGCGAAATTGCATTCAAGGTCGACACGAATTGGTTGCCTTTGCAAAAGAATACGGAATCGATCACGATGTGTGTGGAAAAGTCGTGGTAGCGACAGATGCCAGTGAACTTCCTAATATGGAGCGCGTGTTTAAAACAGGAATTGAAAATAAAATTGAAGGAATTCAAATGATTACAGCTGACGAGGTGCGAGATATCGAGCCTTTTGTTAAGTCGATAGGCGGAATTCATGTTCCTTGTACAGGAATCATCGACTTTAGAGGCGCAACAAATAAAATGGTGGAGATTGCATTAGCGAAACAAGTTGATAGTAAATTATTCTTGGGAACAGAAGTACTTTCCATTGATAAAGGAGAGGAAAGCTCAACCTTACATACCTCCAAAGGAACATTCGAAGCAGAATACTTGGTTTTTTGTGCCGGACTTCAAGCAGACCGTTTAGCGAGAAAAGATGGGGTGAAATTAAAGGAACAAGTCGTTGGATTTAGAGGAGATTATTACGAATTGACTCCAGAAGCAAAGCACAAAGTAAAAAACTTAATCTATCCGGTACCAAATCCAGATTTCCCATTCTTGGGTGTGCACTTCACACGCATGACAGATGGAGAAGTTGAATGTGGTCCAAATGCCGTATTTACGTTTAAACGTGAGGGATATGGTAAAACAGATTTTTCGTTGAAAGATACGTTTGACGCCTTAACCTACGGCGGAACATGGAAACTGTTTTTCAATAACATGAGTTTCGGTATCAACGAGTATCGAAGAGCTTTCTCGAAAAAATTATTCCTAAAAACCTTGCAGCGAATGATTCCAGAATTAACGATGGAGGATATTCATCCGGGAAGATCGGGAGTTAGAGCCTTGTTATTAGCGGAGGACGGTGATACAAGGGATGATTTTCGAATCGAATACCACGGAAAATCTATTCACGTGTTGAATGCGCCTTCTCCTGCAGCAACTGCTTCACTTGCGATCGGACAATACATTGCCGATGAAGCAGAAAAACAATTTAACTTGAAATAGTCCCTAGGACTTATTGCCTCGTTAATTTTCCTTCTTTCCAATCTTGGATTAATTTCGCCCAAGAATATGGATTCAATAAATTATTGACCGGAAGTTGTCCGTTTGTATATAGACGCGTGTTTCTCATATTGTAAGCATTCCCGGAAGCAAGTGATGCATCTGACTCAAGTCGAGCCGCGACAAAAGCGAGTGATTCTCCAGATAATTCCTTTTGAGCACGACGAACATCATCTTCATAAGGAGTCATGTTGACAAAGTAATCCGCAAATTGTGACCGAGTTGGCCAAGGGTGTACAACTACCGTCGGAAGAACCAATGTGTCACGCACCAACATATGAATAATGCTGTAACGATTATCCTTTAAGGAATCAGGAACGATGTAAGGGGAGGTTTGGAATCCTTCTCTAGAAAAGAAAACCGTATCACCGGGTTGTGTGACCAAGGTGAAAAAACCATAGAAATCAGAAACAACGCCTTTTTTTAAGGAACGATTATAAGCCGTAGAATAAGGAAGTGGAATGGCTTCCTCCGTGACAATGACTCCAGATAATTGAATTAATTGCGTGTTTTTTTGTCCATATGAAGGAAAGCTAAGTGCAAGAATGAATAGGTAAAATAAAGTCTTCATTGGCATATTTTGTATACAAGGTTAAGTAAAAAGTGTCAAATGCTCATTTATTAGGAATTATTTAACATTTGACCGCTGCTAAAACGAATAACCTGCCAATTTATTACTAAATTTGCAAGAATTTATTACAAAAATAAGTTCACATGTCTCTCGATAATCTACAACAAATTTCTGAAGGATTAACCTACGATGACGTTCTGTTAGCACCTGCTTATTCAGAAGTTTTACCTCGTGAAGTTTCCTTAAAAAGTAAATTCTCTCGTAACATTACGGTGAATACACCGATTGTTTCAGCGGCTATGGATACGGTTACGGAATCCGCATTGGCGATCGCTATTGCACAACAAGGTGGAATAGGTGTCGTTCATAAAAACATGACCATCGAACAGCAAGCCATGCAAGTGCGCAAAGTAAAACGTTCGGAAAGTGGAATGATTATCGATCCAATTACCTTACTTGAAAACGCTTTGGTACAAGATGCGCTTCAATTGATGAAGGAAAATAGTATTGGAGGAATACCCGTTGTGGATAAAGACAAAGTGTTAAAAGGAATCTTAACAAACCGCGATTTGCGTTTTGAAAAGAATATGTTGCGTCCCGTAACAGAAATCATGACTTCGGAAAACATCATTACTACAGGTGAGACGACAGATTTAACTACGGCAGAGGTGATTTTACAACAAAATAGAATTGAAAAGTTACCCGTTGTTGATGAGCAAAATCGCTTAATCGGTTTAATTACCTACCGAGATATCATTAAAGTAAAGGAACATCCCTACTCTTGTAAAGATTCATTGGGAAGATTACGTGTCGCAGCAGCAGTTGGTGTGACACATGATACGATGGAAAGAGTAACGGCTTTGGTTGAGGCAGGTGTTGATGCAATCGTAATTGATACGGCACATGGACATACCAAAGGCGTGGTGGAACAATTGAAAAGTGTGAAAGCGAAATTTCCACAGTTAGAAGTCGTTGTAGGTAATATTGCCACAGCGGAAGCAGCAAAATATTTAGTCGAGGCAGGAGCAGATGCTGTGAAAGTAGGGATTGGCCCTGGTTCTATATGTACAACCCGTGTGATTGCAGGGGTTGGAGTTCCGCAGTTAACCGCTGTCAATGAAGTAGCAAAAGCAATCGCAGGTTCTGGAGTTCCTGTTATTGCGGATGGTGGAATACGTTATACAGGAGATATAGTCAAAGCAATTGCAGCTGGAGCAGATATCGTTATGCTTGGTTCTATGTTCGCCGGGGTGGAAGAATCTCCAGGTGAAACCATCATTTTCGAAGGTAGGAAATTTAAGTCCTACCGCGGAATGGGCTCCATTGAAGCCATGCAAAAAGGCTCCAAAGATCGATACTTCCAAGATGCAGAAGACGACATAAAAAAATTAGTTCCTGAAGGCATTTCAGGTCGTGTGCCTTACCGTGGGAAATTATACGAAGTGATGTTTCAAATCATGGGTGGACTTCGCGCTGGGATGGGTTATTGTGGTGCTCCAACCATTTCAAAGTTACAAGGAGCGCGTTTCGTTCGTATTACATCAGCAGGGGTTCGTGAATCACATCCACATGATGTAACCATCACGAGAGAAGCTCCGAATTATAGTATCAAATAAATTAGCGAAATTTACGTTCACAAAAAGTAACTGAAATAAAAAAAAATAATTAATAATGATGAAAAAAATTATCGTTTTATTGTTGATCTTCACGGGAGTTCAAAGCACCTTCGCTCAAAAAGACGCTGTGATCATGGAAATCGATGGAAAGCCTGTCACCAAAAGTGAGTTTCTACAGATTTACTTGAAAAACAATCCAAATCCAAAGTTTGACAAAGCATCCCTAGATGAGTATGTGGAGATGTTCACGAAGTTTAAATTGAAAGTAGCAGAAGCGGAAAAATTGGGCTATGATACCATTCCAAAATTGAAAAAAGAATTGGATGGATACCGCAAACAATTGGCTTTACCATATTTAATTGATTCCGTGGAGAATCAAGCGATGGTCGCTCAAGCCTATGACCGTATCAAAAATGAAGTACGTGCTTCTCACATGTTGATCCGGGTTGACGCGAACGCTAGTCCTAAGGATACCCTTGCTGCTTACAATAAAATCATGGCTTTAAAAGCGCGAATCGAAAAAGGCGAAGATTTTGCTGCGGTTGCGAAAATGAAAAATGGCTCTGAAGATCCATCGGCAGTATCAAACGGCGGAGATTTAGGATTCTTTACCGCTTTTCAAATGGTTTATCCATTTGAAGAAAAAGCATATACAACTGCAATTGGACAAGTGTCCGATCCATTCCGTACACGCTATGGGTACCACATTGTGAAAGTGACAGACAAGCGTCCATCTCGTGGAACAATTCGTGTTGCGCACATTATGGTTTCCACAGGTAAAGATGCTACAAACGAAGCAAAAGGAAATGCAGAGAAAAAAATCAATGAGATTTATGATAAACTAGTGGCAGGAGAGAAATGGGAAACACTTGTTTCTTTGCATTCTGATGACGCGAATTCTGTGAAGAAAAATGGGGAGCTTCCTGCTTTTGGATCTGGTACGACTCAACGCATGGTTCCGGCTTTTGAAGATGCAGCATTTGCATTGAAAGAAGTTGGTCAGTATAGCAAACCAGTTAAAACTGACTTTGGTTACCACATCATCAAATTGCTTGAATGGAAAGAGGTTTCTTCTTTTGAAAGCATGAAAAAGGAATTGCAAACGAAAGTGAACAAGGACGAGCGTTCGAAAAAAACACAAGATGCGTTTGTTTCCAAATTGAAAGCGAATTACCATTACGCATACAAAGGGGATAAAAACCTGAAATGGTTTAATGAGCATTTAGACTCAACCTATTACCTTGGAAAATGGAGTGCTGATGGTCAATTGAAATCCAACAAAGTGATGTTTGAGTTGAATGGTGTAACGGCTGACTTCACGCAACAAGAGTTTGCTCGATATTTAGAAAAAAATTACCGAGGCATTAAACGCGATGAAAATAAGGCAGTTGTAGCGAAACAATACAAAAGTTGGGAAAAAGCGGCCATTTTGCAATACGAGGAGTCTGTTTTACCGACAAAATACCCGGAATATAAAGCTTTATTAAAGGAATACCACGATGGAATCATTTTGTATGAAATCATGCAAGACCGTGTTTGGAATAAGGCAGTGAAGGATACAGCAGGTTTACGCGCATATTTTAACGCGAATCAGTCGAAATATACTTGGCAAAAAAGATTAGATGCGACGGTGTACGAATGTTTAAACATAGACATCGCGAAGTCCGTTAGTGGAATGTTGAAAAACGATACCATCAATTCAAAACATGTATTGGAGGTGATCAATAAGGACTCCGAATTAAATTTGAAAGTAAAGATGAATAAATTTGATATTGCGCAAACACCGTACTTGGCTACTCGAAATTTCTCCAAGGGTGTGAATGCAGCTTACGAATTTGAAGGTAAGTATTACGTTGTGAAAGTGGCAGCGATTCTGGAGCCTGGAATGAAGGAATTTAGTGAGGCGAAGGGAATGGCAACGTCAGATTACCAAAATTACCTCGAAGCTACGTGGATAGAGTCTTTGAAGAATACACACACGGTGAAGGTAAATCAAGATGTGCTTTATCAAATCGGAAATTAAACAATGAAAGGATACTTACTGATAATTGGATTGATTTGGTGTTCGTTTAGCTTTGCCCAACCAACAAAAGTGGTGAACAAAATTGTCGCGCAAGTTGGAGATAACATCATTCTTCTTTCTGATATTGAGTCTCAATTATTACAGGCAGAGCAGGGACAAGTAAAAGCGACTCCTGCGATGGAATGTAGTATTCTGGAGCAATTAATGGTTCAGGAACTGTTGATTAATCAAGCATTATTGGATAGTTTGGTTATTAAAGATGAAACTGTCGATTACGAGATGGAAAATCGCCTGCGCATTTTGGAGTCCAAAATGGGAGGAAGAGATAAATTGGAAGCATATTATGGCAAATCGGTTACTCAAATTAAACAAGAATTTCGTGAAAAAATAAAACAACGATTACTCGCTCAAGAAATGGAGTCAAAAATTGTCTCAGAGATAAGCGTTACACCGAAAGAGGTTTCTGTTTACTTTCAGTCCTTGCCTAAGGATAGCATTCCATACATCAACATGAAATTGAGTTTTCAGCAAATTGTTCAGTATCCAGTCATAACGAAGGCGGACAAAAAAAGAGCATTTGATCAATTAGCAGATATTAGAAATTTGATTCTTACGAAAGGGAAAAACTTTGAGACGATGGCTAGAATTCACTCCCAAGATCCGGGAAGTGCTGCTCAAGGAGGAAAGATTTCAGCAACAAAAGGCATGATGGTGCCACAATTCGAAGAATCATTGTTTAAACTCAAAGTGGGTGAGGTCTCTGAAATTGTTGAAACGATGTACGGTTATCACATCATTAAATTGATTTCTCGCAAAGGAAACGACTACACGGTTTCACACATCTTAATCATGCCGGAATTCAATGCAGAGAGTAGTAGCTTGGCTACCACAAAGATTGATTCGTGCTATGCGATGTTGAAGGAAAACCGAATTACATGGGATGAAGCGGTATTGCGATTCTCCAATGATGATTTAACCAAGCAAAACAGAGGGATTATTACGAATCCCATCTCTGGGGATCAACTTTGGGATATGGAAGATTTGAATGAAGTCGACCAACAAATATACCTTCTAACAGATGCCTTGAATAAAGGAGATGTAACGCAACCCAGTATGTATATTGATATCTATGAGCGCAAACAAGGAGTTCGAATTGTACGCTTAGCAGAGCGATTCCCTGCACATCAGGCAAATTTAAATGATGATTACGCCTTGATTAAATTAGCTGCGGAAAACGACAAAAAGCAAAAAACGATCGACAAGTGGGTCGATAGTAAAATTGGTAATGCATATGTTCGTATCGATAAATCATACGAATCGTGTGTATTTAGAAATAATTGGACAAAAACAAACGAAAAGTAAGATGACGGATAAAGAGAAAATAGATCAACTTGTTCTAGATTATCATGCCTTAAAAAATGAAATTCACAAAGTAATCATTGGACAAGATGATGTGGTTGATCAAGTATTAATCGCCATTTTTTCAAGAGCACATTGTTTATTGGTCGGAGTTCCTGGTTTAGCAAAAACCTTATTGGTGAACACCATCGCTGAAACGTTAGGTTTGTCCTTTAATCGCGTACAATTTACGCCAGATTTAATGCCTTCGGATATTATCGGTTCAGAGATTTTGGATGAAAGCAAGCAGTTTAAATTTATCCCAGGACCTTTGTTTTCGAACATTATCCTTGCGGATGAGATTAACCGTACACCTCCTAAAACGCAATCCGCATTGCTAGAAGCGATGCAAGAAAGACGAGTAACAGCAGCTGGAAAAACGTATGATTTGCCAGCTCCGTTCTTTGTGTTAGCAACACAGAACCCCATTGAACAGGAAGGAACATATCCACTTCCGGAGGCACAGTTGGATCGATTCATGTTTCATATTTGGGTAGACTATCCATCGTATTTGGAAGAATTAGCGATTGTGAAGGCCACGACATCGGACCACAAAGTGAATTTGCAAAAGTTGTTAAATGCACAGCAAATCATGGAGTACCAAGAATTAGTTCGACGCATACCAGTAGCTGATAATGTTTTGGAATATGCGGTGAAATTGGTTGCTAAAACACGTGTGAATGCACCGGAGGCGAATCAATTAACGAAAGATTACATTACTTGGGGAGCAGGACCAAGGGCTTCTCAATACTTAATCGTAGGAGCAAAATGCCATGCTGCACTGAAAGGAAAATACTCTCCAGATATCGAAGATGTCAAAGCAGTAGCGAAAGCGATATTACGTCACCGTTTGGTTCGTAATTACCGCGCCGAAGCAGAAGGATATTCCATGGACCGAATTATTGAAGAATTACTATAAAAACCGCTCAGTAAACCAGTGTTTCCCTTTTTTAGTAGTAGCGTCCATGTAATGAGTATATTGAATTGAGCTGCGTTCATTTCTCCCTTGAATGAAATATATTTCTTTCTTTAAACGAGTTTTTAACAAAATAGCGTTTTGTTGAAAACTGCAACTTATTTCTTTTTTTAGTTCGGGCTAAAGGGTGTAATTTTATTTAAAATTAGAGTGAATGTTTGATGACGACGAAGAAGAATTTGCGGACGGCAGTTTGATCGAAGATATCGAACGCTTTGAAGCACATTTAGAGGGAAATACTATGCAATTCATGGATAGTGATCGAATTGAGAACATCATCGATCATTATTTAGTTCATGGTCAATATCAAAAAGCAAAGGCGGCATCCGAATTGGGGATTTACCAGTTTGCTTACAATCTTGTTTTTCAATTGCGTAAAGCACAATCCCTTGGTGGACTTGGTGTTTTAAACGAGGCATTGGAAATTGTCCAAGTCCTTGAAAAAAGAATGGAGCCTTCAGCAGAATTGTTTTTAACGAAGGCATCCCTTCATTCACAATTGCGTGATCACAAAAATGCCATTAAATATTTTCAATTAGCGATTGATGTTTCTGATCAAAATGAAACAGATTTTATCTTCCTTGATATTTCCATTGAATACCAGCGTATGCGGATGTATCCAGAGGCCGTTGAAGTGCTAAAAGAAGCATTGCGTGTCAATAAATACAACGAAAGCGCGCTCTATGAATTAGGTCGTTGCTACGATATTATGGGAGAAAGTCAAGAAGCTGTAAAATCCTATTCGGAGTTTATTGATGAGCAGCCTTATTCTGCGACGGCTTGGTATAATTTAGGAAATGCATACAGTAAGCTAGAGGATTTCGAAAAAGCTGTATGGGCCTATGATTATGCCATTTTAATTAACGACGAATTTGGACCAGCGCATTTCAATCTAGGAAATTCTTATTTGTCCCTCGAAAAGTACCATAAAGCCATCGAGCATTTTGAATTGTGTCAAAAACACGACGGTGACGATGCCATGGCCATGTGTTACATCGGTGAGGCTTATGAGCAATTGAATGAATTTGATTTGTCCAAACATTATTACAAGAAAAGCATCGAAATGGAACCGATGCTACCAGAGGCTTGGTTAGGTCTAGGCATCGTTGAGGATTTAATTGGGAATACCCGAGAAGGGATTGTTCTGATTCAAAAAGCACTGGATTTCGACCCTGAAAATGCTGGAATCTACCATGTGCTAGCAGGCGCCTATGAAAAATTGGAACTTAAAGAGGAAACTAAGTTTCATTACGAGAAATCCTTGGAGTTAAACCCTGCGGATGAAGAATGCTTATCCGATTACATCGATTTTATCAGCAATGAATCTCCGATGGAGGCGTTTAACTTTCTTCAATCCTTTATGGAAGGTGAAAAAGAAAATAGCATTGCAAGGGTGCTAGAAGTGAATTTACAATGGATGCTCGGGCAGCGATCAGAAGCGATACGCCTATTTACGAATTGCTTGGAAAAAGATTCCGTCAAAGCAAAAACAATCTTTGAAATTAATCCCAAATTATTGGATGATCACGATTTCTTAAATTTATCAGAATAACAATGAATTTCAACTTAACATTCATACCAAAAAGAAGCGAAAAACCAAGAAACAAAGGTGTTACCATGATGATGGATAAAGGCCTAGGTTTGCGCGAGACAGAACATTTTATCGAATCATCGGCACATTTAACAGATATCGTGAAGTTTGGATTTGGGACATCCTACGTAACCAAAAACTTGGAGGAGAAAATCGCTTTGTATAAGTCTGCGGGAATTCGCCCATATTTTGGTGGGACACTCTTCGAAGCATTTTATGCACGTGGGAAGTTCAATGATTATCAAAAAGTAATCGATAAATATAAATTAGACTTGGTCGAAGTTTCCGATGGATCGATTATCATTCCTCATGATGAGAAATGTAAAATCATACACGAGCTATCGAAAAATATGACCGTGATGTCGGAAGTTGGATCGAAAGATTCTGGAATCTTAATTTCACCTGCAAAATGGGTTCGACTCATGAAGGGAGAATTAGATGCTGGAAGTTGGAAAGTAATTGCTGAAGGACGTGAAGCTGGAAATGTTGGGGTTTTTCGTCCCAATGGTACAGCCCACAGTGTCTTGATTAACCGAATCATTGCCAGTGTGAAACCAGAAGACATTCTTTGGGAGGCTCCTCAGAAAAATCAACAAGTATGGTTCATTAAATTGTTTGGAGCAGAAGTGAATCTTGGAAACATTGCACCAAACGATATGATTCCATTGGAATGCCTTCGATTGGGATTGCGCGGGGATACATTCTTTGATTTCCTTCCGAAGGCTTATGCAGATCGCTTAAAACAAGTGAACGACGATGAGGATGAAATCGACGAAGACGATAATTGATCCCTTGCAAAATCCTCTTCATTCCCTGCAAATAAAAGGACATAATGGTCCGATTTATAGCATCGATGCAGATGACACCTATCTTTATTCAGCAGCTTCCGATAAATACGTCACTCGTTGGCTAAAATCTAACGGAGAACAAGACACTTTTGCCATTCGCTGCGAAGCGGCTCCATTTGCCATCGCATTGTTTGCGAATGCATCTAAAATTGCGATCGGACTATCAACGGGACAAATGCACATTGTTGATGTTTCTGACAAAAAAGAGCTCCATCACTTCACCCAACATAAGGTTGGAATTTTTGCTATTTATGAATCCAACATACATCAACTTCTCTTTGTGGGAGATGCAGATGGCATCCTTAGTATTTGGGATACGGAAACCCTGAAATTGAACATTGTTTTGCCTTTGAATTGTGGTAAAATTCGTTGCATCAAACACCTAGATCCAAAAACCATTATGGTCGCTGGTGGAAATGGCGAAATTGTCATACTTGAATTGGAATTCATGAATGAAGTCCACCGTTTCTTTGCGCATGAAGAAGGAACCTCTGCGCTTTGTTTGGACGAATCAACACGGCAAATCATCAGCGGTGGAAAAGATGCCTATTTGCGTTGGTGGGATGCAGATTCATTTCAACTCATCAAAGCCCTTCCTGCACACAAAGGAACAATCTATGGTCTTGCCTTCATTGATTCACAGCGTTTTGTGAGTGTTAGTCGCGATAAAACGGTAAAGATTTGGGATGCACAGACACGTCAAGTATGGAAGAAGTTGGAAGGTGAAAACGGAGGACATCGTCAGTCCATAAATGCACTATGGACCAACCATCAAGGTCAATTTGCTTTTGCAGGTGATGATAAAATGATACACTTCTTTCCATTCAATGAACAACTTTAGTTCATTGTCCGTAATTTTAGCTAAAATCTCCTAGTGAAAAGGTACATATTTCTTCTTTTATTGTTCTCTTGTGCTGAAGTAAACGCTCAGTTTCAGTTTAATTTTAATGATTCAATTCTCGTATTCAAGAATGGTAGTTACTTGAATTTAGCATGGAGTGGGGGACACAATAATGCGCAATTTTCGGAAATAGATTATGACTTCGACGGAGACAATGATTTGTTTGTGTTTGATCGTAGTCATGACCAAGTTCGTTTGTACCGTCATGAAGTGGCCAACGTACAGCATTATTATGTATCCGATCCAGCTGGATTTTTACGTTTCCCCCCTGGTTTGCGCTACCGCGCCTATTGCGCGGATTACGATCAGGATGGTAAAAATGATTTGTTTTGTTACACGATTGGTGGTTTAAGGGTGTATAAGAATGTCGGTAATGCTACCATCGGACTGCAATGGGAACAATACAGTAATTACATTACCTCCAATTACAATGGACCCCAATTGAATTTATACATCAGCTCTGCGGATATTCCCGCGATTGTCGATGTGGAAGGGGACGGAGATTTAGATATTTTAACTTACCACATCGGTGGCGAATATTTGCAATACCATCAGAATCAAAGCCAAGAACTATACGGACATTCGGATTCATTGATTTTTGAATTGAAAAATTCGTGTTGGGGCGGCTATCGTGAGGATGTGACAACAAATGGTGTTTTTTTAAACGATAACTCGGGACCATGCAATGGATCAAATGTTCCAAATCCAGAATTACCAGTCGGGAGTAGTCCAAAAGCACATGCTGGATCTACCGTTCTTGCATTAGATTATGACAATTCAGGTGTACTGGATTTAATCTTAGGTGATGTTTCCTACACCAATATGATGTTGCTCATTAATGGGGGAACTGTTCCAAATTCGAATTCGGATATGATCTCGATGAATACCTCGTTTCCGAGTAATAGTACGCCAATAAATATGCAATTGTTTCCAGCTGGATTCTATGTAGACGTTGATTTCGATGGAAAAAAGGATCTACTCGTGACACCAAACGCAAATAATGTTTCTGAAAATGAATCTAGCAACTTATTTTACAAGAATACGGGTGCCAATTCGCTACCCAATTTTGTGTATCAAACGAAGTCTTTCCTGCAAAATGAAATGATTGAGCATGGAACTGCTTCGAGTCCACAAATCGTTGACCTCAATAATGATGGACTACTCGATCTGATTGTTTCCAATTTCTATGCGTACAAGGCCACAAATTCGAAGGAGAGCCGCTTGGCGTACTATCAAAATACCGGGACAATCGGAAATCCAAAATTCACGTTTGTGGATGTAAATTTCTTGAATCTTGCGCAGTCGAACCTTGGATTAAGACTCTTTCCAACTTTTGGAGATTTGAACGGGGATGGAAAGCCAGATATGATGCTTGGACTAGAAAATGGTAGTCTTGCTTATTATCAAAATAATACCACAGGATCCAATCCATCATTCGCCTCTCCGATATTAAATTATGCAGATCAATCCGGAAACGTCATAAGCACTGGACAATACGCGTCCCCGCAACTCTTTGACCTGAACAATGATGGTAAGCTGGATCTCATTCTTGGGAAAAAAACCGGTGAACTGATTTATTTTGAAAATACAGGAACAACGACGAGTCCCTCATTTACTTTACTGAACAATGCGCTTGGAATGGTGGACACGGATTCGCTTACGCCAGATGGATATTCAGTACCGCATTTTTTTCGTTTTCAAGACACGACTTACTTATTGTTGGGTTCACATGATGGAGCGATTTACTTTTATGATTCCATTGATGCGCATTTGTCGAATGGACAAGCATTTCATGAGCGAAGTGCAGATTTCCTTGGTTTAAAAGCAGCGATTGGAGCCTACAGCTCTTGTTTCGTATCAGATTTGGATCAGGACAACCATCTGGATTTGTTTGTTGGGCAGGACTTAGGCGGATTATTTCTATTGGAGGATGAACCGGGAAGTTCCATGGCTGTTGCAGAAGAGTCACACGCATCAATGCACCTATATCCAAATCCAGCGACGATGGAGTTGACTATTTTGTCAGATCAAAACATCGGATTGATGGATGTCTATTCCTTAGAAGGAAGATGGATTTGTACTTGGGAAATTTCCAACGGAATGAATGTGTTTTCGCTTTCAGATTTCGATGGTGGACTGTACATCCTGAAAGGACGAACGACAGGAATCAATCAGAAATTTTGGAAACGTTAGGATTATTTAACTGCGAATTCAAAGAAAGTCATTCCATTTAATTCACCGCGCAATTGATCACCTATTTGGATTGGTCCAACGCCTGCTGGCGTTCCAGTGTAAATCAAGTCGCCCGTTTTTAAGGTCATGAATTGCGAAACATATGAAATGATTTCGTCAATGGAAAAAATAAAATCACGTGGATGTCCCGTTTGCTTTAACTCATCGTTTTGGTAGAAGGTGAATTCTGCCGTTGCTAAATCAATGTCCGCTTTGTTGATCCATTGATTCGACATCGCCGCGCTTGAATCAAATCCTTTTGCTTTTTCCCATGGAAGTCCATTTGCCTTGCAATGTTCTTGTATATCGCGTGCAGTAAAATCAATTCCTAAACTAAATTCCGAATAATATTTGTGGGCAAATGCTTTTTCAATGTGTTTTCCCACGCGGTCAATTTTCACAATCAACTCACATTCAAAATGCAAATCCTTGGTAAAATTGGGATAGTAAAAATCACCTTCTCGCAAGATAGCTGTATCTGGTTTGAGAAAGTACAACGGTTCTGTTGGGACAGCCGACTTCATTTCTTTTGCATGATCGGCATAGTTTCTACCAATGCAAATGATTTTCATGGCTTATTGAATTTTTGCTTGAGTAAATCGAGTTTATCATCCATTGGAATCGCGTCCTTCTCTGCCTTGATGCGCTCCATTTCTTTGCGCAATATTTGCTTCGTATACAAGGGGAAATCTGCTTCGAGCATCCATCCGTAGTATCCAGGTTCTTCTTTGAGTACTTGGACAACACTTTTGTTTTTATGTTTTCCGAAGTTGTAAATCAACTCTTTTTTAGCATTGTAAGCTAAACGTCCGGCGAAATCCGCAAGTTGAAAGTCTCCCGCTTTAGAGAAATCAGCCAATGCATCAATGTCTTTCGCTAAGCTTGGGTATTTTTCTAATTGCGCTAATAGTACTTCATACGTTGCTAGGGTATCGTAAATGGCATTGTGCGCATTTTCAATCGTTTTTCCACAATAGAATTGATAGGCTGCTGCAAGTGTGCGTTGTTCCATCTTATGAAAGATGTTTTGAACGTCCACAAAGCGACGATTGGATAAATCGAAATCGTTTCCAGTACGCAGTAATTCTTCTGAAAAGACAGGAATGTCGAATTTATTCGAATTGTATCCCGCTAAATCCGAATCTCCAATAAAAGAGAGGATTTCCGGTGCTAAATTGGCAAAGGTTGGCTCGTTTTTCACCATTTCATTGCTTACTCCATGAATGGCAGTACTTTCCTCCGCGATGACCATTTCTGGATTCACGAGTCGACTGAATTCTTCCGTTGTTCCGTCAGGAAAAACTTTCAGAATGGCAATTTGAACAATGCGGTCCTTGGTGATTTGAAGTCCTGTTGTTTCTAGGTCAAAAACACACAATGTACGCTGAAGTTGCAGTCCCATGTTTTTAAATTGGCATGTTCGGATCGAAGCTCTCTAAGTAATCAGCCACTCGACGAACAAATTGTCCTCCTAATGCTCCATCCACTACACGGTGGTCATAAGAATGAGATAAGAACATTTTGTGACGAATACCAATGAAATCTCCTTCAGGTGTTTCGATCACTGCAGGAACCTTGCGAATCGCACCAAGTGCCATAATCGCCACTTGTGGTTGATTGATAATGGGAGTTCCCATTACGTTGCCAAATGAACCAACATTGGTAACGGTATAGGTCCCACCTTGAATATCCTCTGGTTTCAATTTGTTATTTCGTGCGCTATCGGCTAATCCGTTTACGGCTTTAGTTAAACCAACAAGATTCAATTGATCTGCATTTTTAATCACTGGAACAATTAAATTCCCAGATGGTAAAGCAGTAGCCATTCCAATGTTGATGTCCTTGCGTTTAATAATCGTCGTTCCAGAAACAGAAACGTTAATCATTGGGAAATCCTTAATGGCTTTCACAATGGCTTCAATCAATATGGGTGTATAGGTAATGTTTTGTCCTTCGCGTTGTTTGAAGGTGTTTTTCACTTTTTCTCTCCATTTAACGATGTTTGTAACATCGGCTTCTACATAAGATGTTACGTGTGGAGAAACGTGCACAGACATCAACATGTGGTCAGCAATCAGCTTGCGCATGCGGTCCATCTCGATGATTTCATCACCTGGATTCGGTAAAACAATCGGTTCCTTAAATTGCATAAAGGAAGCGTTCGATGGCGTTGCTGGTAGCGCTGCTTTGCTAGGTGCAACAGTCGTATGAGAAGGAGCAGCTGTAATTGGAGCTGATCCACGGTTTGCTAAGTAGGAAATGACATCTTTTTTCGTTACTCTTCCGTCTTGACCTGATCCAGAAATTCCTTCTAACTCACTTGCAGAAATCCCTTCTTTTTCAGCGATGTTGCGCACCAAAGGAGAAAAGAATTTTCCATTTGTTCCATTTTTTGGAATGGATGTTGTTTCAAATGAAGTAACAACTGGAGCAGCAACAGGTTCCATAGAAGTGTTAACTTCAGTAACTGCAGGTGTTTCTTCTTTTGCACTCGGAGCAGCACTTGTTGAGCCATCCGTAGATAGAATGGCAATCACGTCACCCACTTGAGCAACTTGGTCTTTTTCAAAAAGGATTTTAATCAATACGCCAGCGCCTTCAGATGGAAGTTCGTTGTCAACTTTGTCGGTCGCAACCTCCACTAACGGTTCGTCCATTGCAACGGAATCGCCTACATTTTTCAACCAATTGGTAATGGTAGCTTCTGTCACACTTTCTCCCATTTTGGGAAGACGGATTTCTATTTCTGCCATAGTATACGTGTAAATTGATGTCTTTTACTTGGGCGCAAAGTTATGGAAAAAAATGTGCAAATCGTACATTTAGTTGCGATCGAGTGTACGGAAATTTCGAAGGATACTGCGAATGTCGAATAGTGGGGTGTAATCACGGGAATAAATCAAGAAAAATCGCTCTCGGTCTTCTTTTGAGCTCAGATGCAGGTGGTCAAAGGGTCCAATGATGCTTTGTTTTTGTTTGGATTTAGTAAGTGTCTCTTTTTCAGTATATCCAACAAATGTTTTTCTTCCAATGAGCACGGAAAATAATCCTTGAATCAAGCGTTTTTTATCGCTAAAGATCCAGATGTGGAAGGGAAGCGTAAGGATAAAAAGTCCAGAGAAAACAACATCAATTAATCGTTTGACTCGTTTATTTTCCGGGTGACTCAGGGAATTAAAGTTGAGGACATACAATTCTCCAGCTCGATCGATGGAATTGCTTCCAATGAGAAAACTAGTGTCTGGTTGAGCGATTTTAAATTCCAAGTCAACTGCGGATGTCTGTGTCATCCAATGAATAATTTCCGATGAACTCAAGGACTTTGCCGAGAAAATGACCTCGTTGATTTTATGTACCGAAACGATTTCGCTCAATTGCGCTAGGACTCCAACACTTCCCGGGAATTTATCTTGATTGGAAATACCGATAATGGATTCAATCTGTGGATAGGTGTTTTCCAAGAGTTGCTTTACGCGTAAAAACTCAGCCTCTTCACCGATAATCGCAAATCGTTTTTTTGGTAATTTGGAAAGTCCAAGGTTGCCATGAAAAAGGAGTTCGTACAAAAATCGAATCACGAAAAAACTAGCAATATAGAGGAGAGCTCCAAGCAAAATGTACAATCGGGAAAATTGCCATTCTTTCGGAAGTAAGGCATAGGTAGATAAAATAAAGATCGTACCGAAGAAAATGGATTTAAAAATCAAACGGTGACGACTGCCTTTGTCATAGATTCCAAAAACGAATCCGGAAAACATCCAAATGAAGGCGTAACTTGGAATGAAATAATTCATCGCAATCTCAGGAAAAAGAATGTCTTTCATTTTCCACCTGTCAGCTAAGAGGTAAAGTCCACCAAGACTTACCGCTAGGTCAATTGCAGGAAAGGTAATTTGTTCAATGAATCGACGAAATATCGAGATGGATGCACGTAAATAAATGGCTAGATGAATCGCCATCGAAAACAATTTCGCATTGTTTTGCGAAAAATGTTTCTTCGCAAAGATGATCATCGCCCGGTAAAAAACAAAGACGTAATTGACGGAACTCTTTTTGGTGCTTTCGCCTTTGTAGTGTATGATTTTGGTTTCCGGGAAGTAATAGTTTTTAAATCCACCCAGTTGAATGCGGTAGGATAAATCAATGTCTTCACCGTACATGAAAAAAGTTTCATCTAAGAGTCCAACCTTTTCTAGTGTTTCTTTGCGCATGAGCATAAAGGCGCCACTCAGTACATCTACCTCACTGGTATCGAATTCACTCAAATACCCAAGGTGATACCTTCCAAAACGTTTGGATTTAGGGAACAACTTCGATAAACCAAAAATCTTGTAGAAGGCAACCATTGGTGTGGGTAATCCACGCTTCGATTCTGGAAGAAAACGTCCTTTTCCATCGACCATCCGAACACCTAGTCCACCGGCATCTGAATGTTCATCCATGAACGAAACGACTTTTGAAAAAGTATCTTCTTCGACAACGGTATCTGGATTTAACAACAAGGAATACCGTGCGTCTGAAATAGCTAGTGCTTGATTGTTGGCACGGGAAAACCCAACATTTTCTTTGTTGGCAATTAAATTTATTTGTGGGAATTTGGACTGAACCATTTCAACGGATCCATCCACACTGTTATTGTCGACCACAAAAACTTGAACGTTCAAGGATTTACTAGCTGCCAAAACAGCGTTTAAACATTGTTCAAGGAAGTAGGTGACATTGTAATTAACAATGACAACGCTTAAGTCAAAAGTTGCTACTTGCTTATCCATTCGCTAATGCAATACAGGAAATTTCGATGTTCACATCTAATGGTAATCGGGCAACCTGCACCGTTTCTCTTGCGGGTGGAATTCCGGGGAAATAGGATGCGTAAATAGTGTTCACTGCTTGAAAATCGTTTAAATCTTTTAGGAAAATACTCGTTTTTACAACCTGTTCGATGTCCAATCCTGCTGCCTCTAACAAGGCAACAATGTTTTTCATCACACGATGCGTTGCCTCTTCAATGCTGTCCATTTCCAATTCACCAGTCGCTGGATTTAAGGGGATTTGTCCGCTAACAAACAACATTCCACCGGCTTGTATCGCTTGACTGTATGGACCAACGGGAGCTGGTGCATGAGGAATCTGTATGGCTTTTTTCATCGTAATTTGTTTATCCTTCGGATTAAGCGATTTTTTCTACTTTTGCAAAGTAACAAAAATCAAAGAACGTGAAGGTAGTGCTAGTGGATTTTTATGATTCTTTCACCTTCAACCTGTCCCATTATTTAGAACAACTAAACGCAGAAGTAACGGTGATTCGGCATGATTATTTGAATCTGACGGAAATAAATGAGTACGATGCGGTTGTTCTTTCTCCTGGACCCGGACTCCCAAAGGAAAAGCACAACTTAATGGAGTTACTTTCCATGTACGTTGGAAAGAAACCCATTTTAGGCGTTTGCTTAGGAATGCAGGCGATTGCACTGCATCTTGGCGCCTCCTTGGAAAACCAACAAGAAGTGAAACACGGCGTTCAGGGAAAATTAATCGTCAAGGACCATTCCGGATTGTTTAAAGGATTACCGAATGAATTTTTGGTCGGATTGTACCACAGTTGGAAAGTGGTGAACGTTCCCGAAACATGGCAAACGTCTAAATTGGATAATGGCGTATTGATGTCCATCGAAGTTCCAAGTCAACTTTTATACGCGGTACAATTTCATCCGGAGTCCATTTTGACAGAGCAAGGACTTCCACTTCTATCAAATTTCATTCAAACGCTAAAACCATGACGAAAAAGTTTCTGTTTCTATTCGCAAGTCTGTTCTTTTATGCGCATTTGTCCGCCCAAAGTTGCCTAGGCTATTGGATCACCATCGATGATGAAAGTGGACTTAAGAAATCCGTTGTAGAATTGTTCAAAAAGGATGGAAAGATGTACGGGAAAGTTGTTTACATCTACAAAAGAGGAAAGGATGGTCCGCATTCACTGTGTGATCAATGTGAAGGAAGCCTGAAAAACAAACCGGTGATGGGTATGCAAATTGTTAAAAATTTGAGTTGGGATGGTAGCGAATGGGAGGGAGGTACCATTTTGGATCCAGATAATGGAAAAGTCTACGACGCGAAAATTTGGATCAATTCCGAAAATTACACGAAACTAAATGTTCGGGGTTACATTGGACCTTTCTTCCGCACACAAACTTGGATAAAAACTGAAAAAATCCCACTAGATTAAAACCTTTTTTCAACTTTTTTGTTTAAGTTTTTGGATCAAATAGCAAACAAACATTAAACAAAATGAAGTCATTTTTTACTTTCTTATTTACCGTATTTGTTTTCAGTGGATTACTCGCACAGAACGGGATTGTTCGTGGACGTGTGTACAACGCTCAAACCAACGCTTCCGTTGATGGAGCGAAAGTTCAACTCATCGAACAAGCAAAAGGAACCATTACGAAAGTGGATGGAACATTCGAGTTAATTGGATTGAAACCAGGTGTATACTCCTTTAAAGCGGTTTCCATTGGATTCAAAGAAGCGATCATCAATGAAATTACCGTAACCAATGCCAGAGCCGTAGATTTGGACTTCGCGCTAGAAGAATTAGTGAGTAACCAAAATGAAGTCATTGTCAAAGCGTCCCCATTTGTACGAAAAGCGGAATCGCCAAATTCCTTAAAAACCTTGAATGCAACGGAAATCGAACGACTTCCAGGTGCGAATCGCGATGTGAGTCGAGTGATTGCCGCATTGCCAGGAGTCGCGTCGAGAGCAACCTTCCGCAACGACATCATCATCCGCGGTGGATCTCCAGGAGAGAATAAATTTTACTTGGACGGAATCGAAGTTCCAAACATCAATCACTTTGCCACGCAAGGGAGTAGTGGAGGTCCGGTTGGACTTCTTAATGTGAATTTCATTCGCGAAGTAGATTTTTACTCCGGAGCCTTTCCAGCAAATCGTGCAAACGGACTCAGTTCCGTATTAGCGTTTAAACAAAAAGATGGAAATAAAGATGGACTCATTTCCAATTTCACCTTAGGTTCCAGCGACGCCGGTTTAACTTTCGATGGTCCATTAGGTAAGAAAGCAGACTTCATCTTTTCGGCGCGGAAATCCTATTTGCAATTCTTATTCATGGCCTTGAAATTACCGATTTTACCTTCCTACAACGATAGCCAATTTAAAATCAATTACAAAGTCAACGAAAAAAACAAGGTAACCATCATTGGATTAGGCGCTTTGGATAATTTTGATGTGAACACAGATGTGAATGCGTCCGTTACAGATACAGCTGCAAGGGAATACAACAATTTCATCATCAATAACTTGCCGATTCAAAAACAATGGAATTATACGATGGGTGTCAATTGGATTCATTATTCCAAGAACTCCTATCAAAATATTGTCGCAAGTAGAAATATGCTAAACAACGCTGCTTACCGCTACAAAGACCGCGTCGAAACGCCAGCAAATTTGATACAGGATTACCGTTCATTTGAGGCAGAAAATAAATTCCGTTTTGAACATACCTACACGAAAAACGGATGGAAAGTAAACGCAGGATTTGCGTATGAATATGCACGTTATTTCTCTTCGACCTATAACAAAATCACCATTCAAGGTTTTCCTGTAACGATTGATTTTAAATCCAATTTGTTCATGAGTAAAATGGCGGCATTTGGACAAGTGAGTAAAGCTTTCTTTAAAGATAAATTGAATACCTCACTTGGATTAAGAACGGATTTCTCTAATTATTCGAAAAGCATGATGAATCCCTTGGATCAGCTTTCTCCAAGTTTGGCGTTGTCCTACCGCATTACGGATCAAATTGCCTTGAACGGAAGTGTGGCAAGGTATCACCAATTGCCATCCTACACAATTTTGGGATATCGAAATCCACAAGGAACCTTGATTAACAAGCAGAATGAAGTGAAGTACATTCAAGCAGATCATTTTGTGATTGGAAGTGAATTCTTGACAAAAATGAATTCTCGATTTACCTTAGAAGGATTCTATAAAAAGTACAACCGTTATCCTTTCAGTGTGAAAGATTCACTTTGTTTGGCGAATGTGGGCTCGGATTTCGGTGTTATTGGTAACGAAGAAGTGAAGTCCATTTCTAAAGGCAGATCCTACGGAATGGAATTCTTGTTTCAACAAAAATTATTTAAAGGTTATTACGCCATTCTTGCTTACACGTTTGTAAATTCTGAATTCCAGGATAAAAACGGTACTTACGTGCCAACAGCATGGGATAGCAAACACATCATTTCCTTAACGGGTGGTAAACGCTTCAAGAATGGATGGGAATTGGGAATGCGTTGGTTATTTTCGGGTGGTTCTCCGTACACGCCATATGATGTAGAAACGTCAACATTGGCTCAAAATTGGGACATCAATGGACAAGGGATTTTAGATTATTCCTTGTTGAACACGCAGCGTGAGTCTAGCTTTCATCAATTGAATGTCCGAGTAGACAAAAAATGGTACTTGGAAAAATTGACCTTGAATTTCTATTTAGACATTCAAAATGCGTATGGATATAAAGCGAAGCTAGCTCCAATTATGTTGGTCGAAACGGATTCCAACGGAACACCAATTGTTGATCCAGCAAATCCAGGACATTACAAAGCTAAGTTCATTGCGAACTCCAACGGAATTGTTCAACCAACATTGGGAATCATCATTGAATTTGCCAACAAGAAAAAATAACACGGAAGTAATCTAGGCACATGTTGGATCACGAAAAAATCCATACCTTTGCATCCAAATTAGAAAAAAAATGGCAACGAACCGAACTTTTACAATGCTTAAGCCTGATGCAATCGAAAACGGGCACATGGGAAAAATCATCGATATGATTATCTCTGCTGGATTCCAGATTAAAGCGATGAAATACACAGTTTTATCTGACGATCAAGCGAAAAAATTCTACGAAGTACACGCTGAGCGTCCTTTCTACGGAGAATTAGTTGAATACATGACTTCTGGACCAATCGTAGCAGCGATCTTGGAAAAAGAGAATGCAGTTGCTGATTTCCGTGCTTTAATTGGTGCAACTGATCCAGCAGAAGCGGCTGACGGAACGATCCGTAAGTCATATGCAGAAAGTAAAGCTAAAAATGCAGTTCACGGTTCTGACTCTGATGAGAATGCAGAAATCGAAGGAAAATTCCATTTTACAGCGGCAGAGATTTTTTAATTTCTGACAATACATATTTTTGAAAAGACCGCATTGCGGTCTTTTTTCATTCCATAGTATACCATGAAGAATCAAGAAGCCATTGAAAAAAGAAGAACCTTTGGGATTATTTCACATCCCGATGCAGGTAAAACGACGCTAACGGAAAAGTTGTTGCTTTTTGGTGGGGCCATTCAAACAGCTGGTGCCGTTAAAAACAACAAGATCAAAAAAAGCGCGACTTCGGATTTCATGGAGATTGAAAAGCAACGTGGAATCTCCGTTGCGACTTCCGTGATGGCATTTGAATACAATGGAAAACAAATTAATATCCTCGATACACCCGGACACAAGGACTTTGCTGAAGATACGTTTCGTACCTTAACAGCTGTCGATAGTGTGATTCTTGTGATTGACTGTGCGAATGGGGTAGAGGAACAAACCCGTAAATTGATGGAAGTTTGTCGCATGCGTAAAACGCCGGTGATTATCTTCATCAATAAAATGGACCGCGATGGTAAGGATCCGTTTGAATTATTAGATGAATTGGAACAAAGCTTGGACATCAAGGTTCGTCCATTGACGTGGCCAATTGGAATGGGAGACCGTTTTCAAGGAGTTTACAACATCTACCAAAAAGGATTGAACTTATTCTCTGCGAATAAAACGAAAATCTCGGATGATGTGGTGTCAATAACAGATATTTATGATGCTGCACTAGATGAGATCATCGGCGAAAAGCCTGCGGAAGAATTGCGTGAAGA
This sequence comes from uncultured Flavobacteriales bacterium, assembly GCA_903860985.1. Taxonomy (GTDB): domain Bacteria; phylum Bacteroidota; class Bacteroidia; order Flavobacteriales_D; family Crocinitomicaceae; genus UBA952. The sequence continues at coordinate 30,046 of CAIOSO010000183.1, forward strand.
ATTGAAAACGATTGAAGGCGTATACGACGCTTTTAGTCGCGATGCATACCTTGCAGGTGATATTGCACCGGTTTTCTTTGGTTCAGCCGTGAATAATTTCGGGGTCAAAGAATTGTTAGATACCTTCTGTGAAGTTTCGCCATCCCCACGTGGACGTGAAACGGACAAGCGAATGGTGGAGCCGAGTGATGATCAATTCTCTGGATTTGTATTTAAAATTCATGCGAACTTAGATCCAAAACACCGAGATCGAATTGCCTTCCTTCGTGTCGTTTCCGGCAAGTTCGAACGCAATACCTTTTATCAACATGTGCGTTTAAACAAAAAACTAAAATTCCCGAATCCAACTTCCTTTATGGCACAAGATAAAAGTGTCATCGATGAAGCCTATCCAGGAGATGTAGTTGGATTGTACGATACCGGTAACTTTAAAATTGGCGATACACTGACAGGTGGAGAGGTGATGATGTATAAAGGAATCCCAAGTTTTTCCCCGGAAATATTCCAGGAATTAGAAAACTTGGATCCATTGAAATCGAAGCAGCTTGAGAAAGGCATTCGTCAGTTAATCGACGAAGGTGTCGCACAGTTATTTGTGCAACAACCTGGAAACCGTAAAATCGTTGGAACGGTTGGACAACTTCAGTTTGAGGTCATCAGTTACCGTTTGATACACGAATATGGTGCGAATTGTCGCTTCGTTCCGAGAAATTACTTTAAAGCGTGTTGGATCACTTCCGACAATGAAGAACAGTTGCAAAGCTTCATGCGCGCGAAATCGAATTACTTAGCTAGAGATAAAGATGATAACATTGTATTCTTAGCCGAAACAACATTCTTATTGCAGATGGCGGAGCAGGATTATCCTGATTTGGTCTTTCATAAAACATCTGAATTTAAATTGGAGATTTCTTAGTACTGGAGGAAAGTCTCGTTTTTTAGCAAATCTTAAAACGAGGGATTTGCAATCTATCGAAATCATTCATTAAAAATAGTAAGCACTGGGATTACGAGCAAGCTCGTTTTCTATTTGGGGCTCATTTCAAACAAAGGTTCACTTTGCTTCGCAAAGCTCGGACTTTTTTTTGTTTTCTCCGCTGATGAGATGGATTTTAAATGCGAGAACGATCTTGGTCCGCTGGGATTACGAGCAAGCTCGTTTTCCTTGAATGGTGGCTCAATCCAAACAAAGGTCCACTTTGCTTCGCAAA
>CAIOSO010000184.1 GCA_903860985.1 uncultured Flavobacteriales bacterium
GGCGATGCAAATGTCGATCCTGATGAGTTGATTTTAACGAACAATATTGGAAATTCAAGTGGAGCCATTTTCTACAACCAAGCCATTGACTTAGGAACATGTTACCAGTGGAACGTACAATTCGATTTTCGTATGTTCGATGGAACAAGTGCAGATGGAATTGCTTTTTGTTTTTTAGATGTTCCGCCAACTGGATTCGTTTCGGGTGGTGGAGTAGGAATTCCTTCCACAGCGAATGGAATTAAAGTCGTATTCGATACGTATAATAACTGCGGTGGAGCGAATCCGGAAATTCAAATTTACAGTGGACCAGGGTACAATGAATGCATTGCAGGAATTACCACCTTAAACAATGTAGGAGGAAATTTAAATTTCCTTCGTTCTAACACCTACAATACGGCAGTAATCAGTTACAATTATGGGGTGGTAACTGTTTCAGTAAATGGAACACAATATTTGACAGGAACCTATAATTTGAACTTTGCTGGTTACATGGGTTGGACAGCGAGTACTGGTGGATCTAATGACCGTCACTCTATTCGCAACGCGACGATTTACGCGGATATTGCTACATCTAACGCAGGTCCCGATGTGAGTGTGTGTAATGGACAAACAGCGCAAATAGGAAGCATAAACAATACCAATTACATTTATTCTTGGACTGCGGCTCCGGGTTTAAGTCAAAATACGATTTCTAATCCAATTGTCAATTTGGCGAATACTGGAAATACACCGATTTCCCAGACGTATACGGTGACGACAAATCTCGTGTCTAATCCCAATTCATGTCCTTCGTTTGATAGTGTGGTGGTAACGGTGAACCCCTTGTTCAACGATACGCTACCAATCAGTATTTGTCAAGGAGCAACATACACGTTGGGGATTCAAACATTTTCCACTTCCGGATTTCATCCTGTTGTCTTTCAAAGTGTTTTGGGTTGTGACTCTACAGTCGTTTTAAACTTGACCCTTTTACCTAATTTAACGAATAATCAAACCGTGCATATTTGTCAGGGAGCAAGTTATACGTTTGCGGGTAATGTCTTAGTTACTTCGGGAACATACACGCAATTGTTACAAACAGCCACAGGTTGTGACTCCACGATTAACTTAACATTAATCGTGGATCCAATTCTCACTTCGAATATACAAGCAGCTATTTGTCAGGGTGGAAGTTATACTTTTGGTACGCAAACATTAACCACCGCTGGAAATTACAGTCGAACCATTCAAACCGTGGCGGGATGTGATTCCATCATCAATCTGACGCTCACGGTGAATCCAGTGCTAGCTTCCAGTAGTTCGATGACCTTTTGTCAAGGGGAGTCAGCTTTATTTTTTGGTCAAACCTTAACGAACACAGGAGTTTACAATCATACCTTGCAGACAGTAGCGGGATGTGATTCCGTAGTCACCTTGAATTTAACGGTGTATCCAATTCCTGCAGCTCCTATTTTGACTGGCGACAGTCCTGTGGAGTGTCCTGGTGATGTTGTTTCCTTACACATTGACCCGGTATCAAATGCACTTTATAATTGGTCTGGACCGTTGAATTTCGCATCGACAAACGCAGATGTGTATTTCCCTGTTCAAATCGAACAAATGGGAAATTACAGCGCGACTATTTCCATCAGTGGATGTGTTTCAAGTCCATCAGTGATCTCAGTTTCCATCACGAATATTTACGATTATGCCGAATTTGATTTCCCAAATGTCATTACACCAAATGGCGATGGAAACAATGATGACTTGGACATCGAAGGAATGTTTAAATCCTGTCAAGAATATCAATTGAAGGTATTCAATCGTTGGGGGAACATCATTTATTTAGGCAAGCGCTTTGATGCGCCATTCAGTGGTAAAGACATGAATGGATCAATATTAGAGGATGGTGTTTATTTCTACTTATTGGAGTTTGAACAACAATCGAAAAGTGGTTTTATTCACGTGGTTCGTTAGTTCAATATCCTTGATTCCTTTCCAAATTGCTTGTAGGAAACAACAACGGATAAGATGGCCAAAATCAACATGATTCCTAAACTGATGGCGTAATAACCGATGGATAAGGTTCCAGAAATCAATTCTTTTGTGGAAAGAACGATGTTCACTACCGGAATAGCAGCTGTCATGGCATTTAATTCAATTCCTGGAAAGAAACCAATCATGGCAGGAAGGACCATTACGAAATTCAATGGAGTAATGATGCTTTGCGCTTCTTTGAAGGACTTCGCGTAAACAGCAATTGGAATCATTACGCCAGCAAAGAACACTACCAGAGGTAATAGCAAACTGAACATTGAAAGGATAAATAGTGGTGTTAGTATGCCATGAACGATGTCCAAAATTTCTTTGTTCTTTACAATGTCTAGAAACTCAATGGAAACAAATAATCCAATCAAGGCACAGGTTGCCGCCAACATACCAGAAGAAACAATCACCAGCATTTTCCCTACTAGTATTTGCCATCTAGAAATGGGAGTAGTCAATAAGGTTTCAATGGTTCCACGTTCTTTTTCTCCAGTAAATAAATCGATGGCAGGATACATACAGCCAATAAATCCAAACGCGATGAAGATGTAGGGTAGGATACCGCCAGCGAGTTGTCCAATCATTTTTTTGTCGCTTGCACAATTCTCATAAACCGGAACCAAGGGATGAAGTTTGTCCGCATCCACACCAAGTTCTTTTAATCGAATTAATTCCGCATTATCTGAGATCACGTTCATGTATGATTCAGCTCTTTCTTGTCGGCCAATTTCGGAGGCATCGAATAACCACGTTAACGGTATGGAGACTTTATTTCGAAGCAAAACCTCTTCATTCTTAGGAATAATAAGTCCGAGTTGAATTTCCCCGTTTCCGATAGCTTGTTTAAGTTTTGCCGAGTCTTCAAAGCTGCGAGTCGACATTTCTCCTAATCCTTTGGGCATTTGATTCAACTGTTTTGTGTACTTGCCGGAACGATCACCCCAAACACCAAGGATGATTTTTTCTTCACTGGCATTTTTCTCAAAGGAGGAAGAAACGTTTACGAATAGTGTCAGCATGATCGGGAAAACGAGCAAAGGAATGAGCAGCATGGTACGCATGGTGCGTTTATCCCTCAAGGTATCAATCAGTTCTTTTTTGAAAATGGTAAAAATCATATGGAATGAATTAACGTTGAACAATGCGGATGAATTCTTCCGTCAAATTAGTAGCTTCCATATGCTGACGGAAATCATTCATACTTCCTTGATACTTCAATGAGCCTTTGTGGATGATGGCCAAATCATCACATAACAAATCAACTTCACTCATAATGTGACTAGAGAAAATCACTGTTTTCCCTTGGTCCTTGCAATCACGAATGAGTTTGATGATGTTTTCCGCTGTGATGACATCGAGTCCACTTGTTGGCTCGTCGAAGATGACTACTTCTGGATCGTGAATCATGGTGCGACAAATGGAAACTTTTTGTTTCATACCCGTACTTAGTTTACCAATGCGCTTTTGAAGAAAGTCCTCCATGTTCAATAAGTGAAACAGGTATTTTTTTCGTTCATCGCGTTCCTTGTTTGGTACTTGATACAAGGCGGCGAAGTAGTCGATGATTTCTATGGGAGTTAGTCGTGCATAAAGTCCAGTAGAACCTGTTAAAAATCCAATTTTCTTCCGCGCTTCTTGTGGATATTTCACTGCGTCGATACCAGCAATTTCAATTCCGCCAGAGGTAGGAGTGAGAATAGTGGACAACATGCGTAAGGTCGTCGTTTTACCCGCTCCATTTGGACCTAGTAATGAATACACTTTACCAGCCTTACATTCGAATGAAACATCATTGACTGCTAAAGCTATTTTATCAGAAGTATTTAATTCCTTTTGCTGTTGCCTGCTCAGTTCAAATTCTTTTCGCAGATGAGATACATTAATCATGGCATATGAGTTACAGTAAAAAGACGCCTAGGTACGGTAAAAGTTACTTCAGGATTCGCTCGTCTTTTAGAATGGCTTTGTTTTTATTTGCAAGTTGTCCGCAGGCAGCATCAATGTCTTTCCCACGGCTGCGTCTCACATTAACGATGAGGTTTTTCGATTCCAAAAATGCGGCGAACGCATCAACTTTGCGTGCATCTGCTTGTTCGAATTCTCCATTTTCAATCGGATTGTACTCAATAATATTGATTTTACACGGGACACATTTCGCAAAGTTTGCTAGTTCGCGTGCATCGTCAATTTCATCGTTAAAGTCTTTGAAAATGATGTATTCAAAGGTGACTCTTGAACCTGTTTTTTCATGGAAATATTCCAAAGCCTCTGATAATTCAGAAAGGTTATTGGACTCGTTAATCTCCATGATTTTATCGCGTTTCTTGTCGTTCGCAGCGTGAAGGGAAAGGGCCAAATTGAATTTGACATCATCATCTCCAAGTTTGCGAATCATTTTGGAGATTCCTGCAGTGGATACGGTAATACGTTTCGGAGAGATTCCTAGTCCATCGTCACTACATAAACGATCAATAGATTGAAGCACATTTTTGTAGTTCAACAAGGGCTCACCCATTCCCATGTAGACAATGTTGGTCAGGTTTTGTCCGTAACGTTCTTCTGCTTGATTTTTCAAATAAACAACCTGATCAACGATTTCTCCAGCGCTTAAATTTCGTAGCAATTTTAGTCTTCCTGTGGCGCAAAAGGTACAGGACAAACTGCATCCAACTTGCGAAGAGATGCATGCGGTAGTGCGTGATTTGGTTGGGATGAGTACGCCTTCCACGACCTTCCCTTCCTCAATCGTGAACGCACATTTTATGGTTTTATCCTTGCTAATTTGCTGATCTTGCAGTTGGATATGATCTATGTAATAGAATTGTTGCAGCATCTCCCTGAGTTCTTTACTCAAGTTAGACATTTCATCAAAAGAAGCTGCATTTTTCTTCCAAAGCCATTCATAAACTTGTTTGGCACGAAACGATTTCTCATTTTTAGCGACAAATTCGTCCTGAAGTTCCTTCAAGGATAAATTCCGAATATTGCTCAGTCCTTGAGGCATGTATGTGAAAAAGAATTAACGGTTGAGCATCACTGGCATCACGAGCATCAATATGTCTTCGTGTTCGTTAGCCGGAACAGATGGTGTTAAAATTCCAGCACGACTTGGTTCGCTCATGGAAAGTTTGATTTCATCTGAATCCAAATTATTCAACATTTCCATCAAGAAACGCGAGTTGAATCCAATTTCTAAATCATCACCGTCGTAGTTACATGTCAGACGTTCACTTGCTTCGTTTGCAAAGTCGATGTCCTCTGCAAACAACGAAAGTTCAGAACCTGCTAACTTCAATTTAATTTGATGCGTTGTTTTATTCGAGAAAATGGACACACGTTTAATCGATGAAAGCAGTTGTGCGCGATCAATCGTCAAAACGTTTGGATTTTCCTTTGGTATTACCGCTTCGTAGTTTGGGTATTTTCCATCGATTAAACGACAAACTAAAATCAAATCGTTGAAAGTGAAGACTGCATTGGACTCATTGTATTCCAACAATACTTCTTCATCACCGCGAAGGTTAGACTTCAACATGTTTAATGGTTTCTTCGGTAAAATGAACGCAGAACTTCCACTCGCTTCTGCATCTGTTCTTCTGAAACGCACCAATTTGTGAGCATCTGTTGCAACGAAGGTTATTTCACTGGCAGAGAACTGACAGAAAACACCGCTCATTACTGGACGAAGGTCGTCGTTTCCAGATGCGAATATGGTTTTATTGATGGCACGAGAGAGGATATCTCCCGATAATTTGATGGCGCTTTTACCAGCTAATTCAGGAATTTTAGGGAATTCATCCCCGTTGAATCCAACCATGCGAGATTTTCCGTTGTCGTATGCAATTTCAATTTGGTAATTCGTTGCATTTACTTTAAAAGTACAAGGTTGATCTGGTAAGCTTTTTAACACATCCAACAATAATTTTGCTGGGATGGCAATTTTACCATCTTCTTCCGAATGAACGTCCAATTTGGTCACCATGGTCGTTTCTAAATCAGATGCTGACGCAGTTAATTGTCCGTTGGTAATTTCAAAAAGGAAGTTATCTAATATGGGCAATGTATTGCTCGTATTTAGAACTCCTGAAATACTTTGAAGGTGTTTTAATAGGCTTGTGCTTGAAGCAATGAAATTCATACTCATCAATTTAGATACAAATTTAATAAATCAAGCGAGAATATAAACAATGCGCAAGGTGAAAACCAATACTTTCTTCTATTTATCGCTGATTTATTTGTTCGTATTCAGAAACGAAGGAATTTGGGTCATCTGGAGTAAGGACAATGACCTTGCCATTGGAGCGTTCAATGACCACAAATTGATCGCGTCGAGTTGCATACCAAATCATGGTTCCGTAGCGACTATTTCGAAATAAACCAAAGTATCCGAATAGGCCACCAACACCAAAAATGCGCAGCGAATTTTTAAGTTCTTTTCTATCTATCATTGAAACTTTGAGTATATTCTCTGTTGAATAGTATTTATTTTGAAATGGACGGTAAATAACAAGCTGTCGGTCTTCTATCGCGTATCCTTTTGGACTAAAACCGTAAGTTAATATCAAAATAATGATCAATGAAAATGGCATGACATACACTGAACTAGGATGAATCAATTCAGGAAATCGAAATTCATTGTTTGACAAAAATGGAATAAATCCAGATAAAAGTAGGAGAATGCTTACGCCAATTGTAAGTCCTTTCGTCACGGTATCCATGGAAGCTTTGTATTTGTTCATTGTTCGCGGAATTTAGTACGTAAATATACTTTTAATGCCTCTCTCATTAATATCGCTTCGCTTAATTCTTGGTGAAAGGTTTCTTTTCTCGAAAGAGAAATAAAAATGGATTCTGGAATGTCGATGAGGTAAATTAATTGCTGAAGTTGGGTATTGGAAACGATTTTAATACAGGATTCAATTGACGAAAGTAACTGGTCAACATCACCCGAGTCTAGGGTCAAGCCGCAACGTTGAAAATCCTTTGCCAATTGCGCTAAAGTGTCCGTTCGAAAAGACTGATCAACAAGCGCATGTTTTACTTGTTCCTGAAGTTCCTGCGCCATGATTCGAAATTTGATTTAGTTTTGTACCAAATGTGAAGTTACGCATGAAAAGATTATTTGACATCATTTTCGCCTTGTTTGTATTAATTTGCTTTCTACCGCTTGGAATTTTTCTTTCCTTATGGATTGCATTTGAATCTCCCGGTGGTATTTTCTTTGCGCAAAATCGGGTGGGAAAGAACGGAGTCTCTTTTCGTTTACTGAAATTTCGCAGTATGTTTAGCAATGCGGAATCTCAGGGCAGAATTACCGTCGGATCGCGTGATGCACGCATAACCAAAGTGGGTTATTATTTGCGCAAATACAAATTAGATGAGTTTCCTCAATTTATCAATGTGCTGAAAGGCGACATGAGCATTGTTGGACCACGTCCAGAGGTTCAGGAATACGTCGATTTATACACGGAGTCCCAACGAAAAATCCTTCAAGTAAAACCAGGAATTACCGATTTGGCCTCCTTGGCATATTTTCACGAGAATGAACTCTTGGCAAAATCAGACAATCCGCAGCAAACATACATTCAAGAGGTAATGCCGGAAAAGATTCGGTTAAATGAAAAATATTTGACCAATCCATCGCTGGGTCAGGACCTTGTCATTATCTGTAAAACATTTGCAAAAATCTTTCGTGCTTAATTTCTCGAGAAAATCTTCGCTACATTTGTTAAAACATCGTAATATTGCAATATAACAATATTGTAAGCGATGGGAACGACGAAAAGCGAAGGTTTTAGTGAAGAAGTGAACGAATTAGCTGTACTATTTAAGGCGATGGGACATCCTGCAAGGATTGCCATTATTCAATTTTTGCGCACGCAGGAAAAATGCATTTGCACGGATTTAGTAAATGAACTTCCACTCGCACAACCGACCATTTCGCAACATTTAAAGGAATTGAAAAACGCTGGAATTATCCAAGGAAGTGTTTCAGGCACGAGTATTTGTTATTGCTTGAATCTAGATAAAATCAGTGAGCTAGATGCCTTTTTGGCGTCCCTAAAATACGATCAGAATCCAACATGTTGTTAAAAAAACGAAGCAATGAAATTAAGTGAATTTAAAGCAAACTTAACAGGAATGACGACGGTGTCGTTTCAATTACCAAATGGATCAACCGTTCCAGCACATTACCACATCACGGAAGTTGGACACGTACAAAAACGATTTATCGATTGCGGTGGAACCACGCGTTTAGAAGACCGAATTTGTTTTCAGTTATGGGAAGCAGATGACTTTGACCATCGCCTTCAGGCAGAGAAATTGATGAAAATCATTGAATTGTCCGAGCGAACATTGAACTTGCCAGATGAGGAGATTGAAGTTGAATATCAAGGTTCGACCATTGGTAAATATCAACTGGCATGGAATGGCACAACTTTCGAATTGCTTTCAACTACTACCGCTTGTTTGGCAGAAGATAAATGTGGTATTCCACCTGCAAAACAGAAGATTAGTTTGGTGGAATTGACTCCATCAACAAAATCAACATGTACACCTGGAGGAGGTTGTTGTTAATTCGAGCATATGAATATTAAGTTGACTCAATTTACAGAAGATATCATTCTTCAATTTGATCAGATTCCGGTGGATCGAAAATTATTGCTCGATCGGTTGACTTCCTATATCCAAGGAAATCTAAACGCTGGTAAAGAATCCTTGTTGATGTTCATCTGTACCCACAATTCGAGAAGAAGTCATTTCGGACAAATCCTTTGTGCGTTGGCTGCTGACTTTTATCAGGTATCAGGCATTCAAACATTTTCTGCGGGTACAGAAGTAACCGCATTTCATCCGAATGCGATTGCAGCACTTCGTTCCATAGGAATGGAGATTCATACAACGGACACTCGTTCAAATCCTCATTATATTGTTTCATGGAGTTCCACTGATTCGTTGCATGCGTATTCTAAACTCATCGACGACGAAGGGAATCCCAAAGAGCATTTCGCGGCAATCATGACGTGCACGCATGCAGAGCAAAATTGTCCATTTGTTGTTGGAGCAGATTTCCGAATCGGACTTTCTTTCGATGATCCAAAAGCATTTGACGGCACAGCGCAAGAATCGGAAATGTACTTGGCACGTGTTCATCAAATAGCCAGAGAAATCTTTTATGTTTTTTCACGTTTAACCCATTAATTATGTCGACTCAATCGCATGTAAAACAACTTTCATTTTTAGATCGTTACCTCACTTTGTGGATTTTCCTTGCCATGCTTGTTGGGATTTTGATCGGAAACATTGTTCCAAATATGGACCAAAAATTGGATGCACTTTCTTATGGAACCACGAATATTCCACTAGCCATCGGACTCATCTTGATGATGTATCCACCTTTAACGAAGGTCCAGTTTTCTAAAATACCTAGCATCCTTTCCAAACCAAAGTTATTGTTGGTTTCCTTTTTCATTACGTGGATTGTTGGTCCATTCTTGATGTTTTTGTTATCCGTTTTATTTTTGAAAGAGTATCCGGAATATATGACTGGATTAATTGTGATCGGACTTGCTCCATGTATCGCAATGGTTATTGTTTGGAACGAATTGGCGGATGGAAATCGCGAACTAGTCGCAGGATTGGTTGGAATCAATAGCTTGCTTCAAGTGTTTTTCTTTTCATCCTATGCGTATTTTTATTTGGAAATCGTGTTGCCGTACTTCGGTGTCAGAGGACTGCATTTAAATACCTCGATGCTCGAAATTGCCCAAACAGTTGGCGTTTATTTGGGGATTCCTTTTGTCCTTGCGGTTCTCAGTAGATCATTACTCATCAAACAAAAAGGGGAGGAGTGGTTTACGAAACGCTTTATTCCTTTCGTTTCCCCAATTACCTTAATTTCCTTGTTGTTCACCATCATTGTGATGTTCAGTTTAAAAGGAAAAATGATGTTGTCTATTCCCATGGATGTTTTGACGATTGCTATACCATTGGTGATTTATTTCGCGGTTATGTTCGTCCTGATGTTTGTCACCGCACGATGGATGGGAGCAAGTTACGCGGATACGGCAGCGTTGTCATTTACGGCTTCTGGCAATAATTTCGAATTGGCGATAGCTGTTTCTATTGGCGTGTTTGGACTTCATTCCGGAGAAGCATTTGCGGGAGTAGTTGGTCCACTTGTCGAAGTACCAGCCTTGATTCTTTTAGTAAAATTAGCGCAGTTTTGGCGCAAGAAGTGGTCTAAAAACCCTTCGTAATTTCTTGCCAAAGTCGGTCCGATGGAACAGGCGCAACGACAGAAACTTCTTCCTTTGAAGTTGGGTGTGTGAATTTCAAGTAACGTGCATGCAAACAGATAGATCCGTCCGGATTTGATCTTTTCGCGCCATACTTCACGTCTCCTTTGATGATGCATCCAATGGAACTTAACTGAACACGAATTTGATGATGGCGCCCTGTTTCCAGCGTGATTTCCAATAAATGGTAACGATCTCCGGAGGCCAACATGCGGTAGGATAGAATCGCTTCCTTAGAACCGGAAACACTTGCGTTTACGGGATAACTTTTATTTTGAGCTTCGTTCTTTTTTAAATGATGAACCAGGCGTCCACTTGGTTTTTCCGGTGCCGTTTCAACAATCGCCCAATAGATTTTATTGGTTTCTTTGTCCCGGAATTGCGCATTCAATCGTTCGAGTGCTTTACTCGTTCGCGCAAATACTAGAGCACCACTAGTAGGACGATCCAAGCGATGCACAACACCGCAGAAAACGTTCCCAGGTTTTTGGTATTTTTCCTTTAAATACGCCTTGATTTCATCCGGCATTGTTTGATCACCCGTCTTATCACCTTGAACAATCTCGGATGCCATTTTATTGATGACAATCACATGATTATCCTCATGAAGTATGCGTTCTGAAATCATTCGGATAAAAGATCTTTTTTAGACTTTCGTTCTAATGATTTGTTTCGGAAAGAAGCAAATGCAGTGAATCCCGCAAAGAACAAAATAGTCAAACTCAACCAAGTTGGAAACTTACCAAGTCCGTCGCCATTCGCGTAAGAATGGAGTCCGACCAACATGAAGTTGACTCCGAAGAAGGTAAATAAGATGGCTGAATATCCCCAGAAGGACATGACATTGAATAAGAATTTTCCGTTTAATTTCGGAATGAAACGCAAGTGAAGGATCACAGCGTAAACAAGCACGGAAACAAGCGCCCATGTTTCTTTGGGGTCCCAGCCCCAATAACGTCCCCAAGATTCATTCGCCCATATTCCACCTAGGAATGTCCCGATCGTCAACATGAAGAGCCCGATGGTCATGGTCATTTCAGAAACGTACGTTAATTCATTAATATTGATGGTGACTATCTCTTTGTTTTTCTCGTTACGCACGGTGTAAAGAATCAAGTTCAGCAATCCTAATATTGCTGCTAATCCGAGGAAACCATAGCTTCCTGTAATGATGGCTACGTGAATTTTTAACCAATACGATTTCAAAACAGGTACAAGTGGCGTGATTTCAGGATCGAAAAGACTTAATTCCGTCACAAAGATCATCAAGGAAGCAAGAATGGCTGTTCCAGCGAGGATGACAATATTTTTACGTGTGAAGCTAAATCCAGCTATCATGGTCACCCAAGCGATGAATACCACTGCTTCGTATCCATTACTCCAAGGTGCGTGGCCAGAAATCACCCAACGCATTCCGAGTCCTGCGGCAAGGTAGAGGAAGGTCACAACCATGAATCCAATGATGATGCGATTTATCCATTTTTGAACTTTCGAAAAACGTGATGCTGCCGATTTAAAAATTCCAATAAACGAAACAATCAAGAGCAAAAATCCAAGGGATAATAACAGTTGGTAGGAGTGTTTGAAGATCTCCATTTTGTTATAGGAGATTTCTATGCTCACGGCAGATTCCGTTGGTACGACATCCGAACTTACTTTTCGTTGGTGTGCTTTTACTTTTTTAAGGACACTTTCCGCCTTGCTAAAATTGTTTTTTTTCGCCCCTTCATCCAAAAGAGAAATGTAGCTCAAAACTTGTAATGATGCAGCCGTATCAACTTGAAAAGGAATGTACCACGTGTGATTCGCATCACCTCTTTTAGGAACTACACGTAAGTATTTCCACATGATGACACCTTGAATCACTTCGAACTTCTCATTTAATTTAATGAGTTTTTTGTCGAATTCATTGCGTTGCGATTCCAAGCGTTGATGCGCAATTTTATATTCTTTTAACCACTTAAATTCTTGTGTTTGTTGATCAACAAGTTCCATAATACTTGCGTATTCTCCTAACTTCAATGGAGCACGTAAATTACTAGGAACCTGTACAATTTTTTGATTAATCCAGTATTGAGGATACATTTGAATACTCATGATCGTTTGAACCGCGTTGTATTCTTTATAGTGATTGGAACGATTGATTTTACGAAGCAATTGATCACACAAAGTATGCATGGGCGAAATCCGTCCTTCGTAGTCTTGCACCAAAAGCGAAGCTAATTTTTCCGAATGCTCTTCGGACATGACTCTGAATATTTTCGCAGCTGGATTTGCTCCATGCGCATGATCTTGCCCGTATGAAACCGTATGAAATAAAAGAAGTCCAATCATTAAACTTAGTGCGTTTATGCTTGCACGTTTTGCTTTCAACTTCTTCATTTTATCATTTAATTCTCGGAATCGTCCAACCGGAGCAAACAAGGACATCAGCATGCCGATACTCATCAGGAGATATCCGAAATACGTAATGTTCGTTCCCCACCAATCGTGATTTACACTTAATTTCGTTCCTTCTTCATTTTCGGGAGTAGAGGGATTATCTAATTCATAAGAAGATTGAAAGAAACGGAATCCATCATAATCCATGACGTTGTTCATGAAAACTTTTCGATTCATTTTAACCTTTCTTTTCGCATCAATGAGGGTTAAATCACTCGAGAAAGAAGAAGGTGATTCGCTACCAGGATATTTATCTAATTTGAAATCTCTACAAAATACTTGAAAAGCGATTGGCTTACGAATGGAACCATATTCCAATTGGTACATGACGTTGTTCATGGCAAAACGAACCGGTGTTGGAATAGCTCCCATCCCACCTTCAATTTGAATGACTTTACTTGCTTCCCCGTCAGTCACACGAACAGTTAAATAGTCGGAGCCTACATTTTTCTTGCCAGATGGCATGAGTACTTTTTTCGCATGATTCAATGCGCGTTTGAAAACAAATTGCTTGTCCCCACAATGATACAATGTAGTTGTTTTGAATTCAACCCATTGATTTAAAGGAACGATCGTAAACATCGAGTCCGGAACATTTGCTCCACTTTGACGCGCTTTTCTCATTTCCGACATAGGCAAATAAGTCAAGGGAACAGCTGTTTTGATTTGTAAACTATCTCCTTTTTTGCGTACCTGCATTCCCGGAGATTTTGAATCTGGCCCAAAAGATAGTGGAACCATTCCGACCATGAAAAAGTCGTTTTCAGCTAAATAATTGGAAGTCATCCCATCCGTGATTAATTCCAATGAGGTTTCTTTAAACGATTGTCGAACAACTAATGAGTCAATCATTTTCGATTGAAAATTCACATAGCTGACATCAATATTTTTCGATTGAAAATCCGTGCTGTACGTAAAGTCATTGTCGGTAATTTCCGATAAATAGCATTTGTGCGCCTCTGTTTTTGTCTTTCCCGTTGCCAAATCCTGCATGTGAACAAGCAAATGAGGCTCAGAAGTATAGATAAAATCAGAAGAAGTCCCTTCCTTAATGACCATGAGTCCTTCAAAACTAATGTATCGTGTTACTGCAGCTCCAATGATGATGATCAAAAAGGATACATGAAATAACAAAGTTGCGATTTTTTCACGTCGGAACATGTTATGTTTTAAGATGTTAGAAATCAGGTTTAACGACAGGTAAACAAGGAGAATTTCAAACCATGTGGCATTGTAAATAATGATTTTCGCACTTTGAATGCCGTAGATAGATTCAATGAAAGTAGCGGCACCAATTCCAACTAGAAAAAGTAATAATCCAATGGTCATCAATCGCATCGAAAAAAGGGAGGCAAGAAGTTTATCCAACATGTGCTAAAATTTACTGCAAAAATACGATATGTACGTTTGATTCTTGACAGGAAAGAACTATTCTTGTAAAATAATTTCTACCGTTGATTCAAATGAAACATTTCTTAGGTGTTCTAGCGCTCTTTCTTTTAGTTCCTTATTCATTTTATGCTCAAAAAAATAAGCGTTTATCGCTTGTCCGGAACGATCAAAGTGTCTCACACGGAACCTTGGAAAGTTTCAAGTTGACATTTAGTGATTCCACCACGCGTCAAGTAGTCGTTTGGTTGCCGTCGAACTACAATCCTCAAACGGAATACGCGACGATCTACATGCACGACGGACAAATGCTTTTTGATTCAACCACAACTTGGAATAAAAAAGAATGGAGGGTCGATGAAACAGCAGATAGTCTGATTACCAATGGAATAACGCGTCCATTTATAGTCGTGGGAATATACAACGACCCACCAAATCGTTATGCCGAGTTTTTTCCTGAGCAAGCGACAAAGTTTATGGATTCGGCATATGTTTCAAAAATAACATCTTCTCTTTGGAATGGTGAATTGAGAGCAGATTTCTACTTGGATTGGATAAAGAAAGCACTGATTCCATTCATTGAAGAAAATTATCCAGTTAGTCGCAAACGACCGGATCGTTTCTTAATTGGATCCAGTATGGGTGGATTAATTTCACTTTACGCGTTAATGAGCACGCCAAAAACTTTTGGCGGGTCCGCTTGTTTGTCGCTCCATACTCCAATGATTAATTTTCAACTGATCGGCGAGGATGCCATGAAATCAATGGTGCTCCCATTTAATGAATACGTGAAAAGAACGATGCCCCCAGCTAGAAAAGTAAAATTGTATATTGACCGAGGAACAGAAACCTTGGATGCCAATTATGAACCCTATCATCAGGCCCTGTATGCGACTTTGACTCAATGCGGCTATAAAATCGGTCCAGCGTACCAAACATTGATTTGGGAGAAAACAGCTCACGATGAGGTGTCTTGGGCAAATCGATTAGCAATCCCAATGAAATTCTTGTTGATAAAAGACGAGTAAGAAAATTAGCGCATCCAAACATTTTTATAAATTTGTCAAAGGTCCAGTGCGGATAAAGTAAAGAAAGGAATGAAGACCATATTAATACTAGGAGCGGGAATGTCTGCCTCATCATTGATCAGATATTTGTTAGCTCATTCAGAGGCTGAAAATTGGCATGTAAAAATTGTGGATCAGAACATTGATTTAGTAAAGAAGAAAATCGGTGGACATCCGAATGCAGAAGCACTTTCGTTTAATGCTTTAGATTCGAAAGAACGCAAGCCAGCGATTGCGCATGCTGATTTGGTGATTTCCATGCTGCCGGCGATTTATCACGTTGAGGTAGCCAAAGATTGCATCGAAGTGCGCACAGATTTAATCACACCATCGTACATTTCTCCTGAAATGCGTGCCTTGAATAAGGAGGCAATAGAAGCGGGAATTGTGATTATGAATGAGATTGGTGTCGATCCAGGAATCGACCACATGAGCGCGATGAAAGTAATTGATCACATCAAAGCGATTGGAGGAAAATTGACTAGTTTCAGGTCTTTTTGTGGTGGATTGTTGGCACCTGAGTCTGATAATAATCCATGGCATTATAAATTTACGTGGAATCCACGCAACGTAATTGTGGCAGGACAGGGTCCGGCAGCCTTATACATGGACAATAATGAATACAAGTACATTCCATATTCACAACTCTTCAAAAAGTTAGATCGATTTGAGATCCCGCCTTACGGTAAATTTGATGGATATGCGAATCGAAATTCATTGATTTATGCATCTACCTATGGTATTGAAGGGATTCCCACGATTTACAGAGGGACACTACGTCGTCCAAATTATTGCCAAGGTTGGGATGTATTCATCCAATTAGGAATGACTGATGATTCGTATGCGATGACTAATTCTGAAACCTTAACACCTCGATCCTTTTTAAATGCCTTTTTACCGTACGAATTGCATACACCGGTGGAGGATAAATTTAAAAAGGTACTTGGAGAGGAAAATGCGTATTTGTTTGATCAATTTGAAAGCATGGGGATTTTCGATGATTCATTTACCTATGGAATTGAAAATGCGAGTCCAGCCAAATTATTGCAACAATTACTTGAGCCAAAGTGGAAGTTGGAGTCCGGAGATAAAGATATGTTGGTGATGTATCATGAATTCGAATATTTAATCAATAATGAGCAGAAGAAAATCACCTCTTCCCTTGTCAACTTGGGAGTAGATGAGGTGTATACCGCCATGTCAAATACCGTTGGACTTCCAGTTGCGATTGCAGCAAAATTAATTTTGTCAGGTGAAATCCAAGAGAAAGGTGTTACCTTGCCGGTCAAGAAGAAAGTCTACGAGCCCATTTTAAAAGAATTGGAGACCTTCGGAATTATCTTTGAAGAAAAAGAACAAACGATTTAATAAGAAAATAATGGAAAACGAAGAAAATCACATGAACATTGAACTATCTGAAGAAATTGCTTTAGGTACCTATTCGAACTTGGCTATAATCACACATTCTCCTGCGGAGGTTGTTTGTGACTTCGTGCAAATAATGCCGGGGATGCCGAAGGGGAAAGTTCGGTCACGCGTATTGATGACGCCTCAAAATGCTAAACGATTCTTACAAGCTTTGTCGGATAACATCCAAAAATACGAGCAGAATTTTGGGGTTATTGATGATCCACAAGCTGGATTTCCACCCATGAACTTTGGTACGCCAAATACAATGGCATAATTCAAGCAGATGATCCTGTCGATTTGTATCCCCATTTACAATACGGATATCCGTCCTCTTGCGACAGAACTCCATCGACAAATACAAGAATATTCATCGGAAGTCGAGCTCCTATTTCTGGACGACGCTTCCGATGTTTTTTTTAAAGAAATAAATAGAAGTGTTGGGCGCTTCAGTGATTACCAAGAGTTACCGACGAATGTTGGAAGGTCAAAAATCAGAAATGCATTTCTACCATTCGTCAAAGGAACTTATTTGCTTTTTATCGATGGAGATTCAGAAATTACTTCATCCGACTTTATCAAAAATTATGTTGAGTGTTTAAAGTCTTCTGAGAAAGACGTCGTAATTGGCGCAAGTATTTATGCTGAAATAAAACCACGCAGAAAGCAGCTCCTTCGATGGAAGTATAGTCGAACTAGGGAATGTAAGGCCTTTGAGGATCGTGTAAAACACCCAGAACTTGGATTTAAATCCAATAATTTCATCATTTCAAAAACACTTTTTTCGAAGCACCCATTCGATGAATCATTGACTACTTATGGACATGAGGATACGCTTTTCGGGTATTTTTTACGTAAAGGAAAGGTCACGATTGAGCACCTAGATAACCCAGTGTTGAATAGCAATTTGGATGAGAATGAAGTATTTCTAGAAAAGACAAAAGAAGCTTTGCAAAATTTAATGTCGATTGCTTCGCGATTGAATGACCCAACGTTTAACGCAGAACACCACTTATTAAGCTTGGCGATGCGGATAGAAAAGAACGTTATCACAAGGGGTTTGTTACTTGTCATAGATCGGCTTTTATTGACTTCACTTAAAGGCTTTCTATCTAAAGGGTATTTCGCATTGTGGATGTTTGATTTGTACCGACTGATTTACTTAAATCGCTTTTTAATTCAGTACAGATTGAAGCAAGGAAATTAGTTTCTTTTGTTCATTTTCCCAGTTCTCCGTTTTTGCCGCAATGAAACACGCTTCTTTCTGCTTGGCTAATAACTCTTGATTATTTTTCAATTCATTGATGGAAAAAGCAATTGACGCAGGACTTACTTCTGGAAGAATGCTACCAATTTGATGTTTGGTAATCACTCGTTCAATTTCAATAAGCTTACTTGCTAAAATTGGAGTCCCTGCATGCATGTAGTCAAACACTTTATTTGGTAACGAAAACGCATAATTCTTACTCAATGGTTTATCTAATGTGAGTCCAAGATCGGCATGAACCGTAAATTGCATCATCTCCAAATAAGGTCGGCGTCCATAGATTTTCACCTTTTCATCTAGGCGATGTGTTTGAATCAAATCTTTGACGATTGGCATGACATCTCCATCCCCAACGAGCATGAGGGTCACGCCTTCTAATTCTTTCATAGCGAGTACGGCTTCTTCAATCCCGCGATCAACATTCAATCCCGAACCTTGAATGATGACGAGAAAATCACTTGTGGGTATTCCTAATTCGTGTTTGCTCTGAAGTGCAGAAATGTGAAATGTAGATGGGATATTACGAACCACAACAAGGTCTTTTGCATACAAGTCTTTGTAGCTTTTTGCAATGGAATCATTTACGGTAATGATGTGTGATAAATAGGGGAAAATGAATTGTTCAATTTTGAGCCATATTCGCTGAACTTTTTTTCGGTGTATTAATTCTGGAGCTTCTGTAAAAAGCTCGTGACTATCGTAAATGATTTTTGTCCCACACAATTTACTTGCTAAAAAATTTGGAAGAAGCGTATCCAAGTCATTTGCATACAATAGGTATTTGCGTTTGAATAGTAAGATGAAAAACAACCTAAGGTTCAACTCCAAATAAAAGAGAGGTCCTTTTTCAAAAAACAATGAGAGTCTTTTGGTTCTATATGCACGTTCCTTTAAGATAGGGCTCACCTTTTTTTTTCGTCCAATTAGCAAAACATCCATTCCGAGATCATGTAATACTGAGCACGTGCGATGGACACGGTTGTCGGTGACCAAATCGCTCGATACAGAAACAATCACTTTTTGTTTAATCATGGAAACAAAAGTAATGAAATCCACGTAGGAAAGAATCGTGAAAATAATTGCGATAAAAAATTCAAATATTTTTAAAAAAATTGTTTGAGATAAGAAAAAGTTTCATACATTTGCAATCCCAAATTGGACTTTGGGGAAAGAAAAAGTTCTTTTATTTAAGAAAACCAATATAAAATTGCCGATGTAGCTCAGTTGGCCAGAGCAGCTGATTTGTAATCAGCTGGTCGGGGGTTCGAATCCCTCCATCGGCTCACATTGTTGGGGGGATACTCAAGCGGCCAACGAGGGCAGACTGTAAATCTGCTGGTGTACTCCTTCGCAGGTTCGAATCCTGCTCCCCCCACAGGAAAAGCAAAAAGCGGGAGTAGCTCAGTTGGTAGAGCTTCAGCCTTCCAAGCTGAACGTCGCGAGTTCGAGTCTCGTCTCCCGCTCACTTTTCGCAGAGCGCCGGTGTAGCTCAGGGGTAGAGCGCTTCCTTGGTAAGGAAGAGGTCACGAGTTCAATTCTCGTCATTGGCTCATGATAACAAGAAGTTGAGTCCTTTCCATTTTTGGTAAAGGATTTTATGATAAATAAATGTAAATTATTAACTAAGTAACAAATAAGAAAATGGCTAAGGAAAATTTTGACCGTTCCAAACCACACGTGAACATTGGTACAATTGGACACGTTGACCACGGAAAGACTACATTAACTGCAGCAATCTCTAGCGTTCTTGCTTCTAAGGGATTGGCTCAGGTTCGTGATTTCTCTTCAATTGATAACGCTCCAGAAGAAAAAGAGCGTGGTATCACTATTAACACTTCGCACATTGAGTACGAAACAGAAAGCCGTCATTACGCGCACGTTGACTGTCCAGGTCACGCCGATTACGTAAAGAACATGGTAACTGGTGCTGCACAGATGGACGGAGCGATTCTAGTAGTTGCTGCGACTGATGGACCAATGCCACAAACACGTGAGCACATCCTACTTGGTCGTCAAGTTGGAGTTCCTCGTTTAGTTGTCTTCATGAACAAAGTGGACATGGTAGACGATGCAGAGTTATTGGAATTGGTTGAGATGGAAATTCGTGAATTACTTTCATTCTACAAATACGATGGTGACAACGCACCGGTTATTCAAGGTTCAGCTTTAGGAGCTTTGAACGGAGAGCCTCAATGGGTTGCTACAGTTGAAGAATTAATGAATGCAGTTGATACATATATTGAACTTCCTCCACGTGAGGTTGATAAACCTTTCTTGATGCCAGTTGAGGATGTATTTACGATTACAGGTCGTGGTACAGTTGTAACTGGTCGTATTGAAACTGGAGTTATCAATTCTGGTGAGCCAGTTGAAATCTTAGGAATGGGAGAATTAAAATTAACATCTACAGTTACAGGTGTTGAGATGTTCCGTAAGATGTTAGATCGTGGTGAAGCAGGGGATAATGCAGGTTTATTACTACGTGGTATTGAGAAAGCTCAAATCAAACGTGGAATGGTAATCTGTAAGCCAGGTTCAACAACACCGCATCACGAATTTAAAGCAGAAATCTACGTATTGAAGAAAGAAGAAGGTGGACGTCACACTCCTTTCCATAATAAATACCGTCCTCAATTCTATTTCCGTACAACAGATGTTACAGGAGAAATCTTCTTAACAGATGGTCGCGAGATGGTTATGCCAGGTGACAACGTATCGATCAATGTGAAATTGATTGTACCAGTTGCAATGGACAAAGGACTTCGTTTTGCAATCCGTGAGGGTGGTAGAACAGTAGGTGCTGGACAGGTTACTGAAATCGTAGCTTAACAAGAAACAACATAGTTTAAAGTAAGGGGAGTTTAACAACTCCCCTTTTTAAACGGGTGTAGCTCAGCTGGTAGAGTGGTGGTTTCCAAAACCATTGGTCGTGGGTTCGAATCCTACCGCCCGTGCTCAATTAAAATTGAAATAAGTGTCAAAAATTAGATCATATTTTCAGGAAACTTACCAAGAAATGGTTCACAATGTAACGTGGCCATCATGGAAAGAACTACAAAATAATACCATTTTGGTAGTTGTTGCATCTGTACTCATTGCACTTCTAATTTTCGCGATGGATTACACCTTCGGTATTTCCGGAGAAGAAGGTTCCTTGTGGAAAGGATTACTTGGGTTTATTTACGGATCATTCTAACAAAAACAGTAATGGCAGAAATTGTTAAGAAATGGTATGTAGTTCGTGCCGTAAGTGGTAAGGAAAAGAAAGTGAAGGAGTACCTTGAGTTAGAAATTTCTCGAATGAAACTGAACGACTATGTAAACCAAGTACTTATTCCGACTGAAAAAGTTTTCAAAATACAAAATGGAAAAAAAGTCACGAAAGAAAAAGCTTTTTTGCCAGGTTATGTTTTGATTGAAGCGGCGCTCGTAGGCGAAGTAAGTCACGTCATTAAAAGTATTCCAAATGTTATTGGATTTCTAGGCACCGTTAAAGGTGGTGAACCAGTTCCAATGCGTTTGTCTGAAGTAAATAGAATTTTAGGAAAAGTTGACGAATTAGCAACATCACAAGAGGAATTGAAAATTCCATTCGTCGTTGGTGAATCAGTCAAAGTAGTTGATGGCCCGTTCAATAACTTTACAGGTGTTGTCGATGAAATCAATGAAGAAAAGAAAAAATTAAAAGTAATGGTCAAAATATTTGGCCGAAAAAACCTTTTGGAGCTCAGCTATATGCAAGTTGAGAAAGAAGGGTAACGTTTGTATTAACCGTAGGAGTGAGTCCGATGATTAAAGCTTCCCATCACCGATTCACGTTGACTACATAATTTTAATATATATGGCTAAAGAAGTAGCAGCATTGATCAAATTGCAGATCAAAGGAGGTACAGCCAACCCATCACCACCAATTGGACCTGCTTTGGGTGCAAAAGGTGTAAACATCATGGAGTTCTGTAAGCAGTTTAATGCGCGAACTCAAGATAAAATGGGCAAGGTAGTTCCGGTTGTTATCACCGTTTATGGTGATAAATCCTTTGATTTCGTTCTAAAAACACCACCCGCAGCGGTACAAATCATCGAGCACACAAAAATCAAAAAAGGTTCATCTGAGCCCAATCGTGTAAAAGTTGCTTCCATTTCTTGGGATCAAATACGCATGATTGCGGAAGATAAATTACCCGATTTGAATTGTTTTACCGTTGATGCAGCGATGCGAATGGTTGCAGGAACAGCAAGAAGTATGGGGGTAACCGTTAAAGGTGGAGTCGCTCCTCAATCCAAATAATTAATTGTTATGAAAAGAGTTTCTAAAAAAAGAAAAGAGATCTTGTCAAAATTTGATTTGACGAAGATCTACACTCTATCTGAAGCATGTGATTTGGTGAAGGGAATTTCTACTACCAAATTCGATGCCTCTGTAGATATTTGTGTTCGTTTAGGGGTTGATCCTCGTAAAGCGAATCAAATGGTACGTGGAACCGTTGCATTGCCTCATGGAACTGGTAAGGACATCAAAGTACTTGTACTTTGTACTCCGGACAAGGAAAAAGAAGCAATTGAAGCAGGTGCAGAATACGTTGGACTTGATGACTACATTGATAAAATCAAAGGTGGTTGGACAGATATCGACGTAATTATTACAATGCCTTCAGTAATGGGTAAAGTAGGTGCACTTGGACGCGTTTTAGGTCCACGTGGTTTAATGCCAAATCCGAAAACAGGTACAGTAACCATGGAAATTGGTAAAGCTGTAGCTGAAGTGAAAGCTGGTAAAATTGACTTTAAAGTTGATAAATACGGTATCATTCACTCTTCGGTAGGTAAAGTTAGTTTTGAAGGTGACAAAATTCGCGAGAATGCGAGTGAGTTGATTTTAACACTGATGAAATTAAAACCATCTGCTGCAAAAGGTACTTATATTAAAAGTATCTACCTGAGCTCAACGATGAGTCCAGGGATACAAATTGACGCGAAGTCTGTTACTGCTTAATACTTAAGAAAATGACAAGAGAAGAAAAAGCAAAGTACATCAGCGAGTTGGCAGCAGAATTAACTGCTAACAATGTGTTGTATCTAGCAGACACAGCAGAATTAACAGTAGAGACAATTAACGCTCTGCGTAGAAGATGTTTTCAATCTAACATCTCCTTGCGTGTAGTGAAAAATGCATTGCTTCAAAAAGCGATGGACAAAGTAGAAGGTAAGGATTTTGGTGCATTGAGAGATGTGTTGAAAGGATCAACTTCTGTGATGTTCAGCGAAGTGGCTAATGCTCCTGCAAAATTGATCGCAGATTTCCGCAAGAAATCTCCGAAACCAATTTTGAAGGGTGCATACATTGATGAAGCAGTTTTCATTGGTGATAACCAATTATCAGTTCTTGAATCACTGAAAAGTAAAGAAGAATTGCTTGGTCAAATCATTGGAATGTTGCAAAGTCCTGCTCAAAATGTATTGTCTGCTCTTAAAGGTTCCGGTGGTACAATTGCTGGAATCCTTAAAACGCTCGAGAAAAGAGCATAAATTAATTAATAATAACCTTTTTTAAATTAAAATAAAATGGCTGATTTAAAGCAAATTGCAGAAACGTTAGTTAACCTTACAGTAAAAGAAGTAAGCGAGTTAGCAACAATTTTAAAAGATGAGTACGGAATCGAACCAGCTGCGGCTGCTCCAGTAATGATGGCCGGTGGTGCCGCTGCTGCAGGAGAAGAAGTTGCTGAGAAAACGGAATTCGACGTAATCTTGAAAGCTGGTGGTCCTAACAAACTAGCAGTAGTTAAACTTGTTAAAGAATTAACAGGTAACGGTTTGAAAGAATCTAAAGATTTAGTTGATGCCGCTCCTTCAACATTGAAAGAAGCAGTATCTAAAGACGAAGCTGAAGGGCTTAAAAAATCTTTAGAAGAAGCTGGAGCTGAAGTTGAGGTTAAGTAATTAACCCCATAATATTACAGGAAAGGCACCGCTATTTTAGCGGATGCCTTCTCCTGTTTTTTCGCATGTTGATTTTGACAGAATAATCGAATAACTAAAAAACAAAAGCCTTGGCAACATCAAATAATTCAACCCGAATTAATTTTGCTTCAAGCAAAAATCAATTTGAGTATCCAGATTTTCTGGAAATTCAGTTAAAATCCTTCCAGGAATTCTTTCAGTTGGAAACAACACCGGAGAATCGTGATAGTGAAGGATTATTTAAAGTTTTCGCCGAAAATTTTCCAATTACTGATACAAGAAACCAATTTGTATTAGAGTTTTTGGACTACTTTGTTGATCCACCGAGGTATTCTATTGAAGAATGTATCGAACGCGGATTAACATATAGTGTTCCATTAAAAGCAAAATTGAAATTATATTGTACTGATCCTGAACATGAGGATTTTGAAACCATCGTTCAAGATGTTTACCTAGGTACAATCCCTTATATGACCCCAAAAGGGTCTTTCGTTGTAAACGGAGCAGAACGAGTTATCGTCTCTCAATTACACCGATCTCCAGGTGTATTCTTCGGTCAAAGCCGTCATGCAAATGGCACTAAATTGTACTCTGCTCGTATTATTCCATTCAAAGGATCTTGGATAGAATTTGCAACAGATATCAATAACATCATGTATGCTTACATCGATCGTAAGAAAAAATTGCCGGTTACGACATTGTTCCGAGCGATTGGATACGAAACAGATCGTGACATTTTAGAAATTTTTGGATTGGCTGATGAAGTGAAGGTCAATAAAGCCAATTTGAAAAAATTAGTAGGCCGTCGCCTTGCTGCACGTGTTTTGAAAACATGGATTGAAGATTTCGTTGATGAAGATACAGGAGAAGTAGTGTCCATTGAACGTAATGAGGTAATTCTTGATCGTGAATTAGTGATTGGTGAAGAGCATTTAGATGCCATCATGGACTCTGGTGCTAAATCGATGATTTTGCACAAAGAGGATGGTAATTCAACGGATTATACCATTATCTACAATACCTTACAAAAAGATACTTCCAACTCTGAAAAAGAAGCGGTTGAACACATTTACCGTCAATTACGGAACGCAGATCCACCCGACTATGAAACAGCAAAAGGTGTTTTTGAGAAATTATTCTTCTCAGATGCACGTTATGATTTAGGTGAGGTTGGACGTTTCCGTTTAAATAAAAAATTAGGATTAGATGATTCAGAAGAATCTCGTGTTCTAACCAAAACTGACATCATCAATATCATTAAATACTTGATCGAATTAATTAATTCGAAAGCAGACATCGATGATATTGACCACTTGTCTAACCGTCGTGTTCGTACAGTTGGTGAACAATTGTATGCACAATTTGGTGTTGGACTTGCAAGAATGGCAAGAACAATTCGCGAACGTATGAATGTACGTGACAACGAGGTCTTTACTCCAATTGACTTGATCAATGCGAAAACACTTTCGTCTGTTATTAATTCATTCTTTGGAACGAATCAGTTATCTCAGTTTATGGATCAAACAAATCCACTTTCTGAAGTTACACATAAACGCCGCTTGTCGGCACTAGGACCAGGCGGACTTTCTCGTGAAAGAGCAGGATTCGAGGTTCGTGACGTTCACTATACACACTACGGTCGATTGTGTACAATTGAAACACCGGAAGGACCAAACATTGGTTTGATTTCTTCTTTGTGTGTATTTGCGAAAGTGAATAAATTAGGTTTCATTGAAACTCCTTACCGTCGAGTTGAAAATGGTAAGGTTATTTTAAATGAAGAGCCTGTTTACTTAGCAGCGGAAGAGGAAGATTCTAAAATGATCGCACAAGCAAATGCTGTCATGGATGATAAAGGAAATTTCCTTTCAGATGTTGTGAAAGCACGTTTTGAAGGTGACTTCCCTGTGGTAGCACCGAAAGATTTGAATTTGATGGACGTTGGTGCCAATCAAATTGCATCGATTGCCGCTTCATCTATTCCATTCTTGGAGCATGATGATGCCAACCGTGCGTTGATGGGATCAAACATGCAACGTCAAGCTGTTCCTTTATTACGTCCAAATTCTCCAATTGTTGGAACAGGAATTGAGCGCTTAGTAGCACGTGATTCTCGCGTGTTAATTAACGCTGAAGGAACCGGAACAGTGGAATATGTGGATGCAAATGAAATCGTGATTCGTTACGATTGGAACGAGGAAGATAAAATGGTGAGTTTCGATAGCGAGGTAACTCGGTATGGATTAACAAAATTCATGAAAACAAACCAAAGTACATGTATCAATTTGAAACCGATTGTTCAAAAAGGCGATCGTGTGGAAAGAGGACAAGTACTTTGTGAAGGATACGCAACGCAAGCTGGAGAGTTGGCCTTAGGTCAAAACTTGAAAGTGGCTTTCATGCCTTGGAAAGGATACAATTTCGAGGATGCGATTGTGATTTCTGAAAAAGTGGTTCGTGATGACATCTTTACTTCTGTTCACATTGATGAGTTTTCTTTGGAAGTTCGCGATACAAAACGTGGAATGGAAGAATTAACTTCTGATATTCCTAACGTAAGTGAAGAAGCAACAAAAGATTTAGATGAAAACGGATTGATCCGCATTGGAGCTGAAATCAAAGAAGGAGATATCTTGATTGGTAAAATCACTCCTAAAGGTGAAACGGATCCTTCTCCAGAGGAGAAATTGTTACGTGCCATCTTCGGTGATAAAGCAGGTGATGTGAAAGATGCTTCATTGAAAGCAGGTCCATCTTTGCGTGGTGTTGTGATCGAGAAAAAATTATTCTCAAGAGCAATTAAAGACCGTAAATCGAAATCTCAAGATAAACCAATTCTTGAAACAATCGACGCAGAATACCAAAAGGATTTTGCTGATTTGAAGGAAAAACTTGCAGAAAAATTGATGGTCATTTTAGGTGAGCAAAAATCTTCAGGTGTTTTCAATAACTTCAAAGAAGAATTGATTAAGAAAGGAACGAAATTCACGAATAAGGCGTTAATGGCTTTAGATTATTCCATCGTTAATCCGTTGAACTGGTCTGCAGATGCTAAAACCAATCAATTGATTAGTCGTGTTATTCACAACTTTAATATCAAAGCAAACGATTTACTCGGTAATTACAAACGACGTAAATTCCACATTTCTGTAGGAGATGAACTTCCAGCAGGAATCGTGAAATTGGCAAAAGTTTATGTAGCGAAGAAACGTAAATTGAAAGTAGGAGATAAAATGGCGGGTCGTCACGGAAATAAAGGAATTGTTGCGAACATCGTTCGTCAAGAAGACATGCCTTTCCTTGAGGACGGAACACCAGTCGATATCGTATTGAATCCACTAGGTGTACCATCTCGTATGAACCTTGGTCAAATTTATGAAACTGTTCTTGGTTGGGCAGGCGAAAAATTAGGCATGAAGTTCGCTACGCCAATTTTTGATGGTGCAAAACCATCTGAAATTGATGAGTGGACAGTGAAAGCAGGCGTTCCTAAGTCAGGTAAAACCTATTTGTATGATGGTGGAACAGGAGAACGTTTCCATCAACCAGCAACGGTTGGGGTAATTTACATGTTGAAATTATCACACATGGTAGATGACAAAATGCATGCGCGTTCTATCGGACCATACTCATTAATTACGCAACAACCATTAGGTGGTAAGGCGCAATTCGGAGGTCAGCGTTTTGGTGAGATGGAGGTTTGGGCACTTGAAGCATTCGGTGCTGCTAATATTCTTCAAGAAATCTTAACAGTGAAATCTGATGACGTAACAGGCCGTGCGAAAGCATACGAGGCAATTGTGAAAGGTGATAACATTCCTGAACCAGGAATCCCTGAATCTTTCAACGTATTGTTGCACGAGCTTCGCGGATTGTGTTTGAATGTATCGATGGACTAATTGATTAATAACGAAAACATTACATAAAAAATGGCTTTCAAAAGAGAAATACCAAAAAAACAAAGTAGCTTTAATAAAATCACAATTTCATTGGCTTCTCCAGAAATTATCTTGGAGAATTCAAGTGGTGAAGTATTAAAGCCTGAAACAATCAACTACCGTACGTACAAACCAGAACGTGACGGCTTGTTCTGTGAGCGCATTTTTGGCCCGGTTAAAGACTACGAATGTCACTGTGGTAAATACAAACGTATTCGTTACAAAGGAATCGTGTGTGACCGTTGTGGAGTAGAGGTTACGGAGAAAAAAGTACGTAGAGAGCGTATGGGACACATCTCATTGGTGGTTCCAGTTGCGCACATTTGGTACTTCCGTTCTTTACCGAATAAAATTGGTTACCTTTTAGGTTTGCCAACGAAAAAGTTAGATCAAATTATCTATTACGAGCGCTATGCGGTAATTAATCCGGGTGCGGCTCTAACATTAGAAAATGTGGTATTGAAAAAATTCGACTTCCTAACAGAAGAAGAATATTTGGATATCCTTGATGCCTTACCGAAAGAAAATCAATATTTGGATGATTCAGATCCGAATAAGTTTGTTGCGAAAATGGGTGCGGAAGCGTTGTATGATTTATTGAAGGGCTTAAATCTGGAAGAATTATCATACACATTGCGTGACCAAGCAGAGAATGAAACATCTGTTCAACGTAAAAATGAAGCGTTAAAACGCCTTCAGGTAGTTGAAGCAATGAAAGATTCTCAAACACGTATCGACAATCGTCCTGAATGGATGATCGTGAAAGTTGTACCGGTTATTCCACCTGAATTGCGCCCACTCGTTCCACTTGATGGTGGACGATTCGCTACTTCAGATTTAAATGATTTGTACCGTCGTGTGATTATTCGTAATAATCGTTTGAAAAGATTGATCGAAATCAAAGCTCCTGAAGTAATCTTACGTAATGAAAAACGTATGTTGCAAGAGTCTGTTGATTCCTTGTTCGATAACTCAAGAAAATCCAGTGCTGTTAAAACGGAATCTAATCGCGCATTGAAATCTCTTTCTGATTCATTGAAAGGTAAACAAGGTCGATTCCGTCAAAACTTACTTGGAAAACGTGTGGATTATTCAGCACGTTCAGTAATTGTTGTTGGACCAGATTTGAAATTACACGAATGTGGATTGCCAAAAGACATGGCAGCAGAACTATACAAACCGTTTATCATTCGTAAAATGATTGAACGTGGTATTGTAAAAACGGTTAAATCTGCAAAGAAAATCGTTGATCGCAAAGAGCCAGTTGTATGGGATATCTTAGAAAACGTATTGAAAGGTCACCCAGTTCTATTGAACCGTGCCCCAACACTTCACCGTTTAGGTATTCAAGCATTCCAACCAAAATTGATTGAAGGAAAAGCAATTCGTCTTCACCCTTTGGTGACAACAGCCTTCAATGCCGATTTCGATGGTGACCAAATGGCGGTTCACTTACCTTTAGGTAACGCTGCAATTTTGGAAGCTCAAATGTTGATGTTGGCATCTCATAACATTTTGAATCCTGCAAATGGAGCTCCAATTGCCGTTCCTTCTCAGGATATGGTCTTGGGTCTTTATTACATCACAAAGGGTAAACTTTCTGTGGAAGGTGACATCGTGAAAGGACAAGACGGAATTTTCTATTCTCCGAAAGAAGTTATTATTGCCTACAATGAGAAAAAACTTGATTTGCATGCGCGAATCAAAGTGAAGTCTTATGACTTAGGAAAAAGTGGAGAACCGGAATTAATGTTGATTGAGACTACTTGTGGTCGTGTGATGTTTAACGATAATGTTCCAAGAGAAGTTGGATACATCAATGATGTATTAACGAAAAAAGCATTGCGTGACATTATCGGTGAGGTCTTGAAAATTTGTGGTACTTCTCGTACCGCTCAGTTCCTTGATGATATTAAAGGACTAGGTTACGAAATGGCCTTCAGAGGTGGATTGTCGTTTAACTTAGACGATATCATTATCCCGAAAGAAAAAGAAGTTTTAGTTGGTAAAGCTGAAAATGAAGTGAAAGAAGTCATGATGAATTACAACATGGGTCTGATCACCAATAATGAGCGTTACAACCAAATCATTGATATTTGGACGCATACAAACTCTCGTTTGACTGCAACTTTGATGGATCAATTGAAAACGGATCGTCAAGGATTCAACTCAATTTACATGATGTACGATTCAGGAGCTCGTGGTTCGAAAGAACAGATTCGTCAGCTTTCTGGTATGCGTGGATTGATGGCGAAACCACAGAAATCTGGTGCGTCCGTTCAAGAAATCATCGAGAATCCAATTTTATCGAACTTTAAGGAAGGATTATCCATTCTTGAGTACTTTATCTCCACTCACGGTGCACGTAAAGGTTTGGCCGATACAGCCCTTAAAACAGCCGATGCAGGTTACCTGACTCGTCGTTTGGTGGATGTTGCTCAAGATGTTGTCATCAATTCAAATGATTGTGGAACACTTCGTGGAATTGTTGCTACAGCATTGAAGAAAAATGATGAAGTTGTTGAACCTTTATACGATCGTATTTTGGGACGTACATCTGTTCATGATGTATACTTACCTGAAACGGATGAATTAATCATTGCAGCAGGGGATTTAATCTCTGAGAATATCGCGAATACGATTTCTAAAGCTGGAATCGAGGAAGTTGAAATTCGTTCTGTATTAACATGCGAAATGCGTCGTGGTGTTTGTTCTAAATGTTATGGGCGTAACCTTGCTAATCACCGTCTTGCTCAAAGAGGAGATGCTGTTGGTGTAGTTGCGGCTCAATCCATTGGTGAACCTGGTACACAGTTGACACTACGTACATTCCACGTTGGGGGTACAGCATCGAACATTGCAGATATTTCCGACTTGAAAGCGAAAGCGAATGGTAATCTGGAAATCGACGAGTTAAGAACAATCGAACGTAAAAACGCGGATGGTACAAAACAAATCATCGTTGTAGGACGTTCGGCTGAATTGAAAATTACGGACGATAAAACAGGAATCACTGTCATGACGGCAAATGTTCCTTACGGATCTGAATTGTTAGTTTCTGGTGAAACAAAAATTAAGAAAGGTGATGTAATTTGTAAATGGGATCCATACAATGCGGTAATCATTTCTGAGGTTTCAGGAAAGGTTGTATTTGATGGCATCATTGAAAACATTACTTACCGTGAGGAAGTCGATGAGCAAACAGGATTTACTGAAAAAGTAATCATCGAATCTCGAGATAAAAAGAAAAGTCCAGCGATTCACATCATTGACCCTAAATCGAAGGAAGTTTTAAGAGAATACTCTATTCCTGTTAATGCGCATATCTCTGTTACAGAGGGCGACAAAATTGAAGCAGGTGTAATCATGGTTAAAATTCCTCGTTTAGCTGGTAAAACTGGAGATATCACCGGAGGACTTCCACGTGTAACAGAGTTATTCGAGGCAAGAAATCCTTCAAATCCAGCAGTTGTTTCTGAAATCGATGGAACTGCAGCATTTGGAAATGTGAAACGTGGTAACCGTGAAATTATCATTACATCGAAATTGGGTGAGGTAAGAAAATACTTAGTTCCTCTTTCTAAACACATTCTTGTACAACAAAACGATTTCGTTCGTGCTGGTCAACCATTATCTGATGGAGCTATCACACCGAACGACATCTTGAACATTGAAGGACCTACGAAAGTACAAGAGTACATCGTAAATGAGATTCAAGAAGTTTACCGTTTACAAGGGGTGAAAATTAATGATAAACACTTTGAAGTCATTGTACGTCAAATGATGTTGAAAGCACAAATCATCGAATCTGGTGATACACGCTTCTTGGAAGGACAATCCATTCATAAAGCAGATATCATGGAAGCAAATGATGCACTTTACGGAATGATGTTCGTGAAAGAAGCAGGTGATTCAGCGGAATTGAAAAAAGGACAATTGGTTTCAGTTCGTCGTTTAAGAGATGAGAATTCGAAATTGAAACGTGAGGATAAAACATTAGTTGAAGCGAGAGAGGCTATGCCGGCAACGTCGACACCATTGTTACAAGGTATCACACGTGCGTCACTTCAAACGCAATCGTTTATTTCTGCTGCTTCCTTCCAGGAAACAACGAAAGTATTAAACGAAGCGGCTATTTCAGGTAAAGAAGACCATTTGTTAGGATTGAAAGAAAACGTTATCGTTGGACACTTAATCCCGGCTGGTACAGGTGTACGTGAATACCAATCAATGATTGTTGGTTCACAAGAAGCTTACGATGAAATGCTTCAAGACGCTTAATCGAAAGAAAAAATAAAAGAAGAAGGATGATCGAAAGGTCATCCTTTTTTTTATGCGATTCGTCCCCAGTTTGGCCGTGATTTCAATACTTGCTGCATGCGCTGATTTAACAGTATATTTTCAGGTAACAAAAGATCTTGGTCCTTCTCGAGAATCTCTCTGGCCTTTTCTCTGGCTAAACTGACGATCTGACCATCTCTGGATAGGTCAGCTAATTTTAAGTTCAATACACCGCTTTGTTGCGTCCCCATTAAATCACCTGGTCCACGCAGTTGCAAATCGACTTCGGAAATTTCAAAACCGTCATTGGTCATGGCCATCGTATCCATTCGTTTCATGGATTCTTTGGATAATTTATCACCGGTCATCAAAATACAATACGACTTTTCTGCCCCTCGTCCAACTCGTCCACGCAATTGGTGTAATTGCGAAAGTCCAAAACGCTCCGCACTTTCAATCACCATGACGGAGGCATTGGGTACATTCACACCGACTTCAATCACCGTTGTAGCCACCATGATTTGTGTTTCTCCTTTGACAAATCGTTGCATTTCCGCATCCTTTTCTGCAGGTTTTAATTTGCCATGTACCATACTCACTTGGTACTGTGGCGTAGGAAAGGCATCGGTCATTAAATCATAACCTTCTTGTAGATTTTTAAAATCCAATTTTTCTGACTCCTGTATCAATGGATAAACAACATAAACCTGCCTTCCAAAAGAAATTTGTTCTTTGATAAACTGCAGCAATTTTGGACGATGGTTCTCTCTTCGATGAATTGTTTGAATGGGTTTTCTTCCTGGAGGAAGTTCATCAATGATGGATACATCTAAGTCTCCGTAAAACGTCATGGCTAAGGTTCTAGGAATCGGAGTTGCGGTCATAATTAATACATGTGGTGGTACAGCATTTTTCCCCCACATCTTCGATCGTTGGGCTACTCCAAAGCGGTGCTGTTCGTCGATCACCACGATTCCTAAATTCGAAAATTGGACAACATCTTCCAATAACGCATGCGTACCAATTAACAAATGAATGGACCCATTTTGAAGTCCTTCGTGGATTTCCGCTCTTCGCGCTTTTTTCGTAGAACCAGTTAACAAGGCAATTTTAATGGGTAAATCTTTCACCAATTCTTGCAGTGACTCATTATGTTGAGCTGCCAGAATTTCGGTAGGCGCCATTAACGCTCCTTGAAAGCCATTATCGATTCCCATGAGTAAGGTCAATAAGGCAACGAGCGTCTTGCCGCTTCCCACATCTCCCTGCAAAAGTCGATTCATATGCTCACCATGCAGAAAATCTTTCCGGATTTCTTTCAGTACTCTTTTCTGAGCATTCGTTAACTCAAACGGAAGGTATTTTGTATAAAAAGTATTGAATAAGTTTCCTAATTCTGAAAAGACAAATCCTTTCATTTTTTTCGATCGAATTTCCTTTCGAAGGAGCAATTCTAGTTGTAAAAAGAATAACTCCTCAAATTTAAGTCGATAGCGAGCTTGTTTATATTCGACTTCATTTTTAGGTGCATGAATGGAGAAATATGCTTGTTCTTTGGAAATTAGGTGAAGTTCTTCGGTTAGGTAATTCGGCAGTACTTCGGAGATTTGATTTCTGATTTGAGGAAGGAGTCCTTGAATAATCTTCCCAATTCCTTTTGCATTCAATCCTTTGACATTCAACTTTTCTGTGGAAGGATACATCGCTTGTAAGCCAAGCTCCGCAGATTGCTCTCCCCACTTAGTTAATTCAGGATGAGGAATGGTCCATTGTTGGTTATATGCCTTTGGTTTTCCGAACAGTAGGTAGGTTTCTCCAACGCGTAAATTAGCTTTTACCCATTGAATTCCCTGAAACCAAATTAAATCTACTGTTCCTGAATTGTCTTCAAATCGTGCGGTTAATTTTCGGTGACGACCGGTACCAACTTCACCTAGGTACGTGATTTTGCCTTTTAACTGCAGGTAATTATCCACCAAATGAATATCCCGAATCTCATGAAAAACGGATCGATCTTGGTATCGAAAAGGAAAGTGATTAAGAATATCACGAAAGGAAAAAATTCCTAATTCTGTTTGCAAAGTGGCTGCACGTTGTGGACCAACACCTTTTAAATATTCAATGGGTGTGGATAACAAGTCAGTCATGATGAGAATGTTTCGCGGTATTTATTTCCAAACACCCATTTGACAGAATTTTTCAATGCGGTCATCCACGCGTTTATCTGGATTTTGTTTCTCTAATTCTGAGATGTATTCCTTGATTTTCGCTTTGACCACTTGAAACATTTCTTCAGGATTGCGGTGTGCGCCATTAGATGGTTCTGGAATGACTTCATCGACTAATCCATTTTTTCGCATGTCCGTGGATGTCAATTTTAAGGCATCTGCAGCCGTTTCCTTAAAGTTCCAAGAACGCCATAATATCGACGAACAACTCTCTGGAGAAATGACGGAGTACCATGTGTTTTCCAACATGACGACCTTATCTCCAACACCAATTCCTAATGCTCCTCCGGATGCTCCTTCTCCAATGATGATGCAAATCACCGGGACTTTCAAGCGCATCATTTCGTAGATGTTTCGGGCAATTGCTTCTCCTTGTCCACGTTCTTCTGCTTCTAATCCTGGAAAAGCTCCTGGAGTGTCGATAAAAGTGATAATCGGTTTATTAAATTTCTCCGCTAATTTCATCAAACGTAAGGCCTTTCTGTATCCCTCAGGATTAGGCATTCCAAAATTGCGGTATTGACGCATTTTGGTATTGATGCCTTTCTGTTGTCCGATTAACATGACACTTTTTCCATCAATCAAACCGAATCCACCAACCATGGCTTTATCGTCCTTAACACTTCGGTCACCATGTAATTCAATGAATTGACCATCCGTGATGGCATCGATGTATGCTAAGGTATAAGGTCGATCTGGATGTCTAGAAAGTTGTACGCGTTGCCATGGAGTGAGTCCAGAAAAAACTTCTTTCGTTTTTTCCTGCAACACTTGTTCTAGCTCAGCAAGTTGCTCTGACATATCCACATGTGTGGTTTCACCAAGTTCTTTGGTTTGAGCAATTTGTTCCTCCAAGGATTTTAATGGTTCTTCAAAGTCAAGATACGTAGACATAATTTCTATATTGAGTTGACAAAGTTAATTGATTTTCTGATAACATGATTTCCAATTCGAATATGCAAAAAAGTTCATGCGAAAAAACTACATTTGTTTTATGATTTTATTCCCGCCAGCAAAGATAAACCTAGGTCTTAATATCCTTCGTAAACGGGAAGATGCTTATCACGACATCGATACGTGTATGGTGGAGATTCCATTTACCGACATATTGGAGGTAACAAAAGCTGATTCTTTTGAATTTCTTCAAACAGGAATAACCATTAGCGGAATTGGAGGCACTAATCTGTGTGAGAAGGCGTATCAATTATTGCGTAGAGAATATGAAATCGGTCCAGTTTACATTCATTTAAGAAAGCAAATTCCAGTTGGCGCTGGACTTGGAGGTGGATCTGCGGATGCAACGTATACCCTTCTTGCTTTAAATCAGTTGTTTCATTTGCAACTTTCCTTACAAAAACTCAAAGAATTATCTTCTGAATTAGGAAGTGACTGTCCCTTTTTTATCGAAGGATTGCCACAAATAGCCCAGGGTAGAGGTGAAGAACTGTCTACTATAGAACTTGATTTATCCAAGTTTTACTTGGTCTTACTAAATCCAGGAATTCATGTGGGAACGAAGGAAGCGTATGATTGCGTTTCTATAAATAATGCTGCAGTTTCCGTTCATGAGACCTTGCAAAAACCAATTCAACAATGGTGCGATTTGCTAAAAAATGACTTTGAAACATCCGTTTTTCAACTGTATCCTGAAATTCAGAAGTTAAAGGAATCACTTTATGAATCAGGTGCGAGCTATGCTGCGATGTCCGGCTCCGGCTCTAGTGTTTTTGGCATTTTCTCTGCAGAACAACAAGCGTTAAATTACCAATCTCCTCATCTTATCTACAAAGGAAGGTTCTAAAATCGAGTGTAGAATATTAAAAAGTATTTCTTTGTATGCGAATTTATATTTATATTTGAAATGTCACTCTGACACTAAGTATTTTTTAACCTTTTAAAAATTGAACTATGAAAAAAATGTTTACTTTTTTAGCTACTGTATTAATCAGTGTAGCTTCCTACGCGCAGTTCCCTGCAGTAGGTATTATTGGATCTGCCATTCCACCTTATGACTGGTCTGTTGATATTCCAATGCAAACGATGGATGGAAACATCTATGCAGGAATTGTTACATGTGTTGCTGGTGACGCTAAATTTCGCCAAGACGCAGCATGGGCAATTAACTGGGGGTCAGCAACTTTTCCAGCTGGATTAGGTGTTCAAGATGGAGCAAA
Organism: uncultured Flavobacteriales bacterium; assembly: GCA_903860985.1. Lineage (GTDB taxonomy): Bacteria > Bacteroidota > Bacteroidia > Flavobacteriales_D > Crocinitomicaceae > UBA952. The sequence goes on from CAIOSO010000184.1 coordinate 36,483, forward strand.
TATCCCAGTACTTGCAGGAACGTATTTGGTTGTTTTTGACCGTACATCTGGTGCTTACCAATTCATGACAGATTACACAGTAACGTACCAAGTTGATATCACTGGATATTTAGCAGGTGGAGCTACATTGAATGCAAACGGTATCCGCGTTGGTGGAAACTTTGCTGATTTCGGTGGTTCTGTTGCTGCAGGTCCAATGGTTAACTGGTCTCCATCAGATGCTAACTCAGCAATGACAGACTTAGGAAACAACATCTGGTCGATCGACGTAACGTATCCAGTTGCTTCTTTACAAGCTACACAAATTTACAAATTTGTGAACGGTGATTGGGGATCAAACGAAGGTACAGATCCTGCTAACACGATCGCTGTTGACTCTTGTGGAACAGACGATGGTGCAGGAAACATTAACCGTACTTACTTTATGTTACCAGGTACTGTATGTTATGTTTGGGATGCATGTACTGCATGTGGTGGATCCGGTATTACTGAAAATGTAATCAACAACCTGACAGTTTCTCCAAATCCAGCTACAGATGTTGCTAACTTCAAATTTGATGTAAACAATGCATCTGAAGCGACCATCACATTATTTGATTTAACAGGAAAAGAAGTTGCTACGAAAACAATCGCAGTTTCTACTTCAAACAATGTTGAAATGAATACTGCTAACTTGTCTGCTGGATCTTACATTTACAAAGTGTTTGCTGGTGAGAAAGTTGCTACTGGAAAATTGATCAAACAATAATTTTTCAATTATTTATTGAAAGCCTAAGTTGAAACATACTTAGGCTTTTTTTTACCTAAAATATTTCGGATGAAAAAGATTTTCCTCACACTATTCGCTAGTGCTTTTTGCTCGATGCTCATCGCTCAAGTTTTAGACGTTTCCCCAGCTTTTCCAACAGTCAACGACGTGGTAACCATTACCTATGACGCCTCTCAAGGAAATGCAGCGCTGATCGGTCAGTCTCAAATTTATGCCCATGCAGGATTGATAACAAGCGCAAGCACTTCGCTATCGAATTGGCAATACGTGCAGGGAAATTGGGGAACAGTAGATCCTCAAGTGGCAATGACCAACATTGGAAATAATAAACACACCATTACGATCGACATCGATCAATTTTACGGGTATCCTATTGCTACAACCACTGTGTTGAAATTGGCTTTTGTTTTCCGTACAGCCAATGGAAGTATTGTCGGACGTGCAGCTGATGGAGGCGATATTTTTTACAACGTTTATCCGGTGAATTCCGGTTTGTTAGGACAATTTTTCCATCCAAATAATGGAAGTATTTACAATCTGAATGATCAAATTGCAATCAATGCAGAAGCGAATACGCCGTCAACATTGTATTTGAAAGAGGATGGAAACGTTTTGACTACCTTAATAAATGCGACAAGCTTGAATTATAATCTCACGGCAAGTTCTGCAGGAACTCATTTGTTGGAATTTGAAGTGAATGATGGGACTAGCACCATCATTGATAGTGTATATTACACAGTAAATCCAGCGGTCAATATTGTGAATCCGCCAATAACTGGCTTGGTGAATGGAGTGAATTATATCAACGACACGACGGTTATTTTTCAATTGTACGCACCGCAAAAACAACACATTTATGTGATTGGCGATTTCAACAATTGGACTCCTACAGCAAGCTATCACATGAATCTCTCCACAAATAATGCAACATGGTGGTTGGAAATCACTGGACTTACGGCTGGACAAAAATATGGCTATCAATATTTTATCGATGGCACCATGAAATTTGCAGATCCATTGAGCAGCCTGATTTTAGACCCAAATAACGATGGCAATATCAATACACTAACGAATCCCAATCCACTTCCTTATCCAATCGGACAAACAACTGGTTTTGTTTCTGTTTTTCAACCTGGAGCTACTCCATACGATTGGCAGAATACAAGTTTTCAAGGTCCAGCTAAAAAGGATCTAGTCATTTATGAATTATTAGTTCGTGATTTCGTAGCGAAACACAATTATCAAACATTGATTGATACTTTGGCGTATTTAGACGCATTAGGAATTAATGCCATCGAAGTGATGCCACCATCTGAATTTGAAAACAATGAAAGTTGGGGCTACAACCCATCCTTTCATATGGCATTGGACAAATATTATGGCACTCCAGATAAATTCAAGGAGTTTGTCGATAGCTGTCACAATCGTGGTATTTCGGTGATCGTTGACATGGTGTTGAATCATGCCTTCGGACAAAATCCAATGGTAAACATGTACTGGGATGCAGCGAACAATCGTCCTGCAGTGAATAGTCCATGGTTCAATTCGATATGCCCACACGAACCCTACTGTTGGGGTTATGACTTTGATCATACCCGTATGGCTACCCAAATGTATATCGACCAGGTCAATAAATATTGGTTGGATGAATACCATGTAGATGGATTCCGTTTTGATTATACCAAAGGATTTGCAAATACTGCTGCTTCATATAGTTTAGAACGAATCAACCTACTTAAACGCATGGCGGATCAAATTTGGAACGTAAAATCGGATGCTTATGTCATTTTAGAACATTGGTGTGATAACTCAGAAGAAATTCAATTAGCGACTTATGGAATGATGTTATGGGGTAACTTAACCAATGCCTACGAGGAAGCAGGAATGGGTTACACAAGTACGTCTAACATCAGTTCAGGAATTTATTCGAATCGCTCTTGGACTGTCCCTCACTTGGTAACGTATATGGAAAGCCATGATGAGGAACGCATGATGTATAAAAATTTGACATTTGGAAACACAACAAATCCAAATCACAATGCCAAAAATTCTTATGTTGCATTAGGTCGCATGCAAACAGCAGCCGTCATTTTCTTAACGCAACCAGGCCCACGAATGATGTGGCAATTCCAAGAGTTAGGATACGATATTTCTATTGAAAGTCCTTGCCGTGTTTGTAATAAACCAATTCTATGGAATTATTACACGCAGGCTAGAAGACGCCAGTTGTACGATGTCTATGCAGCAACCTTAAAATTGAGAAATGATCACGAAACTTTTCGTTCCTTGAACTTTACGTACAATTTAAGTGGCGCAGTGAAAAAAATGAAGTTGACTGATCCAGCGATGAACGGAGTTGTGATCACTAATTTCGACGTAAATACGCAAACGGGAACGCCTAATTTCCATCACAATGGGTGGTGGTATGAGTATTATTCCGGCGATAGCGTAAATGTTTCGGATGTGAACATGAATTTCTCTCTCCAACCAGGGGAATACCGAATTTATACTGATGTTCGGTTGGAACAACCAACAATTACGGATGCACCTGCATCGATTGATGAATTAGTGGAGTCTTATTTCCCTCTGCAATTATACCCAAATCCAAGTTTGAACGACCTTCACATTGCCTTTCATTCGGATAACATGAATGCGATGGAAATTCAGGTATTGAATGAATTGGGACAAGTTGTTTACACAAAAATAGGTACGGCAAATCCAGGTGAGAATGAAGTGCTGTTGAATGTGCAGGATTGGGAAAACGGGGCTTATCATGTACTGATGCGTTTAGGTCAGCACTATTCGAATGAAGGCTTTATTATTCAGCATTAATGAGGGTCATTTTCCTTTTCATTCTTTTTATCCTTATGGACTTGAGCGTCAATGCTCAGTTCGTTCACCCAGCAAATAATAACGCATTCCTTCAATATGAAGTCGCTAGCGTTTATGTAAGCATGTCGGCAGTTGATGCGCAAACGATGGTGGCTGATAGTGTTTATTCTGATTATCCCTTTGTAGCTTCGGTCATTTATTCCTCCAGTGCTATTCATGATACTTTAACGAATATCGGCATTCATGTGCGTGGAAATACATCTAGAGATGCGGCCAAAAAGTCTTTTGAATTGTCATTCAATAGCTATGTTCCCGGTAGAAAATACCGCGGATTAGAGAAAATGAAGTTGAATGGAGAGCACAACGATGTTTCGATATTACGGTCAAAAGTTTCGTGTGATTTATTGACGGCATGTGGACTTCCATCGGCTCGAACAAGTTACATTAAACTTTACATCAATAATGAATACAAAGGATTGTATATCCACATCGAACATTTTGACGAAGAGTATATCCAAAAAAGATTTCCAAATGATGACACAGGAAACCTATTCAAGTGCTTCTATGGTTCAGATTTAACCTATCACGGGACGAATCCAACATATTACCAAAACACCTACAAATTGAAAACGAATGAGGCAGTGAATGATTATTCCGGACTGATTCATTTGATTGAGGTTTTGTACAACTCAGCCAATGCCAATTTTGTTTGTGAGATACAGGATGTTTTCGACGTGGATTCGTATTTACGAACACTTGCCGTAGAAATATTGATCGGACAATGGGACGGATATGCCTACAACAAAAACAACTACTTTCTGTATGAACGCCCATCGGATGGAAAATTCATCTTCATGGAATACGATCTAGACAATACCTTCGGAATCGATTGGTTTAATGTCAATTGGTCCACACGAAATATCTACACTTGGGCTAATGCCAATCGTCCGCTCTATTCAAAATTATTGGCGGTTCCGTATTTTAAGGATCGATTTAATTACCACATGAAGGACATTCTAACGAATTATTTTGTTCCTTCAAGTATGATGAGCAGTCTTCAGGCAACACAAAATTTAATCGCTAACGCAGCATTGCTAGATGACTATAAAGGTTACGATTATGGATTTACAGATCAAGATTTCTTGGATGCCATCGATCAAGCATGGGGCTTTCACGTCACACAATCCATCAGTGAATACATTCAAAACAGATATAGCACTGCCAACAGTCAAGTATTGGCCTACCAAAACATTCAGAATCCATGTACATCAGGATTGGAAGAATTTACGTCCAAAAATGCGCTCAAAGCGATAAAGGCCGTAGATGTATTGGGCAGAGAAATATCATTAAATACGAAAAATTGCATCAAAATCGTGAGCTATGAAAATGGATCGGTTAAACAACTATATGAATATGAATAAGGGTTACTTTTTATCAATCGTCCTATTTTGTGTCGTTCACGTGAATGCACAAATCTTAACACATGTGGAGCCAGCAAATTGGTGGGCTGGAATGGAACACCATGAAGTGCAAATCTTGTTACATGGACCCAATATTGCTAACTATCAAGTGCAGGTTTCAGGATTAGCGATCACCGGAATCGTGAAGACTGAAAATCCGAATTATTTGTTTGTGACGGTTGAAACGAAAGACAAAGTTGCCGGTACCTACCCGATTAAACTCATCGACAAGAAAAAAGAAATCACCCATTTTGACTTCAAGTTAGAAGAACGGTTGAGCAATAGTGCGCAACGTGAAAGTTACACTTCTGCGGATGTCGTTTACCTCTTAATGCCAGATCGTTTTGCGAATGCCAACGAAGGATTAGACACGCATCCAGACACAAAAGAAGTTTCCGATCGTTCGAATCCTGGTGGACGTCACGGGGGAGATATCATGGGAATTATTCAACATTTAAATTACATCAAAGAACTTGGTGCAACAGCCATTTGGACAACACCGATGTTAGAGGATAACGAGGAGACCTATTCGTACCATGGATACGCACAATCCGATTTGTATAAAATCGACCCGCGTTATGGAACAAATTCCTGGTACAAAGAAATGGTGCTTGAAGCACATCGTCAAGGATTAAAAGTGATCAAAGACGAAGTCCCGAATCACTGGTCCAGTAAACACTGGATGATTAAAGATTTGCCTTCGCAAGACTGGATTCATCAATTCCCTGCGTTTACACGTTCAAGTTACCGTACAAGTACCCAAATGGATCCACATGCCTCGCAAAAGGATAAAGGTGCATCAGAGGATGGTTGGTTCGACACAACGATGCCGGATATGAATCAATCCAATCCACTTTTGTTAACTTACTTGATTCAAAATACCATTTGGTGGATCGAATATGCGCAATTAGATGGACTTCGTGTGGATACGTACTCCTATAACGATAAAGAAGCAATTTCAAAGTGGACAAAAGCAATCACAGATGAATACCCACGTTTGAATATCATGGGAGAAGTTTGGATGCATAATCAAGCACAAATTTCCTACTGGCAAAAAGATAGTCCTGTTGGAGCGATTGACTCGTATAACAGTTACCTTCCAACCGTGATGGACTTTACCATGCACGATGCATTCATGCAGGCGTTTAATGAAACGAAACAAGATTGGGACAAAGGAATGGTTCGGTTTTACGACAATATCGCCAATGATTTTCTGTATCAAGATCCTTCCAACTTGCTCGTATTTTTTGAAAATCACGATACCAAACGTTTCAATGAATATTGTCCGAATATTGCGGACTATAAACTAGCGCTGACCCTCATTTCTACGACTCGTGGAATTCCACAGATTTATTATGGTTCTGAAATTGGAATGAAAGGAAGCAAAGACATCGGTGATGCAGACATCCGTAGAGACTTTCCAGGTGGATGGGCTGCTGATCGTCATACCGCCTTTTGTAGTAGCGAAGATTCGAAATGCCATGCATATCAAACTGGACGCACAGCAGAGGAAGAGGCGTATTTTCAGTTTACAAAGTCTTTGTTGAATTGGAGAAAGAACAACAAAATCATTCACGAAGGCAAATTGATGCAGTATGTACCCGAAAACAACGTGTATGTGTATGCGCGCTACAAGGAACCAAATGGCATGTACGATATGCCAGGGAAACAAGTCGTTTTAGTCGTGATCAATAATTCTACGAAGGAGGAAACGATTCGTTGGGACCGTTATCAAGAAATGATTCAAGGCAAAGAAATCGGAGTGGATGTACTGACACATCAAACCGTAAACTTTGACTTAAAAACAGCAATCATTCCTGCAAAAACTGCTTACATTCTAGAACTTAAATAAAGATGAAAAACCTTATTTTATTTCTTTTTGTTTCTACGCTTAGTTGGGGACAAAATGCCACACGACAATTTGTCTCCGTAGAAAAATCTACAAACGGATACAAAGTTGTTGTTTCCGATGGTGTGTATTGTTTTTCCGCATATTCTGGAAAAATGGTTGAAACGACTTTCATTCCAAACGGACAAAAGCATCCCGTGAACTCTCATGCAGTCGTGGCTTCGGTTGCAACAGACATGCTTCAGTTAAGTCAGTCGACGGGTGTTGTTCGATTAACAACTTCCGCAGGATTAACAGTGAACATTCAACAAAAACCATTTCAGATCTCTTATTGGCACCATGACAAACCGGTGATTTCTGAAAACTGGGGATATGAAAAAGCGGAGGATTCAGAGAAAATTCATTTCAACCTAACAACGGACGAGATGCTTTATGGTGCTGGTGCACGCGCTTTAGGAATGAATCGTCGTGGTTATCGCTTGCAACTATACAACCGTGCACATTACGGCTACGAAGAACATTCAGAGCTCATGAATTACACCATGCCAATGGTCGTTTCGAATAAATGTTATGCCATTCATTTCGATAATGCGCAGATTGGCTATTTGGATTTAGATTCTAAAAAGAACAATGTCTTGACCTATGAAACGATCGGTGGACGCAAAACCTATCAAGTCATTGTTGGTGATGATTGGAAAGACCTCCTGTCAGAGTACACGAACTTAACCGGACATCAACCGATGCCGCCGCGTTGGGTATTTGGAAATTTCGCTAGTCGTTTTGGGTATCATTCTGAGGCAGAAGCACGAAATGTCGTCAATCAGTTTCGAAAAGACTCCATTCCATTGGACGCCATCATCTTCGATCTTTATTGGTTTGGAAAAGAAATTCAAGGGACCCTTGGGAATTTGTCTTTTTATACGGACTCGTTTCCTCATCCAAAGGAAATGATCACTGATTTCAAAGATCAAGGAGTGAAAACTGTTTTGATTACGGAGCCATTTATTCTGACAACTTCTAAAAAATGGCAGGAAGTCAGTGATAAAAAATTAGTAGGCACGAATGAAGCAGGAGCTCCTTTTACATACGATTTCTATTTCGGAAACACCGGACTACTAGACTTATTTAAACCAGAAGCACGAACTTGGTTTTGGGACATTTACA
>CAIOSO010000185.1 GCA_903860985.1 uncultured Flavobacteriales bacterium
ACGTCAAATTTTGTTTGGGAGAAATTCCAAGTTCTTGACGAATGCGATTTTCTAGATAAGAATCGTCTTTTGCTTCTTCAGGGGTACAGGAAAAACTAATTTCGTTCATTATCCTTCGAATATGATGGAAAAACACCATCCGCGGTTATATAAACGATCAATTGGATTAGCCACGGTAGTGAAATCTTGAATAAAACTACTTTTAAATCCTTGTGAATATTTTAATTCCATTCCAAATTTAAAATAGGGAGCGAAAAATTCAACTCCAAACCCAATCTGTCCTTGCCAATCGTTGCGTTTGATTTTGATAAAGGGATCGTAAAAATTTTGTGAGGCATCTTCTTGAGATTGTAAATCCATGGAGTATTGCATGCCAATTAACGAATATGCAGTAAAATTATTGTAGCGACGCGTTCGAAATTGCAACATCATTGGGAAATCCAAATTCGTTGAGTTGATGCGTTGTTGTCCAAGACCTTTCGGGAAATTAAAGGTGTCGATACTCGTGTAATTTAATACGCGTTCTTGAAAGGATAGGGTAGGGATGAACCGAAAACGAATGGTAGGCGTTCCTAATTTAATCGTAGTCAAGATGCCCAATTGTCCACCCGGTTGTGCGTCGTTTGAAATCGAGGTGATTCCATATTGTTCGTAAGCATTCACCTTTGGATACACATTAAAATCCGAAGAATTAACACCTAGCATGAATCCAAAATGAAGCAAGCGCTTGTCAAAATTCTTGTACAATTGTTGCTTCGCTTTTTGAGAAAAACCAATGCTTGTAAGGAGTACAAAAAGAATAAGAATGCGCTTCATGTAGAATATAACGTCAACTTGTGGACTTTGTTGCTTTAATTTTTTGTCCCGATGTAAATACTTGAAATCCCTCCGCTCAATGGAATAATTTTCACAGAGGTGTAGCCAACTTTTTCCATGACCGCTTGCATTTCTTTTCCTTCTGGAAAAGCAGCAACGCTTTCAGGTAAATATGCGTAAGCTCGTTCGTCCTTTGAAATGCGTTTCCCAAAAAATGGAATAAAATATTTCGAATAGAAATTGAACAATTGCTTGGTGGGGAACATTTTCGGTTTGGAAAACTCCAAAATCACGGCTCTTCCACCTGGACGCAATACGCGTAACATTTCACCAAGTCCTTTCTCTAGGTTTTCGAAGTTGCGCACTCCGAATCCAACAGTGAGTCCGTCAAATTCACCATCAGCGAAGGGTAAATTTTCAGAATCACCCAATTGCATGGAAATGATGTGGTCGTGCTTGCGTTTGATCATCTTTTGCTTTCCGACTTCCAACATTCCGGAGGAAATGTCCAATCCAATGATGTGTTCAGGATTTAATTTCAAGCAAGCGATGGCAAAATCTCCTGTTCCTGTGGCGATGTCCAATAATTTCTTCGGTTGAATGGATTTCAGTTCCTTCACCGCTCTTCTGCGCCAAATGTGGTCAATACCAAGGGAAAGAAAGTGATTTAAAAAATCGTAGTTCGCCGAAATGTTATTGAACATTTGAGCAACTTCCTCTTTTTTCGATTTGTCGGTATTGTAGGGTTTAACAACCTTAGGTTCCATGTTTATAAGAGTTTATTTACTTCGTTCAATAATCGTTCTTTTTCGATTCTGACAACGCCTGGTTGCTCACATACGAGTCCACCAGCTATATTCGCAATAGCAGCGATTTCAGCGGCTGATGCACCTGCAACTAGGCAAAGTGTAGCAACAGCAATAACTGTATCGCCAGCGCCGGAAACATCCGCGATGTTGCGCAAATGTGCGGGAATAAAATGTGGCGTTCCCTGCGCTTGAATAAACACGCCGTATTCGGAAAGGGTGATGAAGGAAATTTCATTTTCCAGTCTTTCTTCCAAATCAACAACGGCCTTTAAAAAGGAATCTTTGTCATTTTTGAAATCAAACTCAACTTTTAATCCTTCTTTCAGCTCCTTTAAATTCGGTTTGAACAAGGTACATCCGCGGTAGGAAAAGAATTGGTCTTTTTTCGGGTCAACGGTCGTGGGGATTCCGTGGAATTTCGCCAAGATCATCACGGAAGAAATCAAATATGAAGTCAAAACGCCTTTGTTGTAATCTTCAAAAATAATTCCATCGATTCCTTGCTCGACGATGCGCTCAATTTGTTGGTAAAGCTGTGTTTCTTCTTCTTTCGAAATCAAGGACGTATCCTCCGAGTCGATGCGCAACAGTTGTTGATTATTCGATAAAACGCGTGTTTTAACCGTGGTAATCCTGTTGGAAGAGGCGTAAATTCCTTCCGTAGAGATGTTCGCCTCCTGAAACAAATGAAGCAATCGTTCGCCTTCTGAATCTGCTCCAATGACGCTACAGATAATTGGACTCGCGCCCAAGGCAGCTAAGTTCAAGGCAACATTTCCTGCTCCACCGATGCGTTCGTCTTTTTTCATCAGGTCGACAACGGGAACAGGTGCCTCCGGACTCATGCGATTGACAGTCCCCATGAGATAGGCGTCCACCATCACATCACCGATGACCAAGATCCGTTTGCTGGAGAATGAATGAAATAAATCCGTGTAGCTCACTAGTTCAGTTTTGCCAACGCTTCTTTCATGCGAGAAAGCGCTTTTGTTAAGGTTTCTTCGGATGCAGCGTAGGAAATTCTGAAGCAATTCGGAGCACCGAAGGATTCACCACCAACCAACGCAACAAGTCCTTCCTCTAATAAGAACAGACAAAGTTCGTCCGCGTTGTGAATGGTTTTATCGCCATATTTCTTACCGAAGTAAGAGGAACAATCTGGGAAGACGTAAAATGCGCCACCAGGTTGATTGGAAATCAATCCCGGAATTTCCGCAAGTCCTTTCAATACTAACTCGCGACGACTTTTGAATGCAGCAATCATGTCTTTTAACACAGAAGGATCTGCTTTCATGGCTGCAATCGCTGCACGTTGGGTGATGGAACACGTTGCAGAAGTAAACTGTCCTTGAACTTTATCGCAAGCCGCAGCAATTTCTTTCGGAGCACCAATGTATCCCAAGCGCCAGCCTGTCATGGCCCATGCTTTCGACACACCATTGACTGTCACCACTTGGTTATAGATTTCCGGAAATTGAGCCAAGGACTCGTGTTTTCCGATGAAGTTGATGTGTTCATAGATTTCGTCACTCATCGCAACGATGTGTGGGTATTTTTTAAGTACGTTTGCGATGTCCTGTAACTCTTCTTTCGTGTACACAGATCCCGTTGGATTACAAGGCGTCGAGAACATGAACAACTTCGTTTTCGGTGTAATCGCTGCTTCCAAATCTGCTCCGGAAATTTTAAAGTCTTTTTCAATTCCAGCGTTGATTACGACCGGAACTCCTTCCGCAACTTTCACGATTTCCAAATAGGAAACCCAATACGGTGCAGGAATGATGACTTCATCTCCAGGGTTAATCAAACTCAACACAACATTCGCGATGGATTGCTTTGCTCCAGTTGAAACAACGATTTGACTTTTATCATACGTCAAATTGTTGTCGCGACGAAATTTCTCTGAAATGCTTTCGCGCAAATCATCGTATCCAGGTACAGGCGTATACATCGTATAATTTTGTTCCATTGCTTCCACCGCAGCATCCTTAATGAATTGTGGCGTATGAAAGTCTGGCTCTCCAAGGGACAATGAAATGACATCGAGTCCTTGCGCTTTTAATTCTCTGCTTTTTCTTGACATGGCAATGGTTGCAGACTCTTCCATTGCTAATAATCGTTCGGATAACTGTATCATGAGGCGAATTTGAATACAAAGGTAGTTATTTTCAGATTGTAGCATTTTTGATTCGTGTTTAATTGGCGGAAATTTTAAGAATTTCCTTTTTCACGGAAAGCCCTATCTTTGTTCTATGCGCATCGATATACTTACTGTTTTGCCTCAATTATTGGAAAGTCCCTTCGCGGCTTCCATTATGAAGAGAGCACAGGATAAAGGACACGTGGAAATTCATGTCCACAACATTCGGGATTACTCCACGGATAAACACAAAAATGTAGACGATTACCAATACGGAGGAGGAGCAGGAATGGTGATGAGCATCGAACCAATTGCTGCCTTGATTGAGAAATTAACTTCGGAACGTAACTACGACGACATCATTTACATGACGCCGGATGGAAAAGTCCTAGATCAAAACGATTGCAATCAAATGTCGCTGTGTGAAAACATCATGATTCTGTGCGGACATTACAAAGGCGTGGATGACCGCATACGTCAGCATTACATCACGAAGGAAATTTCCATCGGTTCCTATGTGCTTTCGGGTGGAGAATTAGCTGCAGCGGTTGTCGTAGATGCAGTGGTTCGACTCATTCCAGGAGTACTGAACGATGAAACTTCTGCCTTAACGGATAGTTTTCAAGACAATTTGCTCTCTCCGCCGGTTTTTACACGTCCACCTGAATTTAAGGGGTGGAAAGTGCCGGATGTGTTGCTTTCAGGAAATCAAAAGGAAATTGACCGCTGGCGAGAGGAACAAGCGTACCAACGCACCAAAGAGCGTAGACCAGATTTGTTAGAAGATTAACCAAACAAGGCTTTAATGAAATTATATAACGTTTTAACGATACTATTGGTCAGCGCACATTCTTTGTTTTCACAATCCAACTGGACAGGAAACACTTCTCCTACGTATCCGGAGTTAATTGACCACCTCAACAAATTGGATAAAGCGCACAAGGAACTTTCCCTGTACAACATGGGACCCTCGGATTACGGATTGCCCATTTACGTGTTTGTCATCAACGGAGGGAAGGATTCCACACGTACTTTTGCGAAAGCACAAGCTGGAACAACGATTCTCATCAACAATGCGATTCATCCCGGAGAACCGGATGGCATCAATGCCTGTTTGATTTGGTTGGACCAATGGATTGCGCAAGGAAAACCCTTGGAATCGAAAAATGGCGATAAATTACCGGTGATTGCGTTTATTCCTGCGTACAATGTCGGTGGAATGATGAACCGTTCTTCGACGAGTCGTGCGAACCAAAATGGACCAGAAGAGTACGGTTTTCGCGGCAATGCGCGCAATTTCGACCTGAACCGCGATTTCATCAAAATGGATTCGAAAAATGCGTTTACGTTTGCGAAAATCTTTCATTCCTTGGATCC
>CAIOSO010000186.1 GCA_903860985.1 uncultured Flavobacteriales bacterium
CCCAACCAACTGGATTCGTTCAGGAGATTACGCGCCAAATAGTACCGTTGGTGATCAAGGGTATGAGTGTTTGCCTAATGGCCCAACGTACTTGAATCCATGTAACTACCCAGATGAAGGTGGCGTTGATCCAAAACAAGCATACGAAAGCATCTTGGAAGGAACCATCGCTCCACATCGTTTGACAGGACACCAAGGTGATTACATGCCAATGGCTTACTTTGGAAATTATACGGCATCAAGTAAGCAAAATGCATCGATTAGCTTCTTGCCAAGTGTGAACATTGTTATTACATCGGATAAGAGCAAATGGACCCGTGTTCCAGTTGTTGAACTTGGTCGCAGCGCAGGATTGAATATTGGAGGATGTGCTCCGGGAGCAATGCGTATGAGTCCAAGTGTGGACAAAAATGGGATTCCAGACGGAACAGGAACAACAGGAATGGGTTGGTTCCCAGGATATGCGATTGACATAGAATCAGGAGCGCGATTATACATGGCTTTTGGTGAGAATTCATTCTTGGGTGGTGAAAACGGAGCGGATATGATCTGGAATCCAACCGATCGTTTGGTAAGCAACGTTGGAATACCATTAATGGGTGGAATGCATCCAGTATATGTATTCAGCTACAAACAAAAAACTATTAACGGATTCAATGGCGGATTTGACTTCCCGGCGTATGTTCCATCCGAAGGAGAAAATATTGGTTCGAACTTCTTGCGCAACAAATGGTTGGAAGTAGAAGCAAATGACAACACGGCAAAACGTGAAATGTACGGAAGTATGACATGGGTATCATACCCAATGTTGCGCTTCGGACAAAGTTTGTTGGCAAGTGATGTAACGATCAAATTGCGCATCAACAAGGAGTACAAAAACTTTGTTGGATCCGGAGAAAACGGTGGAAAACCGATGTACGGATGGTCCATGGACGACATCGCAACGAAAATTGGCTCACAAGACCAATTGAAAGAAGCGTTGGCGATGATTAATGTCGTTCCGAATCCATATTATGCATTCTCTGAATATGAGCGAAATAAACTAGACAATCGCGTAAAAATCACCAATTTACCGGAGCGTTGTATCATCAAAATTTATACGTCCAATGGGAAATTAGTGAAAACCATCAAAAAGGATAATCCCTTGACCTATCAAGACTGGACGCTAACAAATCATGCCGATATTCCAGTGTCCGGAGGAATGTACCTGATTCACATTGATGTGCCAAATGTTGGTGAACGGGTATTAAAAGCCTTCATCGCGATGCGAATGGTCGACCTACAAAACATTTAACGAGTCGTTAACAACTGTTCACGTTTTTGACCTTTGTTTTCCTGTAACTTTGTGAAAAATTCTTAGCCATGAAAGCACTTCTTTCCATTCTGTTCATTTCCATGAGTACCTTGCTCTTCGCGCAAGAATTCAACCTACCAGCATTACCTTACAGTTATTCGAGTTACGAACCTTATATCGATGCACAAACGATGGAAATTCACCATGGCAAGCACCATCAAGCGTATGTGACGAATTTAAATAAAGCATTAGCGGGAACGAAGTTAGCATCGTTTAGCATGAATCAATTATTGATGGATGCCAGTTTTCGCTCGGATGCTATTCGCAACAATGCTGGCGGACACTACAATCACAGTTTGTTTTGGGAAATTTTAGCTCCTAAGGACAAGCTAACGAGCGTTCAAGCAAGCTTTGAAGCAGCCATCAACGCGCAATACGGAAGCATGGATTCCTTGAAAAAAGCATTGACACAAGCCGCAAGTACACGTTTCGGTTCAGGATGGGCTTGGTTAATTGTCACACCGGATAAAAAATTAATGGTGACGAGTACAGGAAATCAGGATAATCCAATAATGGATGTGACGAAAGACCGCGGAATTCCAATTTTGGGAATCGATGTATGGGAACACGCGTATTACTTAAAATACCAAAACAAACGAGGAGATTATTTAAGTGGGATTTTCAACCTCATCGACTGGGGAATTGTTTCGGAGAAATACACGAAAGCGCTTGTTGATCCATTGTTAAGTGAAATTGAAAAGGAAAATTGGATGGCCTTAAAAGATTTCCATAAAGTAATGGCTCAAACCTTTCATCCATGCGAGGATGGAAATTTCGTGCCTTTAAGAACCCGTTCCGGAGAACTTTTAGCAAAGGCGATATTATTCAGTGCTTCAAAACCACCGGTGTCAAAGGATAAACCGAACGTTCACAAAGCGTTAGCTGATTTGGAAGAACAATGTGAGAAGATTCACGAATTGGTTGGGAAAAATGCCAAGGATGAAGTCTTGCTCAAAGAAATGACCAAAGCACATGATCTTTTCCATCAAGTAGAGGAACTTTGTCACGATTAGTCGCGTGCATTCGACCACTTAATGATTTCATAATCCCATAACTAAACCTTTCAAAGGCAATTCCGTATCTTTGTCAAAAAGTAGAACGTGCGTTTCGAACTGACCAAGGAATTTATTCAAATGCTGCGAACAAAAATCGCAGAGCAAGATTTATCTTGGATTCACGAAAACGTCCTTGAACTTCACCACGCAGAGGTAGCAGAGATCATCGATACCCTCACCAACGACGAAGCGAGATACGTTTACTTTTTAGTTGATGAAGAAACCCAGGCCGATATCCTTATGGAGTTGGACGAGGAAATTCGGGATCGATTCCTTGCTTCCTTATCCAGTAAAGAAATTGCCGATCAGCTCGAGAACCTCGATTCCGATGATGCGGCCGATATCCTCGGTGAATTAACCGAAGAAAAAATACGTGAGGTCATCTCACAAATGGAGGATGATGAAGCCGCGGAGGACATTGTTGACCTCTTAAATTATGACGATGATACAGCGGGTGGACTCATGCAAAAAGAGTTTTTTCAGCCACATGTTTCTTGGCCTGTTAACCGCGCAATCATTGAACTTCGGAAACAAGCGGAAGACGTTGAAAAAGTATATAATATTTTTGTGGTGGATGAGCAAGATCGCCTTTTAGGAGTTCTGTCTTTAAAGCGATTGCTATTTGCTAACGCCAAAACAAAAATCGCAGACATTTACCAGTCAAAGAAAATCATTTCCGTCAAAGCAAGCGATTCCGCAGAGGTCGTTGCGATGGTGATGGAGAAATACGACTTAGTTTCCGTACCTGTAGTTGACTATCAGAACAAATTAGTGGGACGCATTACCTTAGATGACGTTGTTGATTACATCAAAGAAGAGGCGGACAAAGATTTCCAGATGGCGACAGGTATTACGGACAGTGTCGACTTTGATGCCAGTACTTGGCGAATCAGTCGTTCGCGTCTACCTTGGTTGGTTATTGCGATGGTTGGTGGAACCATTGGTGCAAAAGTAATTTCAAACTTTGAAGGAAGCATTACGAAGATTCCCGCGATGGCTTTTTTCATCCCCTTAATCACTGCCATGGGAGGAAATGTCGGCGTGCAATCATCCGCGATTGTTGTCCAATCCTTAGCCCGAGGAGATAAAGATTTAGGTCGTATTTTGCCTAAATTGTGGCGAGAAGCAAAAGTAGGATTGTTAAATGGGCTCTTTTTAGCATCCCTTATTTTTGGTGTAGCCTCGGTTTTTGAAAACTCAGAACTTGGCATCGTTGTAAGTATTTCCTTGTTTACAGTCATTCTATTCGCTGCGATTTTCGGCACCTTATTTCCTTTGATTTTAAATCGTTACAAAGTCGATCCAGCTTTGGCCATTGGTCCATTTGTGACTACATTAAATGACATCATTGGACTATTTATTTACTTCTCCATAGGACTTCTGATCTATGGTTCTTGAGTAATCAGAACTTTTCATTACTTTTGCAATCCACAAAATACCTGGAGAGGTGTCCGAGTGGTTTAAGGAGCACGCCTGGAAAGTGTGTATAGGTCTAAAGCTTATCGCGGGTTCGAATCCCGCCCTCTCCGCCAAAGAATCTAAAAGCTAGCCGTTAGGCTGGCTTTTTTTGTTTCCACTCGCATCAAAAGCTCGCTTTTGTAAGCGAAGTGAAACAAAAAAAGCCAAAGTTGCGGAGCAACTTAGCTTTTAGATTCTTTGAAGCTCCCCAAAACCGGGAACACGAGCGATAGCGAGTAATCCCTAGTTAATGTGCTTCCGCCGCGGCGGAGTGCCAATCTGCCAATGTGCTAATTTTACCAGCGAAATCATTGGTTGAGCTAAGCGAAACCAATATC
>CAIOSO010000187.1 GCA_903860985.1 uncultured Flavobacteriales bacterium
ACTTCTTTATTAGGAATGGTGGATGCAGCCATCGGCGGAAAAAATGGCATCGATTTAAACGGCTATAAAAATCAATTGGGAACAATTACGCAACCAAAGCGTGTGTTTATCGACACTGGATTTTTGTCCACCTTGCCGGCAGAAGAGATTTTTAACGGATACGCAGAGATGTTGAAGCATGCTTTAATTGGTGATGCAGATTTATGGGAGCAAATTCGACACATAAAAAGCGAAGAGGAATTGATTCAAGAGGACGTTGTCGTGAAATCCATTCGTGTAAAAACTGAAATCATTGAGTTAGATCCATTGGAAGGGGGCTTACGAAAAAAATTGAACTTTGGACATACGGTCGGACACGCTTTGGAATCGTACTTTCTGCAGTCGACGCCCATTTCGCACGGTCACGCGGTCGCTTTAGGAATGATTGCTGAATCGTTTTTGTCCATGAAACGTGGGATGTTGAGCAAAGAAGTGTACAAGGACATTGAAGAAACGATCATACGATCATTCCCAATGATTAGCTTGAATGCGGATGACGTTTCGGTGGTGATTTCCTTGATGTATCAAGATAAAAAGAATGTCGCTGGTGAAATTCGATCATGTTTACTAGAAGGAGTAGGAACTTGTGTCTATGATCAGGCGCTGAACGAAGAGGAAATAGGGGAGTCCTTGTTTCATTTGACCTTACTTCACAGTTCACAATCCAATTAAAAAAAGAAGCCCCTGACAAAATTGTCAAGGGCTTATTCCTTTTTATGTTCGAATCAATTAACGAATAATCGTCATTTCATCCACGATGTGTTTCGCGCCTGCGTATTTGTCGATGATGAACAATACGTAACGGATATCCACGTTGATTGTTTTTTGCAATTTCGTATCGAAAATCACATCTCCAGCCATCGCTTCGATGTTTCCGTCGAATGCCAAACCGATCAATTCACCTTTTCCATTCAATACAGGAGAACCTGAGTTTCCACCTGTGATGTCGTTGTCCGTCAAGAAACAAACCGGCATGTATCCCGCTTTGTCTGCGTATTCGCCAAAATCTTTCTTATCGTTCAATTCCATCAAACGTTTTGGTAAGTCAAACTCTTCGTCATTTGGTTTGTATTTGTTGATCGCACCTTGAAGGGTTGTATAATAGTTGTACTTCGCATCGTTGCGTTTGTCTGCAGGCAATGCACTTACATTTCCGTAAGTCAAACGTAAGGTACTATTTGCATCTGGGTACTGAATAGGACTCATTCCTGACTCACGAAGTCCAGCAACCAATAAACGGAATGATTTCGAATAATCATCGGTCATTTTGATCAACTCTTCTGAGCGGAACATCAGGTGAGTGGTAATGTCCGCTGACAATTTCATCAATGGATCGTTCGTCAATGCTGCTTCACTTGGTAACTCCAAGAATGCCAACATGCGCTCTTTCGAAGCTAGGATGGACATCGCGAATGCTGCTTTGATTTCATTGGATACGTTTCCGTCTTTGTACATGTCCTCAACTGCTGGAACCAATTTGTATCCTGCTTTTTGAGCGTACAAGTTTAAACCGTCGATTAAGATGTCAATTTCAGCCGGAATGTACGTCAATTCGAAGAATTCATTGACCGCTGCAGTTAATCCAGCTTTCATCTCTGTACGTTTTGCTGCATCTGCTTTCGCGTATGCTTGAAGTTGTCCACCTAATGAACGACTAATTCCTGCGTAATCAGAGAAACGGAAAACGATTTGTAAGTAGTTGTCGTGACGCGCTTTCTCGTTTGTTGCAGCGTAGAACTTGTTGATTGTTTCGACAACTGTTCCGTATTTCTCTTTGTTCGCTGGCTTGTTTGCCCATGCATTGAACTTCGCTTCGTTTTTCGCTTTATCAGCAGCCGTTTGGAATTTCGTTAAGGCATCAATCATTCCTTGACGGTTTTTCCAGTAATTCGCGATACGTGCATATTTCGAAGCATAGTTCAAACGAACATTGTCGTCTTTGTCCATGTATTTTTTCATGGCATCCATACTTGATTTAGACGCTTCTACCCAAGCTGGATAAGCGAATTTTACGTTTTGGTCAATTCCACCAGCAGGTAACCAACGGTTCGTTCGTCCTGGATAACCTAAGATCATGGCGAAATCACCATCTTTAATTCCTTTGATGTTCACCGGTAAGTGGTGTTTAGGATGCAATGGAACGTTTGATGTTGAATAGTCAGCTGGATTCCCGCTTGCATCTGCGTAAACGCGGAACATCGAGAAGTCTCCTGTATGACGTGGCCATTCCCAGTTGTCCGTGTCCCCACCGAATTTACCAATGTTATTTGGAGGCGTACCAACCAAACGCACATCTTTAAAATCTTGGTAAACGAAGTAGTAGAATTCATTTCCTTGGAAGAATGAACGCACGCTTACGGTGTATTTTCCTCCTTCGTTGTTTTCTTTTTCAATCAAGGCAATTTCGTCTTTGATGACTTTCTCACGCTCAGCTTCCGTCATTTGATCATTGACTTTCCCTAGAATTCGTTTACTAACATCGTCCATACGAA
This sequence comes from uncultured Flavobacteriales bacterium, assembly GCA_903860985.1. Classification (GTDB taxonomy): domain Bacteria; phylum Bacteroidota; class Bacteroidia; order Flavobacteriales_D; family Crocinitomicaceae; genus UBA952. Next base: position 2,532 of record CAIOSO010000187.1, read on the forward strand.
CGAAAAAGCGCACGTAAAGTGATTTAGGCTTCATTTCCTCTTGGCGCGTTGCTGCCCAGTATCCATTCGTTAAATAATCTTTCTCCGGTGTTGATAATTCAGCGATTGCATCGAATCCACAGTGGTGATTTGTTAAAATCAATCCATCTTTGGAAATGATTTCAGCAGTACATCCACCATTGAATTGCACAACGGCATCTTTAATCGAAGAATGGTTGATGCTGTAGATTTCTTCCGTCGTCAACTGCAATCCCAACTTCTCCATATCTCTGTGATTCAGACGTTCAATGAACATCAAGAACCACATTCCTTCGTCCGCACGAACGAAAAAGCCAACGAACAAAGCGATGGCTAAAAAAGTACTTTTTAAACGTGTATTCATTTGTATAGTTTTTTGAAAGGCTAATTTACGGATTTCAAACCAAGGAAAAAAAAGGACTTTTCCACAATTTTGAAGGGAAAGAGTGAACAGTGAACAGTGCTCAGTTATCGGTTGGGAGTGAATTCAAAACAGTGAAAAATACTCGATTCACGATTGTTTTTTCAACCACGAGATAAACGTATCTTTTTTCAGGTGCAAGAACAAAGGTTTATTCTCCAACGCTTAAGTTCAAATCTGGAAGTTCTACTTGAAGCTTGATTTTTGCCTTTAACGCAGTGAAAACTCTTAGCAAGGTGTCCATTGTTACGTTGCTTGCATTGTTCTCAATTCGTGAAATTTGTGCTTTTTGAACGCCAATTAATTTCCCGAGTTCTTCCTGGGTCATGTTTCGGTTTTGTCTGGTTTGCTTAATCGCTTTGCCAATAAGGTCCATTTGAAGTTCATATTCAAATATGTCTCTTTTCGTAGTGCCTTTTTTACCAATCAGTTTGTCTTGTACTTCGTCTAAAGTATATGTTTTCATATCCTGTTATTTTTAATTTGCTTTTCTTCTAAATATTTTGTCCTAATGCGAATTGCTTTCTCAATTTCGTTTTCGGGTACTTTACTTCTTTTTTTAACAAATCCATGAGTAGAGACAACCAAGGTATCCACTCCTGAAGACTTGTCCCAAAAGGCAAGTAGTCGATATTGTATTCCTTGATATAATGTTCGGAACTCCCAAATATCGTCAGAGATTTTTTTTAATAGTTCCGCATCAATCTCAACTTGAGATTTACGAATGTTGTAAAGGATCTTTTCATAATGTTTGCGTTCCAAACTGCTTAAAAAGGCAAATGCCTCCTCTAGAAAAAGTATTTCAAAATGTTTTTGCATCGAATACACTGATTTTCCAATTCAAATATACAAATAGTTTCCATAAAACGAAACTATTTAGCTCCGTTTTTAAAGAGCTCGCTTTGAATAAAACTATTTTTAGTTTTTTCTTAGAAAGTTCTCATCTATAAATCGAAATGCAGAAGATATTATTGTTTTATTAGGAAATTACTTTTCAAAGCTATGGATTAAATGTGGGCGTGAAGTTTATTCTTTGGGAAAAGAAAAAAGAGGAGGGGAATACGCCCTAGGTATTATGCCCGGTTTTTTCTTGAAGGGGCAAAAGACTCGTTTTATTTGTTTATCACGATATAAGATTGTTTCAAATTTTCTCCCACACTAAACAAATAAAGTCCTCCCGATAAATTCCCTAATTCTATGATGGTCATCTCAGAAGTTATTTTGCCTTTTACCATTATTTTCCCCGCTATGTCATAGACAACATAATCTAAACCCAAAAGCGTTATGTCTGCTCTTAAATTGATGACACTTTGAGTAGGATTCGGAAAAATAGAAAATAAATCATCATTACTACTTATTTCATTGATTCCCACAGTACCACATCCTGTGGAAGTGAGTAAGCTTGCTCTTGGTGCAATAATGGCTGTTGCTCTAAGTCGATCTTTCTGTCCTTGGGTAAATCGATTAACTAAAGGACAATATGCCATATAATTGTAACGGCTATTATCCCAAACTCCTGCTGAAGTACATGGATTAGTTGTACCGCAATCGCCTGACTTATGTGGTGGCGTATCGCATATCTGATCTCCATCGACAAGGCAATTTATATCTACGGGACATGAAACATTACCACCATCACCGTTGAAGGTATGATATAGAAAAAAACCATGTCCAACTTCATGGGGTAATGTCCCGCTGTTACCTGTCATTGAAGTGGATACAATAACTAATCCATCATAGAGTCCACCAACGGGATACGTTGCATAACCAACAAAAGCGCCATTGCATATTTCGCTCACTACCCAAATATTATAATAGTCAGAAACGGGCCATCTGCTTAAGTCTTTTATGGCAGTTTCAACTGCTCCACTACAGGGATTGCCAGTAGG
>CAIOSO010000188.1 GCA_903860985.1 uncultured Flavobacteriales bacterium
AGCGTTTATGGGAGAGGTGGACGTCATTAAAGCCATTCAATTATTGCCGGGTGTATCTTCGGTTTCAGAGGGCGGACAAGGATTTTACGTCCGAGGTGGTGGTCCAGACCAAAATTTAGTCTTGTTGGACGAAGGAGTCGTTTACAACGCAGCTCACTTATTTGGATTCTTTTCAGTCTTCAATGCCGATGCCGTGAAATCCGTGAATTTGATTAAAGGTGGAATGCCAGCCAACTTTGGTGGGAGAATGTCCTCTGTGCTCGAAGTCAATATGAAAGAGGGGAACATGAAGAAATTAAAAGTGACGGGGGGAATCGGTGCAATTTCTTCACGTTTAACCTTAGAAGGGCCCATTAAAAAGGACAAAGGATCGTTTATCGTTTCTGCACGTCGAACCTACATTGATCTCATTTTGAAAGCCGCCATTTCCGATACCTCGCCTTTTGCAGGTTCTTCTTATTTCTTTTATGATTTTAACGCGAAATTAAATTATAAACTATCAGCGAAAGACCGAATTTTTTTAAGTGGATATTATGGTAAGGATGTGTTTAATTTCTCGGACAAAAAAGGTGGATTTGGTGCGAACATGCCCTGGGGAAATGGAATCGCTGCATTGAGATGGAATCACTTATTTTCCGATAAGTTGTTCATGAATTTGACAACAACCTATTCTGACTACATGTTTAAATTTGGTTCAAGACAAGACGAATTTCGTTTTGAATTGGCGTCGGGAATCCGAGATATTGGAGCAAAAGTCGATTTCTCCTATTTCCCGAATCCCAACCACCGTATTAAATGGGGAGCAGATTACAAATACCATACGTTTACGCCAACAAGTGTCACTGCTGCAAATGATACAACAGTCTTTGATACCGGTGCCGCACAAAAATTGTATTCACATGAAGCTGCTGTATATGTTTTGGATGAGTTTGATTTAAACGACAAGTTGCGCTTAAATGTTGGACTTCGCTATAGTGCTTTTGCACACGTTGGTCCGTTTACACGCTACATTAAAGGCGATGGGATCAGTACCCAAGATACAACGATTCAGTACCAGAAAGGCGATTTAATTAAGTTTTACCACGGACTTGAACCACGTGTTTCTATGCGATGGTTGTTGCCAGATAATAGTTCGATCAAGGCGGGATATGCCTACAATTATCAATATGTGCATTTAACTTCCCTCAGTGCTGTTTCATTGCCAACAGATATTTGGTTTCCAACAACGGATTTAGCAAAGCCGGAGAAAGGCTGGCAAGGATCTGTTGGCTACTTCAGAAATTTCTTTCACGACAAATTTGAGAGTTCCGTGGAGGTTTATTACAAAGGGATGAAAAACCTCATCGAATTCAAAGAAGGTGCCTTACCTGGAGATAATGTAAATGATAATACGGATAATTTATTGGTCTTTGGAAAAGGTTGGGCTTATGGCATTGAATTTTATTTTAAGAAGTCCGTTGGACGATTTACGGGTTGGGTTGGATACACTTGGGCAAAGACGGAACGTAAGTTCCCAGACATTAATCAAGGGAATGTTTATCCGGCAAAATACGATCGACGTCACGACTTAAGTATTGTTGGAACGTATAAATTAAATGAGCGATGGACCTTTAGCGCATGTTTTATTTATGCCACAGGAAATACCTTAACTCTTCCAAGTTCTTGGTATGTTCAAGAGCAGAATTTATTGTTCAACTACGGACCGCGTAATTCAACAAGAATGGCACCATACCACCGTTTAGATTTATCCGCAACATTATACAGTAAGGCCTACAAAACCAAAACAGATCCAGCAACCGGAAAGGAAATCGATGTTAAAAAGAAATACCGAAGTAATTGGAATTTTTCAATTTATAATGTCTATAACCGCATGAATCCATTCTTCTTATATGTGGATAACGATGGTAATTTCTTGCAAGGAAATTTTAAACTAACCGTAAAACAAGTGTCCTTATTTCCAATTATACCTAGCGCAACATGGAATTTCGAATTTTAACGAAACTAATCATCTGTATCACGATCTTATTAGGTGTGACCGCTTGTACAAAAGAAGTTCATATTGATATCCCTGGTTACAAGGATCAATTAGTCATTGATGGCAGCATAGAAACAGGTCAACCCGCGATCGTACTTCTGAGTAAAACGAATAATGTGTACTCACCAACAAATTTCCAAGCTTACCTCGACGGATTTGTCTCCGGTGCGACAGTAATCATTTCGAATGGTTCTCAAAGCGACACGTTAACAGAAATTTGTTCGGATAACCTGCCTCCAGGAACGGAAGAAATTGCGGCGGCGTTTTTTGGTTTGCCTGTTGATGTTTTGGTCAATGTACATTTGTGTGCCTACATTTCCTTTGGAATGATTGGTGAAGTCGGGAAGACCTATACCTTGAGGGTCATTCATAACGGTTCTGAATATACGGCGGCAACAAATATTTACAATCCAACTCCCCTTGATTCACTTTATTGGAAGCCGGAAGGCTCATTCACAGACCGTGGATTCTCATGGGTGAAGCTAAGTGATCCAACAGAAAGTGGTGATTCCTATGCGTGGCAAGTCAAATTAGCTGGAATGCCAAATTTCAAACGTACTTTTAATCCCTTTTTTAATGATAAATTCTTCAATGGTCAAACCTTTGATTTTGCCTATGAAAATCCCATGAGTTTTGATGATCCAAACGGTGATCCAGCCTATAGAGGGTACTACAAACTGGGAGATACGGTTATCGTTAAATTCTCTAAAATAGGAAAGTTAGAATACAATTTCTTTGAAAAGAAGTACAATCAAATGTATTCAGGCGGAAATCCATTTGCCACGCCTACCAATGTCCCTACGAATATCAATGGTGGCGCTTTAGGAATCTGGGTTGGCTATTCACCTTGGTTCGATACCTTGGTTTGTCAGTAAACAAATTTCGGTGAATTCAATCGGTGTGAATATCGTCGCAAATAATACATATATCAGAGTGGGAGTTGAGGGATTTTAACTCCCGTTGTCCCGACGTGCAGTGGATAAAAGCACTCCTTCCCTGCGCTCAGGGCTGCTTTTTTCATTTCCGTCCTTATTTGAGTAAACTCAAAACGTCCTGAAACGAAAAAAGCACCATCTTGCGATAGTGCTTTTATCAGAGTGGGAGTTGAGGGATTCGAACCCCCGACCCTCTGCTTGTAAGGCAGATGCTCTAAACCAACTGAGCTAAACTCCCAGGTTATTTAACGAGTGCAAAGATATGCATACTTTTTAATCTTGCAAGACTTTTTCCAAAAATTATTGATTGGATTTGATTTCTTCAATTTTCGCTAATACGTCATCCAGCCCTTCTCGGAATTTCTCAAAGTCCTCTTTGTAAAGGAAAATCTTGTGCTTCTGATAGTTACCATCACCATCGTCATCAAACGATTTTTTGCTCTCAGTTAGTGTGATGTATAAATCATTTCCTTTGGTCGCCTTAATGTCAAAAAAATA
>CAIOSO010000189.1 GCA_903860985.1 uncultured Flavobacteriales bacterium
GGAAATTTCCTCCAAAGAAAAAGAAAAGGTGGTGTCCTTTTGAGCGGCATGAACGAGTTTTCCTTTGGGGAATTGATAATTTTTTTCATAGTAATCTTTTACTCTCCAACGATTTGTCCCAGGAATGTTCTTGACCGTTCGCGCTCTAAAAAAGTAAATGGGTTCGTTGTCATCGTTCCATTTCTGTATCGTTAAATCATGGATTTGATTTTCAGAAGAAGTGTAATTCGAAAAATAAACCAACTCATTTCCCGGATATTCAGCTTGATAATCTTCTACCGATAGCACATCTCGATAGTACTTTTCTTCAAATGCCAAGCGCACTTTGGAGGATCTCGGAACGATGAAGTGATTTAGGACAAAAGATAGCACCATTAAAATCGTTGCGCCAATCATGTACGGTCTTAAGAATCTAGTAATTGGACGTCCACTAAACCAAATAGGTATGATTTCGGTATCCTGGGCCATTTTTGCAGTGAACCAAATTACCGATATGAAAATGATCATGGAAGAAAAGGTATTCCCATAAAACAGGATGAAATTGACATAGTAATCAAAGATAATCTCTGACATTGGGGCTTTATTCGAAATGAATTCGCTGAGTTTTTCAGAAATATCGAACACAATAGACAACAACATGATGATTCCCAACATGAAAAAAAATGTTGAAAGGAATTTCTTGATGATATATCGATCGATGATCTTTAGCATATCATGTTAACGTCGAATTGACAATTTTGGTGTGACTTTATTTTTCCAAGCAACAAAATCTCCCGCTTGAATATGTTCTCTCGCCTGTTTCACTAGCTCTAAATAAAAAGCCAGGTTATGAATTGTGGCAATTTGTATACCTAAATACTCTTTAGCTTTCACTAGGTGACGTAAATACGCTTTTGTATATACTTGGTCAACCCAAACTCCACTCGTTTCATCAAGTGGAGAAAAGTCTTTCGACCATTTCTCATTTTTAATGTTGATGGTCCCGTCCCAAGTATACAATAATCCATGACGCGCATTCCTACTCGGCATGACACAATCAAACATATCAATTCCCAAGGCGATGCATTCAAGGATATTTGTTGGCGTCCCAACTCCCATCAAATAGCGTGGTTTGTCCTTTGGTAGAATGTCGCATACTAATTCCGTCATTTCATACAAGTCTTCATCGGGTTCCCCTACTGACAATCCGCCAATTGCATTCCCAACAGCATCCCACGAAGCAATCGTTTCAGCAGATTCCTTACGTAAATCTTTGTAAACGCTTCCTTGAACAATGGGAAACAAGGCTTGTTCATAGCCATATTTCGGCTCCGAAGCATCCATTGCCTCGAAACAACGCTTTAACCAACGATGCGTCATGTCCATAGAGCGCTTCGCATAATTGTACTCGCATGGATAAGGTGTGCATTCATCAAATGCCATGATGATATCAGCACCAATGGAGCGTTGAATTTCAATGGCTCTTTCCGGAGTGAAGAAATGATAGCTTCCGTCAATATGGGATTGGAATTTGACACCTTCCTCTATGATTTTCCGACTTCCTGATAAAGAGTAAACTTGGTAACCACCACTATCCGTTAACATCGGTCTTTCCCAGCCAATAAATTGGTGTAATCCACCAGCGGCCTCTATCACCTCAATTCCTGGACGTAAAAATAAATGATAGGTATTGCCTAAAATGATTTGGGCATTAATGTCGTCGCGTAATTCTTGTTGATGAACACCTTTAACAGAACCCACTGTTCCAACTGGCATAAATATCGGAGTTTCAATGGTTCCGTGTTCCGTATGAAGTCGACCCAAGCGTGCTTTTGAGTCATTATTTTGCGTCAGAAGTTCAAAGTGCATAAAAATGTTGAAAAATAACTGCAACAAAGATACGGGTATTTGATTTGAGAATTCATCTTTGTACTGAAGTTATCCTATGAAGTTTATACCAACATTTGAAATTAATTTTTTTACCATCACATTCATCGTTTTAGGGATGTTTGCCTTGATACAAATAATGTATGTTTTGTTCATCTACAGCAAACTTGCTTTTCACAAATCGAAACCAATTGATGACCATCAAAATTGGATGCCCATCAGTGTCATCATTGCGGCTCGAAATGAGTCCGACAACCTCTACGAAAATCTACCAGCCATTCTAAGTCAAGATTATCCGGTGTACGAAGTCATTGTCGTGAATAACCAATCCATTGATGATAGTGGATGGATCCTCAATGCTTATGCTCGTCAATTTCCAAACCTACGTGTCGTTGAATTAAGTAAAAACAAGCACCTGCGTCCCGGCAAGAAATTACCCATCACTTTAGCGATTAAAGCGGCAAAATACGAGCATTTTGTGCTCACAGATGCAGATTGTAAGCCAAGCAATAACCAATGGATCAAACAAATGGCTAGTCAATATACTCGCTCCAAACAAATTGTCATCGGGTATGCGCCATTCATAAAGAACAAAGGATTTTTAAACCGGCTCATTCGTTTCGATACAGCTTGGATTGGAGTGAACTATTTTTCCATGGCTTTAGCGAAGTTGCCTTATATGGGGGTTGGACGAAATCTAGCGTATACCAAAAGTGTTTTTCACTCGGTCAATGGTTTCAAGTCGCATTATTCCGTTCCAACGGGCGACGATGTGCTTTTCATTCAAGAGGCAGCAAAAAAATCAAATTACTCCATTCAGTTAAATCCCGATTCTTTCTGTTACTCACAAGCACCAACTTCATGGTCAAGATGGATGACTCAAAAGACTCGCCACTACTCCACTTCAGGGAAATACCGCTTTATTAAGAAACTCTTGTTAGGAATATATCCCCTGTCGCTGATTTTGATGTGGGTATCTTTTATTACTTTGCTGTCTAGTAGAGATTTCATTTTGCTGAGTAGCAGTGTTTTTGGATTTACTCTACTACTAAAATGGTGGTTGCAAGGACGTTGTCTAGCCCAATTAAAAGAGAAGAGCTTTTTGCGCTATCTTCCTTTTTGGGATTTATTCTATGCCTTGTTAATGCCAATATTGTTTTACATATCAGAACGACAAAAGTACTATAGATGGTAGAGAACGAACATTTATCGGAAAAAGCAAAACATGACCTGGTGTTAGTGGAAGCTGCACGCAAAGGAAATCAAGCTGCATATGCCGGTTTAATGGAGCGTTACCGCGATTCCATTTATTATATGATGCTCAAGATGGTTAAAAATTCGGATGATGCGGATGACCTTACCATCGAAGCATTCGGAAAAGCATTCAGTCGCCTCGACCAATATTCACCTAGTTTTGCTTTCAGTACCTGGTTATTTAAAATTGCATCGAACAATTGCATCGATTTCATTCGCAAAAAACGCATAGAAGTGACGTCGATTGATAAAGGCATGATGACAGAGGACGGAAGTCGCTTGCGCATCGATGCTCGTTCTACCGGTTTAAATCCAGAGGAGACCATCATTCATGGACAACGGATCATTCACATGCGCTTATTAGTGAGCAAATTAAAACCGAAATACCGAGAATTGGTTGAAAAACGCTATTTCGAAGAACTGAGTTATGAAGAAATTGCAGAGGAAATGAATCTCCCACTTGGAACCGTAAAGGCTCAACTTTTTCGCGCAAGAGATTTCTTGGCTGCAATGATGGATAAAACGAAAGATAGCATCTAAAGATCGTGGAAATTATCCTGAAATACTTCCCGGAATTAACCAAAGAACAAATCAATCAATTTGCGCAACTAGAGGAGTTATATACTTTTTGGAACGCACAAATCAATGTCATCTCGCGAAAGGATACGGACAACTTTTATACGCATCATGTTTTACATTCTCTTGGAATAGCAAAAATATGTGCCTTTAAGCCGGGTTCTTCTATTCTCGATATTGGAACAGGCGGTGGATTCCCGGGCATCCCTTTGGCCATTTTATTTCCGGAAACTTCATTTGTTTTAGTTGATTCAATCGGCAAAAAAATCAAAGTTGTTAACGAAGTTGAACAGGCATTAGGACTTGCGAATGTAATCGCGCATCATGCTCGAGCAGAAGAAATTAAAGGGGACTTTGATTTCATTGTTAGCAGAGCTGTAACTAAAATGCCCATATTTTTAACATGGGTTAAGGGAAAAGTGAAAAAGAAATCTGAGCATAAACTAGTGAATGGAATCCTTTACTTAAAAGGTGGCGATTTGAGTGAGGAAATGAAACCTGTGAAACACTTAAATAGAGAATTTTTGCTTTCCAATATTTACGAAGAACCCTTTTTTGAAACGAAAAAGGTCATCTATGTCAAGTTAAGATAAAATTGGAGGAAACTCTAATGTAAATAAGGGAATTGGGACAGAGAACAATTGTTCAGATTCCATATGTTGAAAGGTATAAAACCCACTCATTCTCCCGATAGGCAGCCAAAATTCGCAACCACTGACATATTCAAATCGTTCACCTGCTGCAATAATTGGTTGTTCACCCACAACACCTGGACCATCAACATGCTGTGTGCCATAGATCAAATGTTCCACCATCCAATGACGGTGCAATAATTGGACAGATTCGCTTCCTTTATTTTCAATAAAAATTCGGTAATTAAAGAAATACTGATTCTGCTCAGGATTAGACAAATCTGAGCGAAACCATGTGTCGACATCAATTTTTACAGTAGAAATGATTTTATTTCTCATATAAATAAATACAAACGATTATTTCTGAATTAAACAACTAGCATAAGCTTTAATAGCGCGTCGTTCCCCAAAAGAATCAACCATTTCATGGGTCGTCGCTTTAATCGAAATGGCATCTAAATCCACATTCAATAAATCGGCAATGATTTGACACATCTCAGGAATGTGTGGGTTTAGTTTCGGGCTTTCAAGGATGACTGTGGAATCCACATTGACAACATGATATCCTTTATCTTCAAGCAGCCTCATGACTTCAGCTAAGAGAATTTTCGAATCAATTCCTTTGTATTTCGGGTCCTTATCTGAAAAATGGAATCCAATGTCTCGTAGGTTGGCTGCTCCTAATAAAGCATCGCATATCGCGTGAAGAAGAACATCGGCGTCGGAGTGTCCAACAGCCCCTAAATCCGATTCGATTTTTTTTCCTCCGATATACAAATCATATCCCAAATCCAAGCGATGTACATCGACTCCAAATCCTGTTCGAATCTGCATACTATAATCCACTTGGTGTTGATCCACCAGTGCGTCCTAGATTCAATCTAAGCGTGAAACGCAAGGTATTTGCTAATGGACTTTGTCTACCACTTACAGAAGCTAGGTAAGAGAAGTCAATGGAAAACATGTTGTATTTCAAACTAGCACCAAAATTCAAAAATTGACGGTTTCCTTTGTTTCTGTTTTCATAGAACATACCTGTTCTGAATGCTAACACATCATTGTACCACCATTCAATTCCTCCAGCAATATTTATTTCCGTTAATTCCTCTTTCAATTTTGAACCCTTTACAACCGCGTAAGATCCATCATTATTTTGAATATAATCCCCATTCGCATCTTTCGAAACTACTCCAGGTGCATCATAAAACGACTGAAGAATCCCGTTGATGATTCCAACATCTCCATTCATTCCAGATAACATCGTATAGCTTCCATTCACATTCGCAAAGTATGCCGGTGTTGGAACCAATAGCTTTTGTAAATCTACCGCGAAAGTGACTTTATTGTAATCATCAAGCTCAGCTTCAAATGCATTTCCGATTTTCAAATTCATAGGGATAAAATCACGTTTTGACAACTCAGAATAAGCCACTTTATTTCCTAAGTTATTCAAGGTAGTTGCAAATGTATATGTCCCATCTGTATTTCCAATTTTAGCATCTTCGTTCCGATAAGTGATGGAAAAATCTGCGGCTCCAACTACTCCTGCTTTCGTATTCACCCCGCCAACGGTCAATCCACCTGTTAAATTGGAATACGCAAACTTCCCATTAATCCCAATGCTTAATTTCTTGGCTAAACGAAATGCGTAGGCCCCAGTTAATTCAAACTCACTGGGCTTGTCATCACGAAGTACGTTTCCGCTAATGTCTGTAAAGGTGATTTCCCCTAAACTAAAGTAGCGTAAAGAACCTCCGATGGTATGTATTTTATTGATTCGATAGTATCCAGCTAAATAGGACAAACTAATATCATTGGTTAACTGTCGCAACCAAGGAGTATAGGACAAACTGATTTCAGACTTTTCTTTCGCAAAACTCAGCATGGAAGTGTTCCAATAGACTGATGTTGATGTTGGACTCAATGCCGTTCCAGCATCTCCCATTCCACCAGCTCTTGAATCCGGAGTAATGGCCATAAATGGCAAAGCGGTCGTAATGGTATTTAATTGCAGGTCATTATCCGTGACACCCGACCCGCCACCATTGGGTTGGGCATAGACTTCAAAAGAACAATAACAAAAAGTTAAAATGAAAAAAACGTGCTTCATAAACAACATTACTTAATGAATGGTAAATATACGAAAAACTCGGTTTTTTATTGTGGAATCATTTCAAAATAACCAATTTCTCGGTTTTTTCTGCTATTTGTCCATCCATGTTTTTCACTTTCAATCGATAAACGTACACACCTTTGGCTAACTGATCTCCAAAATCATCCTTTCCATCCCATTCAATTCCCTCTGAACGAAATCCAGATGTTTGAACTTGTTGTTGAATTGTTTTAACTAATTTTCCTGATATCGTATAAATTTGAACCTGAACATCCAGCTGATTGCAGGATTGATTATGTTCAAACATGAAGGAAGTGCGGGTGGTGAATGGATTCGGGTAATTGTACACATGATCCAATACAGGCACTTCTTTTTCCTGAACGACAAATTCGAGTTTTGCTATTCCTGAATTATTGTTGACATCCCAAGCTTTCAATTCAAGCGTATGCTTGCCTTTGGATAATCCTTGAAATTGATACCTCACCTCTCCATTTTGATAATCATTCAAACCTGCTGAATAAAAATCATTTAATACGAATGGATTACTTGATTCGCCATCCAATACCGCTACAATATCGTGACCTATCCCATTCCCCACCGTATTTATTCCATTCTCATCAAAAATCTTTGCGAATAAAACGGGGTTTGCATCCGTAATACTTCCGGCAACAAATGCTTCGTCATTCATGAACAATTGAATGCTAGGCGCTATGACATCGTTCAGTCCATTCGGATTAATTCCACCTATGATCAACATCGTATCAAATCCTTGAGCATCTGAAACGGTACTATTGCCATAATAACTAATTTTTCCCAAACCATAATTCAAGGCGATGTCCTTAGGAACGATGAATTCAAAATCAAAATACCCATTAACTATGCTAGCTTTTCCGCGGTATATTTTATTGCGTTGCTGTTGGAAACTTAACACTTGCGGTGGATCCTGTCCCAGCGTTTGTTGGGTTTTGAACTTATCGAAAATAGTTGGTGTAAGTACCCCGTTCCATGTATTTAAAATCCCACCATTCCAATCCTCCATGTGTCCTTTGATTCGAACCTTACTCAAGGCATTGATCGTATCTATTTGGACTTGAGGACTGATTCCATTTATGCTGTCCGTTACAATGCGGTACCTCGGAAGCGCAATGCGCAGTGCAGGGTCACCAATCAAGGTGAAACTTCGTTTGTTTCCACTCGATCCTGAATTGTTTTTTGTCTGCATCGCGATTTCACCAAAGGTTTTTGGGTTTCCGGATGCATCGCGTTCAAAAACTTGTTGATAAAAGGCATCACCAGTAACTTCATTAACAGTAATAAAAACGGCTCTTGTGGTGGTCATCAAGGCAATGGAAGATCCTGCCGGATTCAGAAATGCCCACTCACCAGCGGAGACTCTTTTGGGGTCGTCGTAACGGGTAAATTCACAGGTTGCTGAAACGAATAAATTCAAGGCATTTATATTGCTCCATGACTGAATTTGGGGAATGGTCACTATCCGTTCTTCTGCGAGTCCTACCTCACCGCCATGACCAACGTAATTAATCATAAGTATTCCGCGTTGAACACGATCAGTAATGGATTCTGAAAGTGCCGGAAATCTAATACCCCCAGTAGATATTACCATTGGGAACGCATCCATATATAACTTTTCACCATTCATCTCGCGGTGGAATTGCTTTACATAGTTATACTGAGGTTCCGCATTGTTTTCAATAAAAGTATTAGATGGGTCATTGTCTGCAATTTGAATAAACTTCAAGCGCCAATCTCCAAAGGTTGAGGTTTTGTCCGATTCTCCCAAACAACAAGAAGCATTATTTGGGAAAAGTTTAGAACCATTTTTTAGGTAATGCTCTACTTTATCAACTTGTTGTTTCGCCTGAAGAATATCACTTACAATGAATCTACCGACGCCAATATCCATTAAATCTGTACTCGAAAAGCCTTCGTTATCGCCTAGTATCCCAAAGTAATCATCGGAAACCAATGCATTAATATGATCTTCACTTAAAACGGCTTGATATGTAGGAATGTAATTGTTGTTATTGTCCAAGCGATTTTTTGGATCATAGGTCCCGTCTCCGAACAACAACAAGTACTTTGGTTTCGATAATGGGTCATTTTGAATAGCACGATCATAGAACATTTTCGCAAACATTCGAATGGCTGAAGCATCCTGCATACCGGAACTATACTCATTGTATACCTGCATCACATTCACCACATGAACAGATAGGCCGTCTGCACGGTGTAAATCAGCAAGTCGATTTGCTTGTGAAAGGAAATCTGGATGCGACACGATTAAATAGTCAGCTTGTGCTAGTCCATGTAGGTTCTGATTACCCACCGCACCTATTATATCAGGAGTGAAAAAGGAGCTGCCATTGGAAGCAGCAAATTCTTTGTATCCCCCAGATGATTTAAAGGTAGTAGTTGTTCCACTTGTATTTAAGAACATTTTTTTTGGCACATGTTTATCAGAAACATCCCAAACAAATCCATTATTTGGCAATCCCGTTATTTCGTAGGAAAGTAATTGTGTAGCTAGGCTATTTTTTATTCTAAATCCAAATTGAGTTCCATAAAAAACCAACTTCCTTTTTGTATGAAGGATAATACGATCTAGGTATGCCAATGTGGTTGGTGACTGGCGTGAAACATTTAATTTAAGTGGAATAGAAGACGGTGGGTTATTCATGGAGAATTTATATTCTCCTCGAGAAAATTCCGAAGAATTGATGGGCAGAATATTCGTAAATAAGTTTTGACCATTAACACTTGCTTTCATTGTATTTAACAAGTTGTTATTCGGGCAATTAGCAGCGATGTCCAATTTCACATCCAATTTAACTGTATCCAAATTCGGAATAGAAAAATTAAATGTTCGCTCTAGCTCCACATCGAATAATTCCCCATACCATCTCTGCCCTCCTTCGACCAAATTAGCAAGGTCATTTTCATAACACTCCCTAAAGTCATAAGATCGAACAATAGAATCTGCAGGTAAGTCATTTTGAACGTCATTTTGTATACGGAGCGGAACTTCATTGCTATTGATATTAATAAAGTAGGTGGAAATATCGCTGTAAATGTTTCGAATTTGAAGATACGGAAAAACAATCTCGGTGCTGGACCATCTATGTGGACCCCAACCGTAGAAAAGAATGTAGTCATTATCGTTAAAAATACCATCCGATTCACCTTGAATAAAAATGGCGTTTTCCGCTAAATCATCCGTTCTTGGAAGATTATTTTTTTCTGGAATCAACCCATCCCCATTACCGTAAATATGAATGTGTGCTGGATTTAATCCCGTTGTATTGATGCCGCAAGATTCTAGAAACGCCTTGTCCATTTTATAAATACCATCCTTCACAACAGCTATTTTATACCATGAACCAGACCCTGGTTTCATCACTGATTCTAGCGCAAAATCTTTTGGTTTCGAAACAGGATTTGGCGTTAACTGATAGGAAAATCGGACCAATCGCTCATATTTTCCTTCATGGAATCGGACTGGGATAAAATGAAAAACAGCAAAAGCCTGTTGGGACTCATCTGTTACAGCAGCCTCCAAGGTGAAATCAGTTGGAAGTTGAATAAATGAACGCTTGTAAAAATTGATATCAGAACTGGGGATTGGCTCTGTCACTAGATCAGAAAGTACCACTTGTTGTTGTGATGAAAACGTTTTCGTTTTTTGAAAATAATAAGGCATTCCGTTGTCAATACCCTGATTTTCGATAAAGTGAATTGGGAATATATTACCATCATCATGGTAATTGTGTATATTAGACCAATTCAAATCAACAAGAACGACTTGAGAAATAGAAGGATTTGCTACAAAAAGAAAGAAGAAAGAAAAAATAATTCGGATCATATTAGGGTTTTTTCGATGAACGTATGCAAGAAAAACGTCAATATATTTATTTTATTTGAATAATTATTCGATATTTGTAACCTTTAAAACCTAAACTACGTTAAGATTGTTCGTGCTAAAAACAAAGTTTGTGAAAACATTCGGAACTCTAGTCATTGCTTTAACAAATATATTTGTTGTTTCAATGTCAAATACTGCTTGGTCTCAGGACCCAACCTTTACACAATTCTATTCGAATCC
>CAIOSO010000190.1 GCA_903860985.1 uncultured Flavobacteriales bacterium
CTCCATGTTCTTAAAAGAATCGTTTAGGAAACGAGACAAGGAAAATAATTGTCCCATTACCAATTCAGCAACCGATTGGGAAGAAGAGGCTGGTGTATTGATGACATGTATTCCTTTGCTTCGTGCATAATCCACGTCGATATTGTCCATTCCAACGCCACCACGACCAATGATTTTTACATGTGGACACGCATCGATCACATCTTGTCGGACGGTAGTTGCGCTTCGTACTAAAATGGCTTCAATTCCTTGTGCATTTACCTCATGAGCGAGCTGTTCTTGAGAAACTTTTTCCGTTATAACGGTATGTCCTGCAGCTTCCATAAGCTGTTTTCCTAAATCGGATATTCCGTCGTTCGCTAATATTTTCATAACTTCTGTTTACCTATTATTGATTAAATGCATGCATGACGTCCACTAATACTTGCACACTTTCAATTGGCAAGGCATTGTAGATGGAAGCACGATACCCACCAACAGAACGGTGTCCCGGCAATCCAACGATGCCTGCTGCTTTCCACATCTGATCAAATTCCTCGCTGCGACTTTCATCGTTTAGAAGGAAGGTAACGTTCATATTAGATCGATCTGCTACTTCTACGGCACCTCTGAAGGCTGGATTCTCATCAATTTCTTTATATAGTAAAGCTGCTTTTTCATTATTTCGTTGTTCCATCGCTTTCACGCCACCATTCGCTATTAAATTGCGTAGGTTGAGCATGGCAACATAGACAGGAAAAACGGGTGGTGTATTCAGCATGGATTCTTTTTCTACTTGTTGCTTTAAGTCCAAATAGGTCGGCATAAACGGCGAAGTAGATTTCCCTAAGATTTCATCTTTCACAATATACAAGGTAGCTCCAGCCGGACCTAAGTTTTTCTGTGCTCCAGCATAGATAATATCAAAATCAGCGACATTGATTTCTTTCGAGAAAATATCCGAGGACATATCGCAGACCAATGGCAAATCTGTTTTAGGGAATTCTTTGAATTGCGTTCCGTAAATGGTATTGTTAGATGTGAAATGAATGTAATCCACATCAGTTGGCATCGTATAATCTTTAGGAATGTAGGTAAAGTTTTTGTCCTCTGAAGAAGCAAAAACATCCACATCAATCCCTACTTTTTTCGCTTCTTTGATGGCGCCAGTTGCCCAAGTTCCGGTATTCATATACCCAGCTCTCTTTTTGTCACGCATCATATTCAATGCAACGATGGTGAATCCTAAGGTTGCTCCACCTTGTAGAAAAGCTACGGAATATCCAGCGGGGACATTCAAGGCTTTTTTCACCAAGTCAATGGCTTCGTCCATTACTGCAACGAAATCTTTGTGTCGATGTGATACTTCTAAAATGGAAAGTCCATTAAAATCCAACACAGCGCTCGCAGCTTGTTGGAAAACTTCTTGAGGTAAAATACAGGGACCTGCGCCAAAATTATGTTTCATTGTTGATTAATTTGATTCAAAATTCATGATTACTTTTCACATAAGGTACACAATGTGAATGATTGTCGGATTTTTGTTAAAAAAAAAGCTGTCATACGACAGCTTTTTTTTTTATTCAGATTTTTCAGTTGCGGTTTTCTTCGCTGCCGGTTTCTTTGCTGCCGGTTTTTTCGCTGCTGGTTTAGCAGTTTCAGTTTCAGCCTTTTTCACCTTTTTCTCTTTCGGAACAATGACTACTTTGTCCTCTTTACGTTTTCTGGTCACTCCATAAGAGCCCATGGCACGTTTACCTCTTGCTGTTTTTTTATCTCCTTTTCCCATAAGTAATTATTCTTGTACAAAATACCGATACAAATGTATCAATCTTTTTGATACCTCAAACGGAATTCTTTACCAACTGCTTCTCCACCGCTCACTATTTTCTCACACCACTGAATTTTCAATGCAATTTGTTCATCTTCGGTTAACTTCCAATCGTACTCACTCATTTCTAAACGTTGTCGAATCGTTTGTAATAAAATGGCCACTGATACGGAAATATTAAAGCTTTCTGTAAAGCCATACATGGGGATGCGAACGTGCAAATCAGCTGCGTTCATCATTTCTTCACTGAGTCCATCTTTTTCGGTCCCGAAGAAAAATGCCAAGGGTTTATCGATGGGAATGTCATGCACATCGTGCGCATTTGCATGAGGGCTAGTCGCGACAATTTGATAACCTTGTTCTTTTAGAGCGGAAATACAGGTTTCTGTTGGACCCAATTCATCACTGAAATTGTGAATATCCACCCAGCGACCAGAACCCATAGCAATGTCTCGTTGAATTTGATATTGATTGTCTTTTTCAATCACTTGCAAATCTTGAATCCCAAAACAATCGCAGGTGCGAAGAACAGCCGAAGCATTGTGTTCTTGATAGATATTTTCCAAAGCGATGGTTAAAAACCTTGTTCGTTCAGAAGCGATTCGATCAAACAAGGATATTTTGTTGGAAGTAATGATTTCATAAAACTCCTTTAATACAAATTTATTCTCAGCGGATTGACTCATGTTTTTTACTCATTAAATAATGTTGTATTTCACCAAATAACAGGTGTGATTTTTCCGTCGTCATGTAGCCCAGTTTTTGGTAGAAAGGAAGGGCGATTTCCCGTGCATGTAAAATGAGCAAGGTTCGTCCACTTGCTATCGCGATTTCTTCCATGTGAAGCATGAGTTTTTTTCCTATTCCTTCTCCTTGTCGATTTCCATCTACCGCCATGAAGCGAACTTGAGCGATCGTTGCTGACATGTAGTCAAGTCGTCCAACACCAATGATGGTGTTTTCCTCGAAACAAGCAAAGTGTAAAGCTGTCTCATCTCCTTCATTTCGCTCTGATCCGACAGGTTGATTCCAAGGCGCTCGTAAAACGTCGTAACGCAGTTGGTAGTATTCATCCCATTCCTCTCGGGTATATGGTGATCTAATCATGTTTGATGGTAAAAGCAGTGGTGCGCACACGTCTTGTTTTAATTTGATTGATTTCCTCCGATAAAATCAAAGAGCTTGCCTCTTGATGTGAAAAGACCATGTCCATTGTTTTTACCTCCGCACAGGGAACCTGTTGTGCGTGAAGTTTGGAAAGAAGTTCTTTGCTCTCGCAAGAACGGATGCTAGATTGAAGGATTTCTGCTAAAATCGTTCGATGTTCAATACGCTGTTGGTTGTGTATGAATCGGCTATCTTTCGCAAGTTCTGGTATATCTAATGTGCTGACTAATTTTTCAAAATGCTTATCGGAGCCAATGGCAAAAGTAATGGTAAGACCATCTTTTGTTTGAAATAATTCACCGTAAGGTGCAATGTTGGGATGCAAACTTCCGATGCGCTGAGCTACGTGTCCAGTCATTAAGTAATTGGAGGCTTGATTTGCTAAACTGCAAATCGCCGTATCATATAAAGAAACACTGACTTCTGATCCTTTACCTGTAAGGTGTCGATCTAACAAAGCGAGTAGCAGTCCTTCTTTTAGTTGATGTCCTGCCAAAACATCGATCAATGCAACAGGCATTTTTACAGGACCTGAATCCTTTGTGCCATTCATGGACATAAAGCCAGTTTCAGCTTGGAGGATTAGGTCGTAGGCCACACGATCACTTTCCTCACCGAAACCACTTATTTTTCCAATAATTAATTGAGGATTAATGGAATGTAAGAAAGAAGTTTGAATGTTTAGTTTTTGGTCATCTCCTTTTTTGAAGTTACTGATCAGGATATCTGCGTTTTTGATGTGACCAATAAACTCAGCATGATCTTCTTCCTTTGATAAGTCTAAGGAAATATACGATTTCCCATAGTTTACACTCGAAAAATACGCGGAAATGGAACTTGATTTATCTTCTGTTGGTAATTTCCATGAACGTGTGACATCGGGAAATAAGGGGTGTTCAATTTTTATGACCTCTGCTCCTAGTTCAGCAAAAAACGTTCCGACAGAAGGTCCAGCCAGAACCGTGGAAAGGTCAATTACTTTTAATTCGTTCATCTTCTGCTGTCTCTTCATCTTTTGTGCTAAGAACGTCCACCGTTACTGTAGCGATTCCGTTTCGCACAAAATTAAGTTTTTTTGCTGCAGCTAAAGTTACATCAATGATATGACTTGAGTTTTTTGAAAGTCTGTCGTTTACTTTTAATATGATGGTGGAATCGTTTTTCATGTTGGTGACCTTGACCATGGTGCCAAGTGGGAGTGACTTATGTGCTGCAGTTAATAGGTTGTTATTAAACACTTCGCCGGAAGCGGTTCTTCGTCCATTAAACGAACTACTATAGTACGACGCACTTCCTTTTTCAGTATCTGAAAAGCTTGCTGAAAGAAGAATAAAGATGAAAAATAGTGCCGTATAAAAACGCATAATTCTTTAATTAAGAGAGTAAGTTACAATCAATCGTCAGGAATAAAAAATATTTCAGGCCTTTTCAATTTCTTTAATGCACCAAATTCATTAAATTTGCACGCACATCAAAATTACATTAGCACTATGAAAGTATTCGATCTTGACATGATTCAAAAGGTATATGCACAATATCCTGAGCGCATTGCAGCAGCAAGAAAAGTCGTTGGTAGACCATTAACGTTAACTGAGAAAATTCTGTACGCTCACCTTTGGGATGGAAATGCACAAGAAGCACATGAAAGAGGAAATTCGTATGTGGATTTTGCGCCGGATCGTGTAGCAATGCAAGATGCAACCGCACAAATGGCCTTATTGCAATTTATGCAAGCAGGTAAAAAACGAGTAGCAGTGCCTTCTACGGTACACGCGGATCACCTAATTCAAGCGAAATTGGGTGCAAGTAAAGACTTACAAGAATCATTGAATCAAAACAACGAAGTATTTAATTTCTTGTCTTCGATTTCGAATAAATATGGGATCGGATTCTGGAAACCAGGAGCTGGAATCATTCACCAAGTGGTATTGGAAAACTACGCATTTCCGGGTGGAATGATGATTGGTACCGATTCACATACGGTAAATGCTGGTGGACTAGGAATGATTGCGATTGGTGTTGGTGGAGCGGATGCCGTGGATGTCATGGCCGGAATGGCTTGGGAATTGAAATTTCCAAAGTTGATCGGTGTGAAGTTAACAGGTAAATTAAGTGGCTGGACTTCCGCGAAAGACGTCATCTTAAAAGTAGCAGACATTTTAACTGTAAAAGGTGGAACTGGAGCGATCGTTGAATACTTTGGCGAAGGAGCTATTTCCCTTTCTTGTACTGGAAAAGGAACCATTTGTAATATGGGTGCTGAAATCGGTGCAACGACTTCCACGTTCGGATATGATGAGTCCATGCGTCGTTATTTAATGGCGACTGGACGCGAGGAAGTAGTTAAAGCTGCAGATCAAATCGCAGAGCATTTAACAGGAGATCAAGAGGTGTACGATAATCCATCTACATATTTTGATCAAATTATTGAAATTAACTTAAGTGAACTGGAACCACATATCAATGGTCCATTTACACCAGATAGAGGAACGCCAGTTTCAAAAATGCGTGCGGAAGCAACAGCAAACAATTGGCCAATGAAAGTAGAGTGGGGACTTATCGGTTCTTGTACAAACTCTTCTTACGAGGATTTAGCGCGTGCAGCGTCAATTGTTCAACAAGCAGTTGCACAAGGCATTTCTCCAAAAG
>CAIOSO010000191.1 GCA_903860985.1 uncultured Flavobacteriales bacterium
CCTTCTTGTTTTACATAGTGCATGCGGTTTTCAACCGTTTCAATGGAAGCTGGATTCAAAGATCCTCCCGCTGGTTGAACCAAGAACTCGCGTCCGGATCCATCAGAGTGCAAAATAAAGTCCATTACTCCAAGTCCCTCTGTATTTGGTTCTAACAAAACAGCTCCTGCACCATCACCGAAGATGACACATGTAGTACGATCTTGGTAATCCACAATGGATGTCATCTTATCGACACCAACGACAATTACTTTTTTGTATTTTCCTGTTTCAATAAATTGCGAACCGGTTGCTAAAGCAAATAGAAATCCAGAACATGCTGCATTGACATCAAAAGACCACGCATTTTTCATGCCTGTTTTATCGCTCAATATATTCGCAGTACTTGGAAATGGATGGTCAGGCGTCACGGTACCACAGATCACTAAATCAATGTCCAGTGGATCAATGCCTTTTTTCTCTAACAATTGTTTTACAGCCGCTGCAGCCATATCTGATGAAGCGCCATTTCGCATAATGCGACGCTCCTTAATCCCCGTACGCGAAGTGATCCATTCATCAGAAGTATCGACCAATTTTGATAAATCTTCGTTACTTAAAATGTCATCTGGAACATATCCTTGTACTGCTGTAATTGCTGCTGTAAGTTTATTCATCTTTTAGTTAAATGCATCGTTTATTTTCGTCGCTAATCCTGAAGCGGCCACTTCATAGGAATGTAACAACATATTTTTGATGGCAATGTCATTCGAAATACCATGACCAATTACGGCATTTCCTTTTACACCTAAAATTGGTGTTCCGCCATAATTCTCGTAATTAAAGCGGTCAAAATATTCATCGCGGATACCGCGTTTTCGCATCAAGTTATAAATCCCCTCTGCTTCTTTTAAAACAATATTTCCCGTGAATCCATCACAAACAATCACGTCTGCAACTCCAGTAAACAAATCCCGGCCTTCTATATTTCCAGTAAAGTTTAACTCGTCGGATTCGGATAGTAACTTATATGCGGCAATGGTCAATAAATTCCCTTTGGAATCTTCTTCGCCGATATTCAATAAAGCAACTCGCGGATTTTCAACTCCATGCACATGCTGTGAGTAAAGTGCTCCAAGAACGGCAAATTGATATAGGACATCCGCTTTACAATCTGCGTTTGAACCTACATCGAGTAAAATGGCTTGAGATCCATCTAGTGCGGGAAGTGTGGAGGTGATGCATGGACGAAAGATACCTGGAACGGTGTTCAATTTGTACATCGCGCCCACTAACATAGCTCCGGTATTTCCGGTACTAGCGAAGACATCTAAATATTCTTTTGCAAGCAAATCAAATCCAATGGCAATAGAGCTATTCGGTTTTCTAGGAATTGCTTTTGTTGGATGATCGTGATAGGTAATTACTTCTGGCGCGTGAATTACCTCGAATCCTTCAAAATCTTTACCGCGATTGGCAAACTCTGTGCGAATCAGTTCCTCATCACCAAGCAAAGCAATAGTGACATCATTGGACAGAACTACTCTCGCCAATAATGCACCATCAATAGTTGCCTTGGGAGCGAAGTCGCCCCCTGAGATGTCTAGACCAATCCTCATTTATAAAACGAGATGGTTCCTTACTCTACTGTTGATTCTTTTTCTGCAACTACTTTACCTCGGTAGTATAATTTTCCTTCATGCCAGTGCGCATGGTGGAATAAATGAGGCTGACCTGTTGTAGGGCATGTTGCCACTTGATGAGCAGTCGCTTTTTTGTGCGTTCTACGTTTGTCACGTCTTGTTGTGGAAATTCTGCGTTTAGGATGCGCCATAACTATGTATTTATATCAATTTAAATTCTTTAATGCTGCCCACCTTGGGTCAATGTTTTCTTCTTTCTCTTTGGAATCCTGATTCGACGTATACTTTTGTATCAGTTGAACCATTTCTTCATTGCATTCATTTTTTTTATGTGCTGATCGTGCTGGCAAGGCCAACATAATCATTTCATACATCGATTGTTGCACGTCGATTTCATAGCTCTCCCTTGGAATAACAATCAAGTTTTCATCTTCAGACTCCTCATCTCCAAACACAAAGTAAACAGTCAAATCACCTTTAATTTTCTGACTCATTTCCTCATTGCATCTAGCACAAGGCGCTGTAACGAAACCTTTTACTACGAAACTTGCTATGAGCATCGTTTCCTTTTTTTCCAAGTTTAATTTCACTACTAATTTCCCGTCGTCAACCAACGAATACGGCAAAGATTCAAAGAACGTTTTGTCTAAAGTAAAATCGAAAAGATGCTGTCCTAGCTTCAATCCAACAAATGGTATCGTGTAAGGACTAATCATATCGTTTTTACAATGAACAAAAATGAATCTGCGAAATTATAAAATTTATTTGGAATTTTAAAATTATATCGGACGATCAAACTCTTTCTTTCCGCGTTCTTCCTTCGTAAAGGGCAGTGGATTCGCATGAATTTGTTTGTTGAACTTTCTGTTTTTAAAAATTTCCACCGCCAAATACATGGCGCTTCTCATCGACAATTCATTCGCCATATCCTTACCGGCGATGTCAAATGCTGTACCGTGATCTGGTGATGTTCGAACGATCGGAAGGTCTGCCGTGAAGTTCACACCGTCATCAAAAGCCAAGGCTTTAAATGCCGTAAGTCCTTGATCGTGATACATCGCTAGAATTCCATCGAATTGATTTTTTAAGTCTGACCCAAAGAAACCATCCGCCGGAAATGGACCAAAAGCTAAAACGCCTTTGTTTTTCGCTTGCTGAATAGCTGGGGAAATAATCTCTTGTTCCTCGGCTCCTAATTTGCCGTTTTCACCCGCATGTGGATTCAATCCAAATACGGCAATTCTTGGTTTGACAATTCCGAAATCTTTTTTCAAAGATTGTTCGAATTTCTCAATTTTGGACAGAATACCTTCTTTGTTGAGCGCCGAACTTACCTCTTTGATCGGGATATGCGTGGTGACCAATGCAACTTTCAATCTATCGGAAACTAAAATCATCAGTGCTTCTGGAACACCGGACATATCTGCTAAGTATTCCGTGTGACCAGGAAACTCAAATCCTGCCTTTTGAATGGCATCTTTGCTAAATGGACTCGTCACCAAAACATCAATTTTCCCTTCGGATAAATCTTGCGTGGCCGCTTCAAGTGATTTGAAAGCATAAGAACCACCTGTTTGTGTAGATTCCCCAACTTGCAATTCAACATCCTCCTCCCAAACATTAATCACATTGATTTTTCTCGCTTGAATTTCACTCGCGTCTTTACAGGAGGTATATTGAAAATCCTGTAGTTCAAACAATTTTTTATAATGCGAGATGATTTTTGTTGAACCGTAAATCACAGGGGTGAAATCTCCCAAAATGCGATTGTCTTTGAGTGCTTTAATCGTCACCTCTGGACCAATGCCGTTTAAGTCACCAAGTGTAATCCCGACTTTATACAATTCTTTCGTAGAAACTGCTTCTTTTTCTGCTCCTTGTTCTTTGTCCATTATTTATAGCGATTTTTCAAGAATTGATACAACAAACGAACTCCCGCTCCTGTTCCACCATCCCCTTTGTAATTTTCTTTTGAATCCAACCAAGCTGGACCTGCAATGTCCATGTGAATATAAGGAGCTTTTACGAAATGCTCTAAAAATTTCCCTGCGGAAATCATTCCTGCATTCGGGCCGCCTATATTTTTCATGTCGGCAATTTTTGATTTCATGTGTGCTTTGTAGTCGTCCCAGAATGGAAAACGAACCACGCGCTCGTGAACATCAAACCCTGTTTTTTCTAAATCTTGGAAATAATCATCCGCCGCATTTCCCATGATAATGGTGGCTTCGGTACCAATTGCTCTTAGTGCTGCCCCGGTTAAGGTCGCCGCATCGATGACAATCTCCGGATCGTATTTTGCCGAATACGCTAATGCGTCGGCTAAAATCATGCGTCCTTCCGCATCGGTGTTTAACACTTCAATCGTTGTCCCATCAAACATCGTAATGACATCTCCTGGCGTGTAAGCATTTCCACCCGGACGATTATCCGTTGCTGGAATGAGTCCAACGATGTGAACGGGAAGTTTTTGCAATGCAGCAAAATAAATCACTGCCGCCATAGTTGCGCCTCCTGCCATGTCGCCTTTCATCGTATCCATGGATCCCGCTGTCGGTTTTAAACTGAGTCCGCCCGTATCATACACCACACCTTTACCAACCAAAACGATGGGCTTTTTATTCACAGCGTTAGCTGGGTTGTATTCCGCAATGGTAAATGTTGGCGGATCAATGGATCCTTTATTTACGGCTAATAATCCACCCATTTTCAGGGATTCGATTTGTGTTTTTCCTAGCACATTCACTTGAAATCCTGCTTCTTCACCAAGCTTCGAAATCGCCTCAGCCAATTGTTCTGCGTTCAAATGAGAAACAGGGGTGTTGACCATGTCGCGCGTCCAGAAAACGGCTTTGGACATCGAAGTCAATTCGGAAAATTGCTCACTTGTTAAGGAAGCATCAACGAAAATCTGTTTGAATGTGTAGTCCTTCGGTTTTGAGAAATGCTGTGTAAATCGGTAGCTCGATAAAAGCAGTCCTTCGCACAAAGCGAATAAGGCAGCATTGTTCGAGCCAATGAGCTGTATTACCTCTTCCGATTCGCAAATCAGGCCTTCTATCG